>NC_011060.1:1192500-1496789 GCF_000020645.1 Pelodictyon phaeoclathratiforme BU-1
GGCAATTTCAGGGTTTTCAAATGATTCATCTTCCATGACATGGCACCAGTGGCAGGTGGAATAGCCCACCGACAGGAAGATGGGCTTGTTTTCCCCTCTTGCTTTTTTAAAAGCCTCCTCCCCCCATGCAAGCCACGCAACGGGGTTCAGTGCGTGTTGCAGGAGGTAGGGACTTTTTTCTGCTATCAGGCTGTTTGGCTTGTTTTCTGGTGAGGTCATTGGTCGGGTGTTGGTAGCATGGTGAACAATATATCGATAGATAACCATCAATGGATGGTTGAAAGTTCTTGAGAATTGAAACCATCTGTGAACTCAGCCTGTTCTATAAAGGTTGAGTTACAATAATTAACAATGGTTAATGATGCTTGTCAGGATAATGAAAAGCGCTTTGAGGGGGAAGGGGATAGCCGTTGCGGCTTTTCTTTTGCCTGCTCTTCTTCTTTTTTGTGGATGTGCAGGCAATAATGGTCTGTCGCCTTTGCCGGAGGAGCCTCGTTCAACTGTTCAACTGGAGAAAGGTATGCATTTTAATGAGTTGACGCCCGAAGAGGAGAGGGTGATTGTTTATAAGGGAACGGAAAGAGCATTTACGGGAAAGTACTCCGAGAGCAAGGAGAGGGGCACTTATCTCTGCAGGCGCTGTGACGCGCCATTATTTCGCTCTACGGACAAGTTTGAATCGGGCACCGGTTGGCCGAGCTTTGATGATGCTCTTGAAGGTGCAGTCAAACAGCTTCCTGATGCGGACGGGCGTCGCACGGAAATAGTTTGTGCCAACTGCGGGGCTCATCTTGGTCATGTTTTTTTCGGGGAGGAGATAACGGCAAAAAATGTTCGTCACTGCGTTAATTCCATATCCCTCGGCTTTCTGCCGGAAGCAAAAGCTGCGTCGGTAACACAAAAGGCGATCTTTGCGGGAGGATGTTTCTGGGGTGTTGAGTACCATTTCAATAAGCTGAAAGGGGTTCTTTCCGCCAAATCAGGCTATACCGGCGGTCTGATTGATAACCCCTCCTATAAACAGGTCTGTACCGGTAGAACGGGACATGCCGAAGCTGTGGAGATAGCATATGATCCGGCCCTGGTCAGCTATGAAACGCTCGCAAAACTCTTTTTTGAGATTCACGATCCGACCGAACTGAACCGGCAGGGCCCTGACCGGGGTACGCAGTATCGGTCAGCCGTTTTTTATACCGATGAGGAGCAGAAAAAAGTGACTGAAAAGCTTATTGGTGAGCTGAGGGCCAAAGGATACAAGGTTGTGACAACGGTTGAAAAGGCAGGAACATTCTGGCCTGCCGAGGAGTATCATCAGGATTATTATGAAAAAAATGGTCATGAGCCCTACTGTCATATCTATCAGAAGCGCTTTTAGTTGCGAAGTGGCAGTGTATAAAAGTGGTTTGGTCAAGAGTAAAAACGGTCAATCATAGTGCTGCTGGCAGGGATGAAGGCGGGTATAACCATTTTGAGTAATAAAAAAAGCAGGGCTAAAAGTTATCTCGAGCCCTGCTTTTTTTTATAGTTGTCGAAAAAGCTCACTCTTCCAGTGGCTTGTAGCAGAACCACCAGTCGTAGCAATTCTTCATTCCAGTGCGTTTCTTTGCGTCTTCAATGTTGTTGGCGGGCGGAATGATCACCTGATCTTTCAGCAATGAGTTGGTTGGCCAGTTTGCCGGAATGGCAACTTTTTTGTTGTCGGCAATCTGCAGTGCTTTGACGGCGCGAACCACTTCATCGATGTTGCGACCTATTTCTTGCGGGTAATAGAGGATGAGCCGCACCTTGCCTTTTGGATCCCCAATAAAGACTGCACGAACGGTATTGGATCCTTTTCCAGGGTGCAACATGCCGAGTTGCATAGCAATTTTGTCGTTGGCAGCTACAATCGGAAAGGTGATCTCGATATTCATGTTATCCTTGATCCACTCTATCCACTTGATGTGTGAAAAAATCTGGTCTATCGACATGCCAATAAGTTTGCATCCAAGCTTTTCAAAATCAGCCATTCTCTCCTGAAAACCAAGAAACTCTGTTGTGCAGACAGGGGTAAAGTCAGCCGGGTGGCTGAAGAGAACAAACCACGATCCTTCCAGATCTGCTGGTATGTTCATCGGCCCGTGAGTGGTTTGGACATGTAGCTCAGGGAAATCATCTCCAAGCAATGGCATATTGAGCTCAGAATAAAAGGGCTGTTCATCATAAAGATCCGACATGGCAAAACTCCTTTAAAGTTAGACGGTTATAATTTTCACCAGATAACACAAACAAGGTCACAACAAGATTTCGATTAAGAACAGATACCCCTCCTGCACGTTCCGGTATATCTCAATTTAACAGTGATTTATTATAAAAAGTTTTATTTGAATCAGGGAGGTGATTGCGGGTTGATCCGGTTGATCCGGTCGATCTCGTAATCATGTTATCAGTATATTTACCATCTGTTACGTTGAAGAAATATTATGTTGCATACTGAACTCTCCCTTACGCCTGCTCTTGCAGCAACTCAAGCACCTCCAGAATGGTGTTGCAGACTGAGTAGTAGCTGCCATGTTCTTCACTGACCATATGCTCGGCGGCAATACGGTCGAAAAAGAGCAGCAGCGGATTCCAGAAGCCATTGAGGTTCAGCAGGATGATGGGTTTGTTATGGTGGCCAAGATGTTTCCAGGTGATCACCTCAACCAGCTCGTCGAGAGTGCCGAATCCGCCGGGCAGAACAAGGTAGGCATCTCCCCATTCGGCGAGTTTCATTTTCCGCTCGTGCATGGTTTCAACCACATGCAGTTCGGTGAGGCCGTAATGGGCAACCTCCCGTTCTTCAAGAAAGCGGGGAATGATCCCTTTGACCGTTCCACCCCCCTCCATTACGGCATCGGCGATGCAACCCATCAGTCCGACCCGTCCACCCCCGAATACAAGGCCGATACCCCGTTTGGCAAATGCACGGCCAAGGTCTGAGGCAGCGGTAAAATAGTCGCGAGGGGCGAGGTTGCTTGAACTGCAGTAGACGGTTACAGATGAGATCATGGTGTAGTTAACGGTTAAGGGTGATACTGTCGCTGGCTCGTTGGTAGACATAGGTTTTCGGCTCTTCTATCTTTTTTAAAGAAAAGAGCCTGGAAGCTCTTTCCCATAGATCGGTATCTTCAGCGTACTCCATGTCGCTGAATCCGTCGAGCGCAAAAAAGAGCTCTCTTTTTCCGAAGAGGGTACCACAAAGGATGCACTCCCTGATACCGACAAGAGAGTCAGGATGATAACAGTCTTTGACCGTGATGGTTTCATCGCAGAGAAATCCTCCCGAGAGCATGGAAACATCCTGCATCTCTTCGATGAGGGTGATCCGCGTTTCGAGATGGTTTTTCAGATAGTGGTCGTCACTGTCAAGAAAGGTGATGTAGCGGCCGAAAGAGGCCTGAATTCCTGTGTTTCGAGCGAGTGCAGCTTTCCGGTTGCTCTGTTTCATGTACCGGATATTGGGAAATTTGAGAATGAATGGGTCAAGCTTTTCGAAGGTGTTGTCATTGCTGCCGTCATCGACAATAATCAGTTCCCAGTTACTGAAGGATTGGGCAAGAACGCTGTGTATAGCACATTCAAGATGATTTGCCCGGTTGAAGGTGGGCATGATAATCGAAATGTCGGGTCTGGAGATGCCTTTCATGGTCTTGCAGCTCTGATGGCAAAGGCGCAGACCAGCATACCGGCGACCAGAAAGTTCTGCGCAATGGCATTATAGCGTACATCCATTGTTGCTGGTGATTTTACGAGAGCAAACTGCAGGTAGAATTGCGGGACGACGAGTGCGCCGACAATGATTCCGCAGGTAGTTTGACCAATCAGGAACATATAGCCTGATGCAAGGAGCTGGCCGGCATTGATGAGCACTGCGGCAATCAGTGCAGCATGGGTTTCTCCGAAGACAACGGGGAGCGTTCTGATGCCTACCATCCTGTCACCCTCAATTGATTTGAAGTCGTTGATGGTCATGGTGCCGGTGCTTGAGAGGGTGAAAAGTCCGGCAACGATCAACGATGGCTGAAGCGATGAGAGGGTAAAGGAGGGGTTGTAGGCGATCTCTCCGGCTATCCAGGGTATGATAAGGTAGGAGACGGCAACAATGATATTGCCTGCCCAGAGCCTTTTTTTGAGTTTGATGGGGTTTGCGCTGTAGAGATGCGCATTAATAATGCCGATGACGACGTAAAAACCGATGAGCGGATGGATCAGATAACCTGTGATAACCGAAAAGACCGACCATAGGGCAATCAGGATGGTGGCATTTCTGAGTGAGATGGCGCCGCCGGGTATAGGGCGGTTTGGTTCGTTGATTTCATCAAGATCACGGTCAAAATAGTCATTCAGCATCTGACAGGTTCCACTTGCCAGAGGACCGGTCAGCAGCATGGCGAGGAGAAACTTTATGCTGATCACCTCCTTCCATCCAAAGGCTCCGCTTGCTACGGCTCCGCAGAGAAAGCTCCACATGACAGGAATCCATGTGACCGGTTTAAGGAATCGAATGATCAGTGCAAGTTTTGAGATGTTCTCAGCGGGCATTGGCCGGGCATCAACCAGTTTACGGACACTCAAGGGCGTTTTGAACTCGCTCCGATCAGGCAACTGAGGCTCTGAACTCTTTTTGGCACGAAAATCACTCACACGTACAGACTTAGGTTTGAGAAATGCTGACAGAGTGAAAATAACAGGTTAAACGGAAGAAAGGAATCATCTGTTGCAAAAGAGCACTCTTCTGTGTGCAATATCCTGAAATATCATGAAGATTTTTTTTAAACTGACAAAACAGAGAGGAACTTACGTTGTTATTCATGGTTGCAAAAATCTGTTCCTGTTTTCAACTCATTGTGCTAAAGAGGAGAGGTGTGTTATGGCTGGTCGCAGTTTGCTTGAGGAGATGAAGAAAACCTTTCTGTTTCATGCCATTGCAGCCCATTTCAGTAATGGGCTGATTCCTGTTGCGGTGCTTTATCTGTTGTTGACCCTTTCAACCGGGAGTATCTATTTCGAGCATACCGTCGAACATCTTATTGTCATTGTTCTGATGGCTGTTCCGGTATCTTTTTTTTCAGGCGTTCATGACTGGAAGAAGAAATATCGGGGGGCGAAAGCGCCTGTGTTTATCAAAAAAATAAGGTTATCCGCTCTGCTTTTTCTTTTGTGTGCATCTGCTGTTGCTATCAGGCTTACCATTCCCGAGGTGATGACCGGTCAGGGTATTGAACACTGGCTCTATCTTGCGCTTCTTTTTTCCATGTTGCCTGTTGTGACGCTGCTCGGTCACTACGGAGGAAAACTGTCATCCCAGTCAAGGCAGGCTTCCAAACCGGCATGAGAAAGGGAAGTACTCATTACCAACCGTGAAAATGAACGTGTTTCATGATCGATAGTAACGTGCTGCTTGCGTTTTTTACGACGTCAGTAATTCTTGCGCTCTCTCCCGGCCCCGACAACCTTTTTGTTTTGGCGCAGTCGGCCCAGAATGGGCGTAGAGCCGGGCTTTTTGTAACACTCGGTCTTGCAACAGGGCTGATTGGACATACGGTTGCTGTTGCTTTTGGTCTTGCGGCCATCGTGCATTCGTCGGCGCTCGCATTCACCATTCTGAAAGGTGTGGGTGCGGCATATCTGCTTTATCTTGCATGGCAGGCACTCAGGGCAGCGGCGTTAACCGGGCAGGGGGAGCCGGTTCAGGCTTACTCAATGGGGGCGCTCTATCGCCGGGGGATTGTCATGAACTTGAGCAATCCCAAGGTATCGCTCTTTTTTATGGCGTTTTTGCCACAGTTTGCCGATCCACGTTATGGCTCCATGAGGGGGCAGTTTTTCCAGCTTGGAGCTGTTTTTATTATGGCAACTATCCTTGTTTTCGGTGTTATCAGCTTTTTTGCCGGTGGGTTCGGCGACAAGTTTCGCAATGCAGTTTCTGCTCAAAAAACAGTTAACAGGGTAGCCGCTTTCGTATTTATTGCTCTTGCCATTAAGCTGGCAGTTTCGGAACGATAAAGCAATATCTTTTGTCTTGCAGGAATTCGTTATTTATGATGGAAATATGTACAATGAAGCGATGTTTGTTTTACCCTCGCTTGAAACCAAAAGAACACTCTACCAGACCAATGCCAGACCAGATCCTGATATCTGCGATTTTCCGTTCACGGAAACGGGCCTTCTGTATCTACAGGAAGCCTCCCCTGTCACTATTCCGACAGATAACGTGTTTCGTTGTTTTTTTTGTCATAGCCGTTACGATCACTCCTCTTTTTTTGCTTGCACAAACAGGTGATGATTCGTTGCGCTCACCGTTTCCAATAAACTCATATATCGTAAAGGAGCGAGGTGGGTCTAAATTCCTGATGGCAAAGGATATAGAGAAATCCGTTTCCCCGGCAAGTCTTACCAAGATACTGACTTGTATCATGGCAATTGAAAGTGGTCGACTGGAAGAGGATGTGCTGATTACCAAAGAGTCGACCCTTGTTGAACCCTCAAAAGCGGGGTTTAAACCGGGTGAGAAAATCAGGCTTATCGATCTGGTCAAGGCGGCGATGGTCAACTCAAGCAATGATGCTGCATTTGCCATAGCCATACATCTTTCCGGCGATGTTGAATCATTTGTAGCGGCAATGAACTACAGGGCACAACGGATTGGAATGAGAAATTCCAGGTTCACCAACCCTGCCGGTTTTGATAAAGCTCTCTACGCTGGCAATAGTTCTACGGCAGAGGATCTTTTACATCTTACGGAATATGCAGTTAAAAATCCTGTTTTTAACCAGATCGCCCGGCTTGAACAGGTTGTTTTTACGGAGCAGACAACGCGCAAGGTTTATTCCCTGAAAACCCATAACAAGCTTCTTGATAAATATCCTTATGCTGTTGGTATTAAAACTGGTTATACTTCGACGGCTGGAAGGTGCCTGATTGCCAGAGCGATCAAGGATAACCGTGATATTCTTCTGGTGATGCTGAATGCGAAAACAGATCGATGGACTATTGCCGCTGATATTTTTGACTCGGTTTTTGCAATCAACCGACCGAATGCTGACTGGCTGCGTCAATCGAATCGGAGAAATTCCGGTGTATCAAGGGTTGGTCAAGGAGTGTATAGTATGTCGAAGTCCAGATATCAGATGAAAAAAAAGGTGACGAATGGGGCGAAACAAGGTCATAAGCTGAAAAATCGAGGGGTTGTTTCAGCAAAATCGCTCAAAAAAAACAGAAAGAGAGTGGCGCGTTCCTATGCATCGGTGGTTGGGTGTCATGTCGCTCATGATGATGCGAGTTCTTGAACAGTAATGCAACCATACCAGACAGAGAAAAAAATGATCAAGCATATCGTTATGTGGCGGCTTAAGGAGTTTGAGCAGGGTCATGATAGGCAAACCAATGCTCATCTTGTCAGGGAGAAACTTACCGCATTAAGGGGAAGGATTCCCGGGATGATGGCTCTTGAGGTGGGAGTCGATTTCAGTCGGAGCGATAGCTCTTGCGATATTGTGCTGTACAGTGAATTTGTTGACCGTGAAGCCCTCGAAGCCTATCAGATAAATCCGGAACATGAAGCAATAAAGCCCTTTATCGGCAGTGTCAGTATAGAACGCAGGATTGCTGATTACGAGGTGTCGGTGTAAAACCGAAGGTGCCGATATAAAACCGATAAAGAAGCGGATGTTTTCCCGTTCTCCGCTTCTTTATGGCGTTCTTATTCTTATTGCTTATCCCTGAACGATGCATTCTGCCGGGCAGACAGCAGAGCAGGCTGGGGAGTCAGCGTATCCTGCGCATTCGGTACAGGTACTTGCGTCGATAGAGTAGATATCGTCGCCAGCAACAATTGCGTTGACCGGGCATTCTGGTTCACAGGCTCCGCAGTAAGTGCATTCTTCAGTAATGTAAAGTGCCATAGTGATTTCCTAACTTAAATGGTTGTAAAAAAAAAGGAAAGAACGATTCTGGATAATTTCGTTCAATATAAGATTTTTTTTTAGCTCAAAAAAAAATGGAGCATCACTTAAGGTTATTTGTGCGGCACAATAATCAGACCATGATGATGCAGCCATCAACCGGGCAGACCGCAACACATGCAGCTTCATCATAATAGCCTTTGCAATCTGTACACACTGCTTCATCAACGACATAGATGTCTTCGCCGGGGGTAATGGCGTTTACCGGACATTCCGGCTCGCATGCTCCGCAATAGGTGCAGGTATCAGTAATTCGATGTGCCATGGTTCTCTCATTCAGGATTTATGGAAGATTGTTTTTCTTTGTTGCCATAATTGATGATTTCATCTGTTTTCACGCAATAGTTTAACCTGTTAACCTGAGAAGTGAAAATAAAGTTCTGCTGTTGTGTCTGTCAGGGCTTTTTTTGTTCGTGGATTTCGTAGGCATTGATGATATCGCGCACGAGCTTGTGGCGGACAACATCACTCTTATCCAGATAGACAAAGCTGATTCCCTTGATATTGTTCAGGATTTCGGGTGAACTGATGAGCCCTGAATTTATCTCCTTTGGCAGGTCGATCTGGGTGACATCACCGGTAATGATCGCCTTTGAATTCAGCCCAAGTCTTGTGAGACACATTTTCATCTGTGTATTTGATGCATTTTGAGCTTCATCGAGAATGATGAAAGCGTTGCTCATTGTTCTTCCTCGCATATAGGCGAGTGGAACAATCTCGATAACGCGCTGTTCTATGAGAAGTTTCAGCTTTTCGGCAGTGAGCATCTCCTGAAGAGCATCATAGAGGGGGCGAAGGTAGGGGTCTATTTTCTGAGCCAGGTCGCCGGGTAGAAACCCAAGGCTTTCACCGGCCTCTACGGCCGGTCGTGCAAGCACAATGCGTTTGACTCTTTTGGCTTTCCATGCAGCGACAGCAATGGCAACTGCAGTGTAGGTTTTTCCTGTACCTGCAGGGCCGATGGCAAAAAGAATGTCGTTGTTTTTTGCCTCAGCCACCATTCGCCGCTGGCCATCTGTTTTTGCCCTGACGGTAGAATCTGTTGTTGTGATGATAATATCTTCATCGCCATGATGAGCTGCTTTCAGGGTATGAGCAGGTGAGAGCGCAAGATTGATCAGTGCGTTCAGATCAGTGTCGAGCACTTCGCCATGTTTATTGGCGAGCAAAATCATCTCACTGAAAATCCGTTCCAGCAGGGCAACCTCTTCGTCTCTTCCTCGAAGAGTAATCTGTGTTCCCCGTGCAGTGATCTGTATATCGGAAAACTCATTACGAATTTTTTTCAGGAGGGAATCGTAGGGTCCAAAAAGAATGAGCGGTTCAATGCCCTGAATTTCAATGGTTTTTTCTATGGTCAAAATAACAGGGGGTTATGCATTGGAAGTGGGCTTTGTGTAGTCAAAATATGGATTGGCAGATGCGAGGTAGTGTTGCACATATTCTCTAATACCATCCTCGATTGAGGTGAGCGTTTCGCTGAATCCTGCCTCTCGCAGCCGAGTGATATCCGCGCAGGTGTAGTACTGATATTTATCACGAAGGCTCTCCGGCATGGGTGTGTAGTTGATGAGGATTTGACGATCAAGCGCGGAGAACGTTGCAGCCGCAAGGTCATTGAAGCTTCTTGGTGTTCCGCAGCCGATATTGAAGAGTCCGGTTGCTGAAGGGGTTTCAAGCATCCATGCCATAATTCGGGTACAATCTTTGATGTAGACGAAATCCCTTGATTGTTCACCATCACGGTAGTCTGGCCTGTGCGATTGAAAGAGATTCAATACCCCATGTTCGCCTATCTGATGAAACGCCTTATAGACGACACTGCTCATATCTCCCTTGTGATATTCGTTTGGGCCGTAGACATTGAAGAATTTCAGACCAGCGGCATGATTGAGGATATGGTGCTTCACTGCCCAGTGGTCAAAGAGCTGTTTGGAGTATCCATACATATTCAGTGGTCGGAGTGCAGCCATCCCTTCAATGGCATCACTGTATCCGTTCGATCCGTCACCATAGGTTGCTGCGCTTGATGCATAGATAAGTCGTACTTCATGCTGCATGCAGAACGAAGCAATTTTTTTTGAGTAGCCGAAATTGTTGGCAAGAAGATGGTCGGCATCGGTTTCTGTTGTCGAACTATTCGCGCCCATATGGATGATAGCCGAGATCCCTTCGAGTGCATTTCTTTCGAGCAGGCCGGGAAAAAGCTCTATGGGAATAAAATCGGCAAAATGAAGTCCGGAAAGATTGCGCCATTTTTCTGTGGTTGTGAACCCAAGATCATCGACAATGATGACATTCTCTTCACCTCTTCTGTTGAGCTCCCAAAGCATGGCGCTTCCAATAAATCCTGCGCCGCCAGTGATAACAATCATGGAAAATAAAATATAGATTTGATGCGGTAGCATCGAATATAAAGAGGTGGGTACAAATACAAAAACAAAAGATAATCTTAAAGTTAATGGTTCAGTGACTCACGTACCGCTTTTATGAGCGCATTTAAAGAAAATGGTTTTTGAATGAAATGTGTCCCGGTATCGATCATTTTGTGATTAGAAACAATGTCTGTTGCATACCCTGACATAAAGAGTGTTTTCAGATCTGGTCTGATTGACTGCAGTTTTCTGGAGAGTTCATTGCCGTTCATTTCAGGCATAATCACATCGGTCAGAAGCAGGTTTATGTTGCCTTTATATTGCTTTATCATCTTGATTGCATCACTGGGGGTCGTGGTTGGGAGTACCTTGTATCCCCTGCTTTCAAGCATGAGCTTGCAGAGTTTCAGTATATCAGGCTCATCTTCGACTATGAGTATTGTTTCTGTGCCTCTCTTTTTTTCCGGTTCAGCCTGTTGTTCACTTTCAACGGGATCAGCAGAGTCATTAAAGAGGGGAAAAGAGATTCTGAAGCATGTTCCCTTACCTGGATTGCTTTCACATTCGATAGAACCGTTGTTCTGTTTTACAATGCCATATACTGTAGAAAGTCCCATTCCGGTGCCTTTTCCCACCTCTTTTGTGGTAAAGAATGGTTCGAAAATATGGGGCAGATCCTTTTTTTCAATACCGGAGCCATTATCGCTGACGGCAAGCGTTACATAGTCACCGGGTGCAAGGTAAGGAGGAATGGTAGTACCATCAGTTTGGTCAATGGTTACCAGAGAGGTTTCAATGGTGATTTTGCCTGAACCAGCGATGGCATGGCGTGCATTGATGCAGAGGTTGGCAAGAATCTGGTCGATTTGTGCGGGATCGATCTTGACTTTAATGGGCCTTTTTTCGGGTATCCAGACCAGCGAAATATTCTCGCCGATCAAGCGCCTTAACATTGGCAGCATCTCCTCGACGACACTGTTTATTTTGAGAATTTTTGACATCACGGTTTGCTTTCGGGCAAATGCGAGAAGTTGATGGGTCAGATCGGCAGAGTGTGAGGCCGCTTTGTGGATGATCTCCAGATTGGCATAAATCGGCAAGGCGGGTTCAAGAAGTTCCATGGTCATTTCGGTATGTCCAAGAATCACAGCCATCATGTTGTTGAAATCGTGGGCAATACCTCCGGCAAGCTGTCCCACCACCTCCATTTTTTGGAATTGCTGAAGCTGGCATTGCAATTTTTCCCGCTCCTCGTCGACAAGCTTTTTGGCAACGATGTCCCATGCGATGCTTGCAAGCATGGTGACCCAACGGATATCATCGTCATCATAATCGGATGGTTTATTGACAACTACCAAAATGGCAATGATCCGATCTCCTTGCAGCATGGGAACAACCAGCGTTCGTCTGATAACAGGGTGGGATTGCGGAAGATTATCCTGATATTTATTGCGATCGTAACTATTGTTAATTACAGCTTTTTTTTCCCGCATGATATCAGCCCAGAACTCGGCATTATTCACTGAAGGATGATGTGATTGGCCAACCTCGCTGACAATGTGTTTATTTTTTTGCATGTTGGACGACATGACCTGTATCGTGCGGGATGGGGTAATATTTTCGATAAAGTGACAAAACCCCAAGGCACTGTTTGTCTGTCGTTCAGCTTCGTTGATGGCAGTCAGAAGTAATGTTTCCACAGATTGGGTCTCAGCCATTTCGATCAGGTGCAGGCGAAATGCCGAGAGGGCTTCAAAGTGCTTGCGTTGATTGATATCGTGAATAATACAGTAGATAAAAGCTTTGCCCGTTATCTCGATTTTATTGGCGAATATCTCTACATCACGGATGGAACCGTTCGCTCTGAGGTGACGAAATGAAAAATTGAGTTGTTTTGATGCCAGCCATTTTTTCATGATCTTGTTTACCTCATCGGCAGGGAGAGCATTGATATCATGGAGATGCATCTTTTTGAGTTCTTCAATTGACCAGCCATAAAAGTCCTCAGCCGCTTGATTGGCATCAACGATATTGCCGTTATCAGGATCCAGAATAAGCTGAATGGCTGAATGGCTTTCAAAAAGCTTCCGGAATCGTTCCTCGTTTTCCTGTAACGCTTTTTCTGTTTGTTTGCGTTCGGTAATGTCAATACCCATTCCGACAATGAATGGCTTATCATCGATGATGAAGCGCTTTCCGGTCATGATGAGCCAGCGATACTCCGGCCCTCCCCGCAAGAGTACCCGTCCTTCCCCGGTTACTTCAGTACCAAGGGTGAGAATGTCCCGCATGCTTTCTGCGACAACATGCTGATCGTCGGGATGAATGGTCTCAATGGCATGAAAACTCCCCATCTCTTGTTCAGTTTTTCCGGCAATTTGTTCACGCTGATACGAATTCCATCCTACATATTGTCCGTTGGCATCCAGAATGTAAAAGGTGCCTGGAATGGTGTCGATAAT
This sequence comes from Pelodictyon phaeoclathratiforme BU-1, assembly GCF_000020645.1. Classification (GTDB taxonomy): domain Bacteria; phylum Bacteroidota; class Chlorobiia; order Chlorobiales; family Chlorobiaceae; genus Chlorobium; species Chlorobium phaeoclathratiforme. The sequence goes on from NC_011060.1 coordinate 1,205,323, forward strand.
GGTTTTACTGAAGGTCTGCTCATTTTTCAGACTCAGCTCTCTTAACTTCAGCTCAGTCACATCCTGGATAATAATTAACAGTTGAGTGACTTGTCCTTCTGATGAAAGGGTTGGATAGATGGTGTTGCGCAGGATTCGGTTGTTTCGTTCATCCTCCCAGGATATTTGCCTGGCTGTGCAGATGGCCTCGTCGGCTTTTTCTTTTCTTCGTGATGCAAGTTCAGGAGCCAGCAAGCTGTACATATTGGTGCCGATGCACTCGTGCACTCTTTTTTGAAAGCGGGAAGCAAAGGTTTCGTTGGCGTCAAGAATGGTACCCTCAGTATCAATGATAAGCACAGATTCGGGAAAAGATTCAAACCACGCAGGAGTGGCTCTCTGGTAAGGTTCTACAGTCATTCAGGCCTCAGTTATCTTATTGTTCTGCATGAAGGTTAGATCTTCTTTCTGAAAATCATTGCTTTTTCAGTTCGTACCAAAATAATCAGGTCAAGTTATTGCTTCATTCCGGTCATGATCTCCTCGCTGAGCCATGAGTTTTGCATGGAGCAACTGAACTTGCTGAAAAATAAATAAAAAAACCCCCCTGAGTATAACGAATACATCTCTCCATGCAATTTCTTTCATGAAATCGATCTGGATTGAGTTTGTGCCTTGGAGGTATGATTGCTGGGTGTCATGTGGAGGAAGTTGTCGTGCTGAATGGTATCTCCCGATTCAGTACGACAACTTTGTAAAATCTTATTATTAGTACTGTATCCTGTCGTTAACTTGCCTTTAGGTGCCCTAAAACCACTGGATTTTGATTTGCCAGAGACAAGATTTTCCTTCCCCATAACAGCCACAGTCTTACGGTTTCAACTGGCTTTCCAACAATCTCTGCTATCTGAAGATGTTTCAGACCAGATATTTCGCTCAACAGAACGGAGAGTTTCATATCTGCTGCCCAAGGAATCAATGAATCGAGAGGTTGCAGATGGCACTGGTCGCTCTTTTCACCTGTACAGAAATCAGTGTATTGACCAAAGCGGTTTACGTAACATTCACGGAAGCTTTTGAGCAAAACTCTTTCCTCGCTTTCCATACTTGCAGAGAGGTAAGTACAGTAAACCAGGTCGCTTGATACATCCTCGCTTCCCGTCATCCAGTATGCAAGAGAGTATATATTATCGAGAAGATCAAGAGCACTCTTTTTCATCTTTTTCATGTCTGACCCCATTATAATTGGATTTAATTTGTCCTATTTTAATTTATAAAAAAAATGAGGATTATCCAGATTTATTTCAAGAATTGTTTGAAAAAGATGTTTTTTAAGGATAATAAGGTGGCTTTCGGCATTAATGGGTTTGCTCTGTCGGTTTGGCCGTTTTCGAACAACAACATACAGTGGTAATATGAAGAGAGATATACAGTACCTTCTTAATCCGGCATTACAGAATATTGCGACCTATCGGGTTGAGGGGGGACAGCAGGCTGAGATAAAGCTGAACCAGAACGAAAGTCCTTTTGATGTGCCGATGTGGCTCAAGGAGGAGATTACAGGAGAGTTTATCAAGGAACCCTGGAATCGGTATCCGGATATTCTTCCCTACAGGGGAATGCAGGTTTATGCGGATTTTCTTGGCATTTCGCCTGATTCCGTAATGATGAGCAACGGATCGAACGAAATGCTCTACACCATATTTCTTGCCTGTCTTGGACCTGGCAGGAAGGTGCTGATTCCTGACCCTTCATTTTCGCTGTACGAAAAAATTGCGCTACTTCTTCAGTCGCAGATTGTCACGGTTCCCATGCTTCCTGATCTTGATTTTGATCTGGAGGCAATTCTGCGTACTGCACATGATGAAGCTGTTGATTTTATTGTCATCTCCACACCGAACAATCCTACAGGAAAATCACTCACGTTTGAAGAGGTTCGTCTTATTGCACAATCTTCTGATGCCATCGTTCTGGTTGATGAGGCCTATATTGAGTTCTCACGGCAACGCTCTGTTCTTGAACTGATAGACGAACTGCCGAATCTTGTTGTGCTTCGGACTATGTCCAAAGCAATCGCTCTGGCAGGAATTCGTATTGGTTTTGCGCTTGCCAATCCTCTTCTGATGGCTGAAATCGCCAAACCGAAAATTCCTTTTGCATCAAGCAGACTTGCCGAGATAACACTTTCAATGGTGCTGGCAAATTACTCTCTTGTTACTGACGCTGTATCCTATATTCTACATGAACGGGAAAAGCTCTATACCGCAATGCTTACCATTGATGGTGTTGAGCCTTTTGTGAGTGATACTAATTTTTTGATTATCAGAGTCTCCGATGCGGGTTCCGTGTTTCAAAACCTTCAGAGCCAGGGTATTTTGGTGAGAAATGTTTCCGGTTACCGGCTCATGGAAAACTGCCTGAGATTTAATGTTGGTCTCGTTGATGAAAATCAGCAGCTCATTGCAAAACTGAGGCAGTTTTAGCCATGCAGGGCTTCAGAAAATTATCCGGTATTGAGATGAACCGACTGAGTGTGGAGCATTATTGCCAGTCGCCAAAGCATCCTCTTGTCTTGATGCTCCATAATATTCGCAGTATGTGGAATGTCGGTTCGATGTTTCGTTCGGCTGATGCTGCAAGGATCGAAAAAATTATACTTTCTGGCTATACGGCAACTCCGCCAAGAAAAGAGATCGCCAAAACAGCTCTGGGAGCACAGGATACGGTTGTTTGGGAGTATCATGCCGATCCACTTGAGGCTGTTTGCAGCATGAAGCGAGAGGGTGTGAGAATTTGTGGATTGGAGATTACGGAGGGAAGTCGTCCCTACACGGCAGTGAATGCGGGGGATTTTCCAATCTGTCTTGTCGTCGGTAATGAAGTGGATGGTCTTGAAAATGAGATACTTGATTCATGTGATGATGTACTTGAAATCCCCCAATACGGGACCAAGCATTCGTTAAACGTCGCGGTTGCTGCTGGTATTGCTCTTTTTGAGTTGGTGCATGTTTTTAGAAGAAGTGTGTAACTTTTTGTTTTTTGTTTTTGTTTTGTTTACTTGGAGACTAATCGCTTATAACCGCGTTTTTCGATGCTTCATTACAAGACATATGAGTTGGATGATCCGGAAGCTCCCTGGGTTGTTTTTGTTCACGGGGCTGGAGGCAGTTCTTCAATATGGTTTATGCAAATAAAAGAGTTCATCAGGCATTTTAATGTTCTGCTTGTTGATCTCCGCGGGCATGGCAAGTCGAAAAGCATTGTTGTTCCCAAAGATAAACACTATTACGACTTTGGGGATGTTACCCGTGATATTCTTGAGGTTCTCGACACTCTGAATATCCAGAAAGCACACTTCATCGGCATTTCACTCGGAACCATCATTATTCGTAATCTCAGCGAAATTGCTCCCGGCAGGGTCACTTCCATGATTATGGGTGGGGCTATCATAAGGTTGAATGTACGGGCAAAAGTGCTTGTTACCCTTGGAAACATGTTCAAGAGGTTCGTTCCCTACATGTGGCTTTACAGTTTTTTTGCGTGGATTATTATGCCAAGCGAGCGACATAAACGCTCAAGGTTGCTCTTTGTCAATGAAGCCAAGAAGGTGGCTCAGAAGGAGTTTATGCGCTGGTTCACATTGACCTATGAGATCACGCCACTGTTAAAATATTTTGAAGAGAAAGATACAGCAATTCCTACGCTCTACCTTATGGGTGACGAAGATCATATGTTTCTTCCTGCTGTTCGTTACATCATAACGAAACATACCAATTCGTGGCTTGAGGTGATCGGAAATTCCGGTCATGTCTGTAATGTCGATCAACCCAAGGAGTTTAATTCCCGCGCGATTCACTTTTTGAAAAGCATGTCGTCGGTCACCTCGACTGAAGAATCAGTAGTACGTTTGGCAGCCTGTTAGGTTACAGGCTTGTTGTAGTTGTTCATGGCATGTTCAATCCCGTTGATTGTAAAATCAAGAGCGGCATCGCTAGTGATCGGCAGTATTTTTTCCATGACCACCTTTTCATTTTCACTGAATTTTCCGAGTACAAAAGAGGAAAAAGAGGTTAATGACGTTTCGTCAACTCTGATACCAATCCGCAAACGGGCAAATTCTTCACTTCCGAGCGATTCGATAATGTGCTTCAGCCCGTTCTGTCCCCCCGCAGACCCTTTTGCCCTGAGCCGTATGGTGCCTGAGGGAAGATTGAGGTCATCACAAATTATCAGTATGTCATTTCTCACGATTTTGTAAAAATTCATTGCCGCTACGACTGCGTGCCCTGAGAGGTTCATATAGGTCATCGGTTTAATTATGATGACCTGCTCTCCTCTGTGTGTGATTTTTGCTTCAAGGGATTTCCCCTTTCCCTTACTGAAGTTTGCCCCGAAAGAGGCAGCAATTTTTTCAACAGCAGAGAAGCCGATGTTGTGCCTTGTACCGATGTACCGGGATTCAGGATTTCCGAGACCCACAATGAGTTTCATAGCAAAAAGAGTAAATCCGGAGGGGTGGTTCCGGTATTGAGGCAAAAGAGTTCAAAGAGGACGGGATAAATATACGGAGAGGAGTGGCAAAATCTGTAACAACCGTTCATTTCGAGTGTTAAAAACAGGAAATACTCTCCGGTTAAATCTTGTGATATGCTTGGGAAGTTCTTCAAAAGCTATTGAGATTCATGAAAAAAGTTGCAAATTAGAGCTTCCTGTTTGTGACAGGAGAGTTCCTTGTCATGGTTCTGTTGATAGTATTTTTTTTCTTGAATTAAAAAAAACAATGAAAAAAAAAGTACAATGAAAAAACCGTTCAATGTAACATGGTTGGCCAGAGCTGTATCAGTTCTGGGAGGCCTTGGTGTGTTGCTGCAGGCCCCGAATGCCTTTGCCAGCGAGGCAGATTTGATCCTGCCTGATTTACACTCAGGTCTTTTTTTTGGTGGAATACCTGGTGACACCCTTTTGATGTGGGGTCTTGCTATCTGCCTCTTCGGTATGCTCTTCGGTGTAGTACAGTACATGGGTATCCGCAAACTCCCTGTTCACAATGCAATGCGCGAGATCAGCGAACTGATCTACGAAACCTGTAAAACCTATCTGATTACGCAGGGCAAATTCATTCTTGTTCTCTGGGTTCTTATCGGTGCCATTATTGTCGCCTACTTCGGCTGGCTGAGCCACATGGAGACAATAAAGGTTGTTTTCATTCTTGTTGCAAGTCTTATCGGTATTCTCGGAAGCTACACTGTTGCCTGGTTCGGCATGAGGATCAACACCTTTGCAAACTCAAGAACGGCATTTGCCAGTCTTGGTGGCAAACCCTTCCCGACCTATGCCATTCCGCTTCGGGCAGGTATGAGTATCGGTATGCTGCTCATCAGCATTGAGCTGTTTGTCATGCTTTGTATTCTTCTTTTTGTTCCTGCCGATTTTGCTGGACCTTGCTTTATCGGCTTTGCTATCGGTGAATCTCTCGGTGCTTCGGTGCTTCGTATTGCTGGTGGTATCTTCACCAAGATTGCCGACATCGGTTCCGATCTCATGAAGATTGTCTTTAAGATCAAGGAGGATGATGCCCGTAACCCTGGCGTTATTGCTGACTGTGCCGGTGACAATGCCGGTGACTCGGTTGGACCTACGGCTGATGGTTTTGAAACCTACGGTGTTACCGGTGTTGCCCTCATCTCCTTTATTCTTCTTGCCATCAAGGCACCTGAAGTTCAGGTCATGTTGCTTGTCTGGATATTCGCCATGCGGCTTGTGATGATTCTCGCCAGCGCGGTCTCCTACTGGGTCAATGCAGCTATTGCCAGAATGAGATTCAGCAATGCCGACGAGATGAACTTTGAGACCCCGCTGATCACGCTGGTGTGGCTTACCTCCGTTGTCTCGATTGTGCTTACCTACATCGCATCCTGGTACCTGATCAGCAATCTTGGTGATGGCACCATGTGGTGGAAGCTCGCATCAATCATCACCTGCGGAACCATTGCCGGTGCTCTTATTCCTGAACTGGTGAACCGCTTTACCTCAACAGAGTGTGCCCACGTCCGCAACGTTGTGCAGTGCACCAAAGAGGGTGGAGCTGCCCTGAACATTCTCGCAGGTCTTGTTGCCGGTAACTTCAGCGCTTACTGGATGGGCCTTGCCATTGTCGGCCTTATGGGTGCAGCCTATGGCCTCAGCACCCTTGGCATCACTACTCTTGGCCTTACTCCCGAGCTTATTGCCTCGCAGGGGCTCCTGACTGTTGGCATCGATAAGGTGATCATGCTTGCACCTTCTGTTTTTGCTTTCGGTCTGGTTGCCTTCGGCTTCCTGAGCATGGGCCCGGTCACCATCGCAGTTGACTCCTACGGTCCGGTTACCGACAACGCACAGTCGGTCTATGAGCTTTCATTGATCGAAAATGTTTCGGCCAAAGAGATTGAGAGTGAGTTTGGTTTCAAGCCGGACTTTACCAATGCAAAACGCTACCTTGAAGCCAACGATGGTGCAGGTAACACCTTCAAGGCAACAGCCAAGCCGGTGCTTATCGGTACTGCTGTGGTCGGCTCGACCACGATGATCTTCTCAATCATCATGATTCTTACCAACGGTCTTGCTGATGTTTCGGCAATCGCCAAACTCTCCATTCTGTCGCCGCCATTCCTGCTCGGTCTTATGATGGGTGGCGCGGTGATCTACTGGTTTACCGGTGCCTCAATGAATGCGGTGACTACAGGCGCTTACTTCGCCGTTGAATTCATCAAGAAGAACATCAAGCTTGATGCCTCCGTTGAAAAAGCATCTATTGAGGACAGCAAGAAGGTGGTCGAAATCTGTACGAAGTTTGCGCAGAAGGGCATGATCAACATCTTCCTGACCATCTTTTTCACGACGCTTGCCTTTGCCTGTCTTGATTCATTCTTCTTTATTGGCTACCTGATCTCCATTGCTCTTTTCGGTCTCTACCAGGCTATCTTTATGGCCAATGCTGGCGGTGCGTGGGACAATGCGAAGAAGCTTGTTGAAACCGAGCTCAACGCCAAAGGTACCGAGTTGCATGATGCATCAATTGTCGGTGATACGGTCGGCGATCCGTTCAAGGACACCTCTTCGGTTGCTCTGAACCCGATCATCAAGTTCACCACGCTTTTCGGTCTGCTTGCCATCGAGCTTGCCATCAAGCTTCCTTCGCAGCTTGCCGTCAGTCTTGCAGCGATTTTCTTCCTGCTTTCGCTGGTTTTTGTCCATCGCTCCTTCTTCTCCATGAGAATCAAGGTCGACGAACACTAAATTGTTGTTTTTGCACCAGGCATTTTTCCCCCGGTGCAAACAAGAGGAAGCCGCAGCGATGCGGCTTCCTTGCGTATGAGTCACTCGATTTCGATTCCGTACGTATCAAGTAAACCCGTCACGCCAGGAATTGAAAATCTTGCCTTTCTGAGACGGTTTGTTTCCGGGTTGATGGAATAGTTTAAAGCCGAACGGAAATCTGCGGTTTCGAGGTTGGAATGAAAAAATATCGTCTGGAGCAGGTCAGAACCATCAAACTTTGCTCCGCTCAAGTCAGCTTCACTGAAATCAGCCTCCTGCAGATCACAATTTATGAAGCGCGTGTTTTTCAGCTTCAACCCTGCAAAGAGTGACAGTTTCAGGATACAACGATCAAAATCAAGATCCAGCATAAATTTCCGGCAATCACTGAACAGTACACCAAGCAATTTGCAGTTCACAAATTTCACCTTCTGCAGGCTGCTGTTTTTGAGTTTGGCCAGGCTGAGATCGCAACCCTCAAACCGGCAATCGATCATTCTGACACCGGAGAGATCGGCGCTGTTGAAGTTGCAGTGAATGAAGGCACACTGTTCATAACTGCCCTCCCTTTCAAGAGTCTGAACCCCTGTAATTTTTTCCATGATCTCCTTTATAAAAATAAATTACAACTGTCTGCCAGTTCTGTTCCTTTTACATATTTGGCTTGTACCTCGTCCCGAAAACACTCTTTGTGAGAAATTGCATTTTCTCTTGATCTCTTCAAAGAAGTTCAAAAACGCTTTGTCTCTCTTCTGTTCTCAAACTTTACTGCTCTATCGCTCTGAGCGTTTTGCGTTGTTCCGGGCGTAAATATTGCCATGAGGGCGACTTTTGATTTCCTTTCTTTATAAGTTAATACGTTTTTATTATAGCCGGGCATTGACAAGGAATTCCTTATATTCAGAGACAACGGTGTTCAGCCTCTTGATTTAATTTCGGTTAAAAAAAGTGAGAAGAACCATGCTTACCGATATCACCTCATCATCATTTTCTGCGCTGCATTTTCTGCTCTTTTTCTTTTTTACCGTGCTCTCCGTTACACCCAATAGTGCAGAGGCAGCAAGCCTGAACCTTCAGGAAGATAAGGTGATTCAGAAGTTCAAAGATGAAACAGCCCGTCTGGAAGCAGAAACCGCAGCCATCAATGCCCAGAAGGCTAAAGTTGATGCGGAAATAGCACTCATCAAAGCGCAGACCGGTACGGTATCCGACTCAGGATATAAGGGAGAAGCTTCATTGGTAACAGATGCCGGGAAAGCTGAAGCTATGATGCTTGGAGCAGTAGCCTTAAACAAAATTGCCGATAAATTTGCGGCTCAACTAAAAAAAGATCTGCCATCGGCAAAGACTTTTTTACTCTATAGTGATAAACTTCCGGATTTTCACGCCCTTGCTTTATTTAATATCCGGTATGAAGCCTTGAAACAGCAGGCAAAACAAGAGGCAGAAAAAGGCGAAAAGAGAGATGTGGCGAATGATGAGTCGGGAAGATCTGTGAAAAGTGCGCCATTTTTGCCTGTTATAGGCAAAGTAGGCTCAACTCTCGATTTTACAAAAAATCTGCTCTCGTTCTTTAAAACAGACTACAGCTTTTCTCCTGTAGATATCTCACTCGATAATGCCATGCTGCTCAACGCGCTGGCTCTTTCTGTAAGAAAGGAATACATCGCTTCTCGCTCAGTGAAGGTTGAACTGCCTGAGTTGTATGATGTTGATCTCTGTTTGCCTGGGCAGAAAGTTACAGATCAACTGCAGGATATCATCGGTTGGGCAGCAGTTGATACAAAAGATAAGGCCTGTTCACAAGAAGCGAGGGATTTTCTGACAAAACTGACAACCCCTGATGACAAATACCACACCATTCTTGCAGATGTGGTTCGCCAGGCAGCGATCAAACAGAAGCTTGAAGTCCAAAATACCGTTATGATACTTTTGCAGCCAACGAAACTCTCTGGAACGACCTATACAAAGAAAAATATTCTCTCTTCCCTTGGGGCCAATCCATTCCATGTTATGGGAGGGGCTATTGCAAGCTATACTGCGTTTGATGGCCCGACAGGTGCCGTTGTCAGTTCAATGTTGTTTCCATGGCATGGCGGCTATCATTCTGTTTCAGAAGTCCAGAAAATTGTCAACAGTGACATGGAGTCCGGGTACAGTCAGTAAGTAGTCGGTGTCAGCAGCTTCCTGCAGGCTGTTATGTACAGGATTTGCGGCAAAGAGATTTGATAACCAGATATTATGCTTTATTTTATGACTTAACCGTCGTTGTGCGGGAACTCTCTGTAGTTTTGTGGATTTGAGAGTAAACCGGGGTTAGCGACGTTGATTGTCTTGAAACTGTAACCATTTCTGAACTGTGAATACTTCTTTGCACTCTCCGCCAAGACGGCATGAACGTGTTTTTGTTGTTGGAGCCACTGGATATATCGGGAAATTTGTTGTGCGTGAACTGGTTGCCAGGGGATATGATGTGGTGAGTTTTGCCCGTGAGCGTTCAGGTGTTGGTTCGATGACGAGGGCTGATGAGACTCGTGCCCAGTTACAGGGTTCCGAGGTACGGTTCGGGGACGTAAGCAACATGGAGTCTCTGATGAAGAATGGTATCTGCGGGGAGCATTTTGATGTGGTTGTTTCCTGTCTGACTTCTCGCAATGGGGGTGTGAAGGATTCGTGGAATATCGACTATCAGGCCACACGCAATGCGCTTGACGCAGGCAAGGCTGCGGGAGCGACCCATTTTGTGCTGCTTTCAGCAATCTGCGTCCAGAAGCCGTTGCTTGAGTTTCAGAGAGCGAAACTGAAATTTGAGCAGGAGCTGAAAGAGTCCGGTTTGACCTGGTCTATTGTTCGTCCGACAGCCTTTTTCAAGTCTATTGCCGGTCAGGTTGAGTCGGTCAAGAAGGGCAAGCCCTTTGTAACGTTTGGTAATGGAGAATTGACCTCCTGCAAGCCGATTAGTGAGTCCGATCTGGCGCGATTTATTGCTGATTGTCTCGAAGATTCAGAAAAGCAGAATAAAATTCTGCCCATTGGCGGTCCAGGAAGGGCGATTTCTCACAAGGAACAGGGTGAAATGCTTTTTGAGCTTCTTGGTCGCACGCCAAAGTTCAAATATATGCCGATTCAGATGTTCGACGTGATTATTCCTTTGATGAGCCTGCTTGCAAAGATCTTTCCAAAATTGCAGGATAAGGCTGAGTTCGCCCGTATTGGCAAGTATTACTGTTCAGAGTCCATGCTTGTACTCAATCCGCAGACAGGGAAATATGATGCTGACATGACGCCATCCTATGGCAGTGATACGTTGCGCGATTTTTACAAAAGAGTTTTGAAAGAGGGGATTGCCGGACAGGAGCTTGGTGAGCATTCGATGTTCTGAAGAGAGGAGATTTATTGTAGAGGGAAGGAATAGTGCATTTGTTTTGTTCTTGTTATGCTGTGGAGGTGATGGTGTATGGCTGAAGCCGTATTGGCGTTTTGCTGAGTGCTCAAGAGAGAAAGAAGGTTTTTGAGATAATGTTTATCAATGGAGAAGAGGGTATGCTTGAGTTTAATATGATGGTTCTTTTACTGATTATGGCGTTTTTGATTTCGTCGGTAAAAATTCTCAGGGAGTATGAGCGGGGTGTTGTTTTTCGTCTCGGGCGGATTATCGGAGCAAAAGGGCCGGGGATTATTATTCTTATTCCGGGGATCGACAAAATGGTAAAAGTTGATCTTCGTACGGTAACGCTTGATGTTCCGCCTCAGGATATTATCACTCGAGATAATGTCTCCGTAAAGGTTAGCGCAGTGGTCTATTTTCGGGTACTTGATCCAATCAAGGCTATTGTTGAGGTTGCGGATTTTCATTTTGCGACCTCCCAACTTGCCCAGACCACGCTTCGCAGCGTATGCGGACAGGGGGAACTGGATAACCTGCTTGCGGAGCGCGATGAAATCAATGACCGTATTCAGGCCATTCTCGACAAGGATACGGAGCCTTGGGGTGTGAAGGTCGCCAAGGTTGAGGTGAAGGAGATTGATCTGCCTGAAGAGATGCGCCGGGCTATGGCCAAACAGGCTGAGGCTGAACGGGAACGTCGTTCTACAATTATTAATGCGGAAGGGGAGTATCAGGCAGCACAGCGGCTTGCTGATGCGGCGACGATTATTGCCGCCAGTCCTTCTGCCTTGCAGCTTCGTTATCTGCAGACGCTGAAGGATATCTCTGCCGAGAATAACTCTACTATTATCTTTCCGTTGCCGATTGATCTGCTTAAACCATTTCTTGAAAGCAGGTCATCCGGCCCATCCCAGGCAACATAAACCATTCCGATCATGTTCAAGATTCATGCGATTCTTTGTCCCGTCGATTTTTCTGATGCTTCCCGCAAGGCGGTGCAGTATGCCAGAGAGTTTGCCTCGAATATGGGGGCCTCTGTCTATCTGCTCAATGTTGTGGAGCCGAGACCGATGGCAGTTGACATTACCCTCAATTATGTGCCGCTTGAAGAGGATCTTGAAAAAGCCGCGGCAGAGGATCTTGATATTATTCTGCAGGAGTTTCTCGTTGCCGGACTCAAGGCTGAGTGTGCCATTGAGTTTGGCAATCCCTCTGATGTGATCCTTGAGAAAGCAGCGGAGCTTGATGTTAATCTCCTTATTATGGGTTCTCATGGTAAAAAGGGGCTGAGCCGTCTGATCATGGGCAGTGTGGCCGAGACGGTTGTTCGCAAGGCCAATTGTCCGGTACTGATCGTCAAGGCTGAGGAGAAGGAGTTTATCGGTGATGTGTGAAGGCTTCGATCAGGGCCTTCGCTCCGCTGAAGGGGCTGAGCTCTGCGAGAAGCACCTGTTGCTCGATACTCTCTTTTGAGCGGATGACTTCGGGATGAGAGAAAAACTCTCGTTTAAGCATCTCTTCAAGAACGGTATAGAGCAGATTTTTCAGTTGCTGGTGGCGTCTCTTTTCCAGGAGGTTTTGTTTGCGCATCTCTACAAAGAAGTCGGAGATATTCTGCCAGACCTCCTTGATGCCGATGCCTGTGATGGCCGAGGTGAGAAAAACCTTCGGTTGCCAGAACGGATGTTTTGCTGGCAGCATCCTGAGGGCTGCTTCGAATTCAGCCCTTGAAACAGCCGCAATACCTGCCTGATCGCCATCAGTTTTGGTGATTGCTACGGCGTCTGCTATCTCCATGATGCCTCGCTTGATGCCCTGCAGCTCATCCCCCGAGCCGGGCAGCATCAGCAGCAGGATAAAGTCAACCATGGTATCGACAAGAACCTCCGATTGCCCGACTCCGACGGTTTCCACCATAATGACATCATACCCGGCAGCTTCGCAGAGGATGATGGTTTCATGGGTTTTTGGCGAGGTGCCTCCAAGATAGCAGGATGAGGCTGTTGGGCGGATAAAGGCCTCCTTTCTTCCTGCAAGCTTTTCCATGCGTGCCTTGTCGCCGAGAATACTTCCTTTCGATTGCTTGCTGCTCGGGTCTATCGCCAGAACCGCAAGCCGGAGTCCCTGGTTGATGATCTCTTCGCCAAGGGATTCAATAAAGGTACTTTTTCCTGCACCCGGGGAGCCGGTTATGCCAATGCGGATTGCCTCTGTTTTTTTTGCGAGGCAGCGATCGAGAATCTCATGGGCTTTACGCTCATGTTCGGGTTTCTGTGACTCAATCAGGGTAATAGCCCTGCTGAGCATATGGCGATCCCCGTTCATGATGCCGCTGACCACCGTATCCACATCCGGGTTATAGCGCTTGGTCAAGTGGGGCGTATTGTTCATGCGCAAAGGGTCAAAATTCAGAAATCGATATCAACGTTTTACGTGCAATTTCCAACGTCTTTCAGGCAACGCACAAATATTAATCGTCGTAGGGGCACGGCATGCCGTGCCCTTACAAATGCCGTATCCCCACAAATGGCATGCCGTGCCCCCTACAGTGTGGTTACACCTGTGCGATCAATTTTTTCAAAATCGTAATGGCCGCTTCGGCAATGACGGTTCCCGGTCCGAAGATGCCTGCCACCCCTTTTTCATAGAGGAAAGCGTGATCTTTTTCGGGAATGATGCCTCCTGCAATGACAAGGATATCCTCCCGATTGTGGGCTTTTAGCTCTTCGATGATTTTCGGGATCAAGGTCTTGTGGCCGGCGGCAAGGCTCGATATGCCGATCAGGTGCACATCGTTGTCGAGTGCCTGCTGCACCACCTCTTCAGGTGTCTGGAATAAAGGGCTGATATCGACGTCAAAACCGACATCGGCAAAGCCTGCGGCAATGACCTTTGCTCCACGATCGTGGCCATCCTGTCCAACTTTTGAAACCATGATTCTCGGACGGCGACCGTCAAGCGACGCAAAGGTATCGGCGAGTTGCTGCGCCTCTTTAAAGAGTGTATTGTCCTGCATCTGCGACATATAGACACTGCTGTTAAGTCGGGTTATGGCGCGATATCTTCCAAAAGTTTTTTCGCAGGCGAATGAGATTTCTCCCAATGTAGCTCTTTTTCTTGCGGCATCAACGGCCAGTTCAAGCAGATTACCCTCTCCGGATGCTGCGCTCTCCTCAATTGCCTTGAGTGCAAGGGCACAAGCATCGCTGTCGCGTTCAGCCTTGATGGATGTCAGTCGCCGGAGCTGTTGATCGAGTACCAGGGTGTTGTCGACTTCGAGCAGCTCAATCTCAGTTTTGCTTGTGGTTTTGTAGCCGTTGACGCCGACAATGATCTCCTTGCCGCTGTCGATGCGGGCCTGTTTACGGGTTGCAGCCTCTTCAATCTGCAGTTTTGGGAGTCCTTGTTCGATCGCTTTGACCATTCCTCCCGCCTCTTCGATGTCGCTGATGATTTTCCATGCTTTCGCCGCGAGCTCTGCCGTCAGGTATTCAACATACGAGGAGCCAGCCCAGGGGTCGATGCTTCTGGTGATATCGCTCTCTTCCTGCAGATAGAGCTGGGTATTGCGGGCAATTCGGGCTGAAAAGGGTGATGGCAGTGCGATGGCTTCATCAAGCGCATTGGTGTGCAGTGACTGGGTGTGGCCGAGCGTTGCTGCCAGAGCCTCCAGGCAGGTGCGGGTGATGTTATTGAAGGGATCCTGCTCGGTCAGACTCCAACCAGAGGTCTGGCAGTGCGAACGGAGCATGAGTGATTTTGGATTTTTCGGATTGAACTGCCCGACGATTTTTGCCCAGAGCATTCTTGCGGCCCTTAATTTGGCTATCTCCATAAAGAAGTTCATTCCGGTCGCCCAGAAGAAAGAGAGGCGTGGCGCAAAGGCATCAATATCGAGACCTGTTTTCAGGCCGGTACGAATATATTCGAGGCCGTCGGCAAGAGTGAAGGCCAGCTCCAGGTCGGCTGTTGCTCCCGCTTCCTGCATGTGGTAGCCTGAGATGCTGATCGAGTTGAATTTCGGCATTTTTTCGCTGGTGTAGCGGAAAATGTCGGCAATAATCCGCATGGAGGGTTCTGGCGGATAGATATAAGTGTTGCGTACCATGAACTCTTTGAGAATATCGTTCTGGATGGTACCGCTGAGCTTTTCGGTTGGCACTCCCTGCTCTTCTGCCGCAACGATATAAAAGGCCATGATGGGCAGCACTGCTCCGTTCATGGTCATAGAGACTGAGATGTCGCCAAGCGGAATCTGGTCAAAGAGGATTTTCATATCTTCAACCGAGTCTACAGCTACACCGGCTTTCCCGACGTCGCCAATGACCCGTTCATGGTCAGAATCGTAACCACGGTGTGTTGGAAGGTCGAAAGCGACGGAGAGCCCTTTCTGACCTGCGGCAAGGTTCTGGCGGTAAAAGCGATTCGACTCCTCGGCGGTTGAAAATCCTGCATACTGCCTGATCGTCCAGGGTTGTGTGGTGTACATGGTGGTGTAGGGGCCACCTATGTAGGGAGCAAAACCGGGAGCAAAGTTCAGTTGCTCAGCTTGTCCAATATCGGATTCACGGTATAGGGATTTGATGTCGATTCCTTCCGCAGTTGTCCAGCCTGTCTGCTGAGCTTCTGTGCCAGTTTTATTGGCTGTTGGAGCGGAAGAGAAAATATCGATCTCTGAAAAGTCCGGTCTCATTGCACTCCGGTTTTACGTTGGTAGGATTTCAGCATTTCAAGAACATTGACGCCTGCATAGATGAAGCTGTCGAGGCCTGCGGCGAAGAGGCGTTCCTTTTCTTCGGGTGGCTTTCCTGCCATGACAGTAATAATGTCGCCATCGAGAGTATGAAGTCTCTTGCAGAGTGTTTCCGCTGTTGGAACAGGATCTTTTTCGGCTATACAGAAGACCATAATGTCCGGTTTATTCTGCAGGGCTGTGCTGTATGCCCTCTCTTCAAGAGGGAGTGTTGCGCGTCCGGCAATCTCAAAACCGCCACATTTGAAAAAGTCTTCGGCAAAGGCAGCTTGCTGGAAACTTATGGCCGGGTTGCCCAGCATCCAGATAAATACGGATGGTGTACGACCGGACTTCAGGCTGAAGGAACGGCTTTTCAGACGTACCAGCTCATAACCAGCGGTTTCATTACCTTCAGGGAGTTGTTCCAGAGCAAGCTCAAGTGCGTCGATATGTTCTACCTGTTCGTCCGTGAGAGGCCAGGGATAACGGTTGATGCCAATCAAGGTTTTTTTTCGGTTTTCGAGAACTCTCCGTCGTTTGTCGGTCGCTTCGGCAATCATGGTTTCAATGACACCGCGATCGGTAGCTTCAGCCATACCTCCTGCCGCTTCAATCTCTTTAAAGAGAGTCCATGCCGATTCGGCAAGCTCTCTGGTCATGGCTTCAATGTAGTGCGAACCATGTGCCGCGTCGACAACCCGGTCAAATGAGGCCTCTTCCTTGAGAATCAGGTGAATATTGCCCGTGATTCGTTCTGTAATTTCAGCTTTGACAGAGAGGCCTGTGTCGAATGCACCTATCTGCAGGGTGTCGTAACCGCCGAGAATTGCTGAAACTGATTCGGTGGTCAGTCGGAGCACATTGGTGTAGGGATCGAGCAGAGAGTGGTTTCTGTCTGATGTTCTGGCAAAGAGAGTTGGCTGTGCTGATCCTGATGCACCGTAGGCCTTCAGAAGATGCTGAAGGAGGTAACGCAGGGCTCTGGGTTTCGCCAGTTCGGTAAAGTGGCTCGATCCGACAGGAAGGATGATTTCCATCGCTGCAATGATGCTCTCCACCGGAACTCCGGATTCAGTAAAGCTGTGGAGATAGTCGCTTGCTATGGCGAGCGCAAATGCAATCTCCTGTGTTGATGTGGAGCCTTTTTCATGAAAAGGGATGGTATCAACAGCCAGAAATCTGAAGCGGGGAAGTGCCCTGAAGTGGGAATGGAACTTTTCGGGTTCGTAAAAGGGCTGATCTGCTGAAGAGGTGAGCAGCCCCCCCCTGTTTTCCGTAAATCCGGGAAGCGTCGCAAGCGCTGCAAGCAGTTCGTGAGCAGGAGGGAGGTTCCCTGAAAAGTGGATGGCAACCGCCGAGGTGTTGATTCCCGCAAAGAGTCGATTGAGCTGTTCCGGGGAACAGAGCGCAGGATCCGTTACTGCGAACTCGATTGCCGAAGCATCAAGTTCAAACGTTTTTAATGCGGCTTTGTTTGCACTTTCCGCTTCATGCACGGTAATACGGTGGCAATTTTTCCAGGTATTGTTTCCTTTTGAGGGTGGCAGCTCAAGGTGTTGTTCTTTCTCTTCATGAGCGTGCCAGGGTTCAAGATCAAAACCCTCTGGCGTATGCCAGACTATGGTTTCATAAGGTTTTCCTTTGAGGTCGGCAACTGCCTTGGTTTTCCATTCAGCCCGACTGACAGGCGGGAAGCTGGAAAAAAGAGAATCAGGCCGGGAGTGTGTCATAACGATGCTTCCTGCTGGTTTTGTGCAATGTTGTGCTGGCTGAGAAGTTCTGAAATTTTATACTTCAGGTTAGTCGGCAAAGCGGTATTTTCTACAAATCCTTTCTGTTGAAGCCACCAGGTAGTCTGGAAGTCCCTGGTTGTCGGTTTGCCGGTATATTGTTCAATGACCCGTTTGCCGGAAAAGCCGATGTTGCCAGCGTTATGTTCAAAGAGTTTAATTCCCCTTGATCCGATGCCTATGGCAACACCGCCAAGTGTTGGGTCGGTAACGATGGTAATAACAGGAAGTCCAGCTTTTTCAACACTCGATATGGCGACATGCAACTTCGGCAGTCCAACCATGGAGGAGCACCCTTCATGCATTCTTGCGCCACCTCCTGTAGCCTGGATAACAAGAGGGACACCTCTTTCAATGGCAGTTTTGCTTGCCCGCCAGATTTTTTCTGCTGTCGACATGCAGAATGAACCGCCGAGAAAATTGAAGTTGGTAGCACAAAAGACGACAGGCACACCCTCGATTGTGGCGTCTCCGGTTATAAAGGATGCTGCAGCGCCGGTTTTGCGCTGTGCTTCAACAATTTTCTTCTGGTAATCAGGGAAATCCAGAATATCTTTGTCAACAATGTAGCGGGTATTCCGGTGTTCGACGAATGAGCCGTTGTCGAGGACAAGGTTGATGTAGTCATGCGCTGTCAACCTGACATACCGATGTCCGCATATTTCACAGGTGAAGTTATCGGCAAAGAGCTTTGAGTACAGTACCGGATCAAGCACTTTTTTACCAGCATTGTCGATACAGTTTTTATGGCGGGCAACAAAGAGTATTTTTTTTGGCTTCGGAATAAAGTAGGTGACCGGTTTTTCAAAGCTGATGATCTCCTCCTCGCTGATGGTATCCCACTGCCCGATCTTTTCCCAGCGTTTCATTCTCTCTGCAAAAAGCTCATTGGATGGTATTCTGCTGAGCTGGTCAAGCCATTTTACCATCGAGCTTTTGAAAGACTGCAGGGCAGATTGCGGAAAATGGTGTGCCGGGCCATCCGGTTCAATGATGATGTCATCAATGATGCCGTTTTTCAGCGCTTTCTGAGCTGTTATCTGTGAAATTTCGGCGGCAAAGTTGGCCTTGTCCCTTGTGCGAAAAAGGATGGAAGAGCATGCTTCAGGTGAAATGACCATGTAGGTGGAAAATTCCATGGCAAGAACGGCATCGCATCCGGTCAGGGCAATGGCACCACCGCTGCATCCCCTGTTGATGATCACCGATATGGTAGGTACGGTTGCTTCGGCAAGCAATTGCATGCATCGACCAATTTTCCATGCAATTCCACCTCCTTCCGACTCTTCAGTGGGATCGGCACCTGCGGTATCGATTATGGTGATAATGATACGGTGTTCCTTTTCGGCAAGTTCAATGGCCTTGATTGCTTTCTCAAATGCTGCCGGTGTTGGCATGCCCTGATTCCATTTCGCAATCTCATCAGGATTTCTCAAAAGCTGGCGCATGAGCGCAAAATCAGAGGTTGGTGCCGATTGCTGGCCGATCAGCATGACAGGCCACCAGGCGTTTTCCCCATTGCGCAATACAGCCCGATGGGTCTGGATGATGCAACTGCCGTACAGATCGTTCTGCAGACACTCTTCAGTTTCTTCAAATACGGTAAGGTAATCGAGGTGTCTGGGGCGTTCGGGGTGAAAGGAGAGTTGATACTTTTCGTATTCGGTGAGCTGTTCAATACTCTCATGTGAGTAGCTGAAGCCCTCTTTTTTCTCGAAAGGCAGATAAAAATGTTTCACTGGTTACAAGCTGCTTTGTCTTGATTGGTTAATGCTGTTTTTGAGCAAATTCAAGAAGTACCCTGTTGGTCTCTTTAGGGTGAAGAAACATAATTTTTTTTCCGCCTGCCCCTTCTTTTGGCAAGCCAAGTGGATTGATATTGACGGAGCGAAGACGCTCCGTTTCTTTTTCGATGTCGTCGGTTTCAAATGCGATATGATGCATGCCGTCGCCGTTTTTTGCAAGAAATTTTGCAATGGCACTCTCATTGCTCATGGGTTCCAGGAGTTCGATTTTTGTCTCTCCAATGGAAATAAATGCAACGCGCACATTTTCAGACGGAACTTCTTCGATCCTGATCGCCTCCCTGGCGCACCCAAGAACGTTCCGGAACGTCTCAAGTGCGCTTTCAAGGTTTTGGACGGCAATCGCGATATGGTCAATTTTTTTGATCATGCGTCCTTTGTTATTGATTTGCTCTTTATGGCATATCCGATTGTCTGCAGTCCTTCCCTGATTTCATCGAGAATCACCGGATCGTCAATTGTTGCAGGCATGGTGTACTCTTCACTGTTGGCAATTTTGCGCATGGTTCCGCGGAGAATTTTTCCTGAACGGGTTTTTGGAAGGCGGTCGACAATAATGGCGCTCTTGAACGAGGCGACAGGCCCGATATTTTCACGCACGTATTCAATAACGTGCTTGATGATCTGGTTGTGCGGGGTATCAACATTGTTCTTGAGGACGAGGAAGCCGAGCGGCACCTGGCCTTTCAGGTCGTCATGAACGCCGACGACAGCACTTTCTGCAACGTCAGGATGTTCACAGAGAGCGCCTTCAATTGCTCCGGTAGAGAGTCTGTGACCGGCAACATTGATGACGTCATCGGTGCGTGACATGATGTAGATGTAGCCATCTTCGTCAATATAACCGGCATCGCTGGTCTGGTAGTATCCGGGGAACTGTTTCATGTAGGTCTCGACAAAGCGATTGTCGGCTTTCCAGAGAGTCAGCATGGTACCGGGAGGAAGAGGCTGTTTGATGACGATGTCGCCCATCTGTCCAGCGGGAAGCTCTTCCAGATCTGAATTGACGACCTGAACATTATAACCAGGTACAGCCCTTGATGATGATCCGTACTTGACCGGTCCAGGTTCAATGCCCTGGCAGTTTGCCGCAATAGCCCATCCAGTCTCAGTCTGCCACCAATGGTCAATGACCGGTACATTCAGATTGCGCTCAGCCCATTTGACCGTATCGGGATCAGCCCGTTCACCGGCAAGAAAGAGAGTCCGGAACCTGGAGAGATCATAGTTTTTGATGTAGTTACCATTTGGGTCCTCTTTTTTGATAGCCCGGAATGCCGTTGGCGCAGTAAAGAGCACTGCGACATTGTGTTCGCTGATGATTCGCCAGAAGGTGCCGGGGTCGGGTGTGCCGACCGGTTTCCCCTCAAAAATAAGTGTGGTGCATCCCTGAAGAAGGGGAGCGTAGACGATATAGGAGTGGCCGACAACCCAGCCAACATCACTCGCAGCCCAGAAAACCTCTCCAGGTTCAACGTTATACACATTTTTCATTGACCATTGCAGAGCGACCATGTGGCCGCCGTGATCGCGGACGATTCCCTTTGGCTGGCCGGTGGTTCCCGATGTGTAGAGGATGTAGAGGGGATCGGAAGATTCAACAGGGACGCATTGAGCGGGTTCGGCACCGAGGAGAGACTGGTTCCAGGTCAGGTCGCGCTCTTCGTTGAGTTCCGCTTTGAGCTGGTCGCGCTGTTTGATGATACAGATTTCAGGCTTGAAGTGGGCAAGCTCGATGGCAAAGTCGAGCAGACGCTTGTAGTCAATTACTTTACTGTGTTCAATGCCGCAGGATGCTGAAATGATCACTTTCGGTTTGCAGTCATCAATTCGTATGGCAAGTTCATGAGAGGCAAAACCACCGAATACGACGGAATGGATAGCTCCGATTCTTGCACAGGCAAGCATGGCAACTACGGCTTCGGGGATCATTGGCATATAGATGATCACGCGATCACCCTTGCGAACTCCTCTCGATTGCAATGCACCGGCGAAGAGCGCCACGATATCCCGGAACTCCCGAAAAGTATAGCGTTGTTTTGTACCTGTTACCGGACTGTCGAAAATAACAGCCAAATCGTTACCGCGTCCTTCATCAACATGGCGATCCAGGGCATTGTAACAGGTGTTGGTCATTCCGCCAGCAAACCATCGATAAAAAGGCGGGTTACTGGTATCCAGAACGGTGTTCCATTTCTTGTACCAATGAAGCTTTTCTGCGGCTTCTCCCCAGAATGCTACCGGGTTCTGAATTGAGTGCTGATAGACGGTGCTGAAGGACTGCGACATACGAATAACCCCCTGGAAAAAAATGAGTTAATAAAATAAAAGGGAGGACGGTTTATTCAGAAAGAACGGACATACGGTATGATGGCGGCAGAACATTGAGTGGACTGATTTATTTTTTAAAATTAAAACCCAATGTTAACAAAAATAGACAGTAGTTCAATGATCATTTGTCAGGTCAGTGGTTTCAGCTCTCTGAAGAGTTGAAAAAAATCTTCAACTGAGAGTGCTTCGGCTCTCAGTTTCAGGGTATGGTTTGCTACTGATTCAAGGTTATAGCTCTCTTTGAGATTGTTCAGCAGGGTTTTTCGGCGCTGGTGAAAAGCTATTCGGACAAAGCGACGGAACCCGTCAGCATCGTTCAAGGGGACATTGTTTTTTGGAGTCATCTGCAAAACAGCACTGTCGACACCTGGTTGTGGTCTGAAGACTTTGCGTCCAACCTTGAAAAGATAGTTGACATCGCAGAAAGCTTGCATCTGAACAGCAAGAATGCCATAATCCTTTGTGCTTGGATGTGCAACAATTCTCATGGCGACTTCATGCTGCATCATCAGTGTTGCTGAAAAAAAAGTATGACGGTGTTCAAGCAGTTTAAAAAGGATCGGTGTCGTGATGGAGTAGGGGATGTTGCCGAGTATTTTGAGTGGTTTATCGTGTGCGAGTGCGGCAAGATCGGTTTCGAGAAAGTCGCCTTCAATGAGGTTGAGTTGTGGATATTCAGATCGGATGAAGTCCGCGAGTTTGTGGTCTTTTTCGACGACGGTGAAGAGTGGGCAGAATTCCATGATCGCTCTTGTCAGGGCACCGAATCCAGGGCCAATTTCAAGAATGTTATCTTGGGGAGTGGCGCCTGATGCAATTACTATTTTTCTTGTGATATTACGGTCTGTGAGAAAGTTTTGACCTAATTTTTTTTTTACTGCTATTTCTGTATGCTTATATTCAACAACTTTTCTCATGGGGTTTGCATTTTTTTGAGTACCATAGCCAAGCGGAAGTACTTTTCACAATTTAAGTTATTCTGGAAGTAATGGAAGAAAATAACATCGGGGTTCCGGCTTCGCCATATGTTTCGCGGGGAAACAAAGCTACCCGTACCGGGTTTGGCGAAGCTTTGCTTGAAATAGGCAGGGAGGATAGTTCTGTTGTCGCTCTGTGCGCCGATTTGACGGGCTCCCTGAATATGAATTTATTTCGCGATGCTTTTCCCGACCGTTTTATCCAGACAGGGATCGCTGAGGCAAACATGATCTCCATGGCTGCCGGTCTTGCGACAACAGGCAAAATACCGATTGCAGCAACGTTTGCCGTCTTTGCTACTGGCAGGGTTTACGATCAGATACGCCAGTCGGTCTGTTATTCAAATCATAATGTAAAGATCTGCGCTTCACATGCAGGGCTGACACTGGGTGAAGATGGAGCTACCCACCAGATTCTTGAGGATATTGGCCTTATGCGTGGTCTGCCAAGAATGACGGTAGTTGTGCCCGCCGATTACAGTGAAACCATTCGTGCGACCAGGGCCATTGTGAAGCATCAGGGGCCAGTCTACCTTCGTTTCGGAAGGCCGAACATTCCTGATTTTTCGCTTGACGAGGATGGCTTTGAAATCGGCAAGTCGATCGAGCTCCATCCAGGAAAAGATGTTACCGTCATTGCCTGTGGTATCATGGTCTGGAAAGCTCTTGAAGCTGCGCGTATACTTGAAAA
The DNA here is from genome assembly GCF_000020645.1 of Pelodictyon phaeoclathratiforme BU-1. GTDB lineage: Bacteria > Bacteroidota > Chlorobiia > Chlorobiales > Chlorobiaceae > Chlorobium > Chlorobium phaeoclathratiforme. The sequence continues at coordinate 1,228,318 of NC_011060.1, forward strand.
AGAGGGGGTTGGCGTCAGGGTGATCAACATGCACACGATCAAGCCAATCGATACGCTTGCTATCGTTCGCGCGGCCAATGATACCGGCGCTCTTGTTACGGCTGAAGAGCACCAGACCTTTAACGGTCTTGGTGATGCAGTGGCCCATGTTTGTGCTCTCAATATTCCGGTACCGATTGAGATGGTCGGAGTTGAAGATCAGTTTGGCGAGTCAGGAAAAGCTGATGAGCTTCTGGAAAAATACAGGCTGACAACCGGAGACATTCTTGAAAAAATTTACATCGCTCTGCGCAGAAAGAGTTGACGGTAATAATTCTATACAATCTACAGGAGATAAGATCAGATGGCAATGCCGAATTTAGGTGATATGATGAAACAGATCCAGCAGGCTGGTGAAAAGATGCAGGATGTACAGAAACAGCTTGAAAAGATTGTGGCTCATGGTGAAGCCGGGGGTGGCATGGTTAAAGTCAGTGTCAGCGGCAAGCAGAAGCTGCTCAGCCTGACTATTGATCCTGACATCATGGATGATGCGGAAATGGTGCAGGATCTTGTTCTGGCTGCAGTGAACAATGCTCTGGATGAATCTGCAAGGCTTGCACAGGAAGAGATATCCAAGGTGACCGGAGGGATGATGAATCCTGCGGATATTCTCAAAAACCTGAACCTCGGTCAATAATTTTTCATGCGTTATACTTCGGCTGCCCTGGAATCTCTTATTGATGAATTTGCAAAACTCCCTGGTGTCGGACGCAAAACTGCCCAGCGTCTTGCCATGTATATTTTGCGTGAGCCAAGAGCTGAGGCAGAAAGGCTGGCCGAAGCCCTGCTTGAAGCCAAAGATAACGTTATTCGTTGTTCTGTTTGCCAGAACATCACTGATGTCGGCGTCGATCCTTGTGCACTCTGTACCAGCAAGGCACGTGACCGTTCAGTGATCTGCGTTGTCGAATCTCCCGTTGATATGCTCGCTTTTGAAAAAACCGGCCATTACAAGGGGCTCTACCATGTTTTGCATGGAGTTATCTCACCCCTTGATGGTATTGGTCCTGACGACATCAAGGTGCGGGAACTGTTGTTGCGGTTCACAATGCCGCAGAGTCCAGCAGTCAGGGAGGTTGTTCTTGCCCTGAATCCGACCATTGAAGGAGAAACAACAGCGCTCTATCTCAGCAAGCTTCTCAAGCCACTTGGCATCCATGTTACAAAAATAGCTCGCGGGATTCCAGTTGGAGCGGAGCTTGAATTTATCGATGAAGCAACCCTTTCACGGGCAATGGAAGGACGCACGGTTGTATAGCGTTTTTTAAATGCCGTTTCAATTCCGAATAATGAGCTCAGAAAAAAAGTCAGTGTTGATTCTTGGTGGTGGCCTTGCAGGTCTGACTGCCGCCAAACGTTTAACCGATAACGGGTTTCAGGTAAAGGTACTTGAAAAAAGAACGATCTTCGGAGGGAAAGTATCGGCATGGAAAGATGATGAGGGTGACTGGATCGAATCAGGAACCCACTGTTTTTTCGGTGCCTACAGTGTACTCTACGATCTTATGAAAGAGATCAAAACCGCTCATGCTGTTGTCTGGAAAGAGCACCAGCTCACCTATACCCTTGAGGGAGGAAAGCGCTTTACCTTTCATACCTGGGATCTTCCCAGTCCATTGCATCTTCTGCCTGCGATTGTCAAAAATGGCTATTTTACTTTTGGCGAAATGGTGGCGTTTGCGAAATCTCTGATTCCTCTCGCACTGAAAAAAGAGAAGTATCCTCCAACACAGGATCATCTGACCTTTACCGAATGGGCAAAAGAGAAAAAATTTGGCAATCGACTTCTTGAGAAGATGTTTCGTCCGATGGCTCTTGCCCTGAAGTTTATTCCGCCCGAAGAGATTTCTGCCAAGATTATCCTTGATGTTACCGAGACTTTTTACCGCATTCCTGATGCCTCCCGAATGGGCTTTCTCAAAGGATCTCCCCAAGAATATCTGACACAGCCCCTTATTGACTACTCGGAATCGAGGGGAGCAATTTTCAAGAATGGAACAGTTGTCGATGAGTTGCTTTTCGATGGCGCTGAAATTAATGGCGTTCAGCTTCGCAATGGCGAGATTCTGACAGCCGATTACTACCTTTGCGCACTGCCGATTCATAATCTGAAAAGGGTTTTGCCTGATAATCTCAAACGCCATGACCCGTTTTTTGGTGATCTTGACAAGCTTGAAGGGGTTCCTGTGATTTCTGTCCAGATCTGGTACGACCGTGAAATTACCTCTGCCGATAATGTGCTTTTCTCTCCTGATGGAGTCATTCCTGTTTATGCCAACCTTGCCCGTACCACACCTGAATACACAACACTCAGAGGAGAACCCTTCAAGGGCAAAACCCGTTTCGAGTTCTGTGTAGCTCCGGCAAAAGATCTTATTGCACTCTCAAAGGAGGAGATTATCCGCCTTGTTGACTTGAGTGTCAGAAATTGCTATCCAGAAACGTCACACGGCGCAAAAATTCTGAAGTCAACAGTAGTCAAAATTCCCCAATCGGTCTATGCGCCACTACCTTTCATGGAGCAGTACCGTCCCACACAGAAAACACCGATCCGAAACCTTTTTCTTGCAGGCGGATTTTCTCAGCAACTCTATTACGACTCTATGGGTGGTGCCGTGATGAGTGCAAATCTTGCTGTGGATGGGATTGTGAAAGATGCCAGGTTGAGAGAGGGTTAGCCAGATTGCTTTTCTTTCCCGAGGTACCCAAAGAGCACTTAAACATACGATAAAATGCATTTATATAGATCGTTTCAGTCATCAATGACTTGATGTCGCCCTCCTCCTAAAACTCGGGATTGACGCATACTGTCACGGTTTAATCATCATTTGTGCGTGGCAGTGACAAGGTAAAAATTGTGCCACCTTCTGCTGGCGTAGTGAAGGCGAGAGTTCCCTTGTGTGTGACGACAATAATATCCCAGGAAATGCTTAAGCCCAGTCCGGTACCATTTCGTGAGTTTTTGGTGGTAAAAAAAGGGTTGAAAATATCTTTTTGGATTGCTTCAGGGATGCCAGGACCATCATCTGCAATTGAACAGTAAACATTGCTGCTGTCGAACCATGTTTGAATGGTGATGGTTCCGTTTGCATGTCGTTTCTGGGACTGTATGGCGTGGACACTGTTGATAATCAGGTTGAGAAAGACCTGATTGATCTGTTCCGGATTGCAGGCGATAAGCGGTAACTCTCCAAGGGTGGTCTTAATATCTGCGCAAGAGCTGTATTCATGACGTGCGATGGTGAGGGTGTCGATGATCCCTTGATTGATGTCGAAAGGAATCTTCTTGTCTATTGCGTAGCGGTGCGACAAGTTTCTCATGCTGTTGATGACTGCGGTAATGCGTTCGAAGCCACGTTGGGACTCGACTATAATCTCGGGAATATCATCAATCAGCATCTCTACATTAAGCTCGGACTCTCTTTTGCGCAGTTTTTGTACGTCGAGTGGAGAGAGCGTTCCATCCTCAAATTTTTGGGTTACTATTTTGTACTCTGTCAGTATAATTCGCAAGTCAGAGGTAATCTCCCGAATATTTGCAAAATTGATAGCGATGAAATTCAGGGGATTGTTGATTTCATGAGCCATGCCAGCGGCAAGTTGGCCGACCATCTCCATTTTCTGTGATTGCTGAAGCTGCTGCTGAAGTTTTTCCCGTTCCTCTTCGGCAATTTTTTTTGCTACAATATCCCACGTCAGGTTGGCAAGTATAGTTACCCAGCGCACATCGTTCCCATCATATGGCTCGGGTTTGTTACCAACACCCATTGTAGCAACTATCCTGTCGTTCCGAATGACAGGAACCACCAGTTCACGTATGAGCTCTGTCTCGCATTCTTTTGCCATCCCCATGTAATGCTTGATTGCTGGCTCATAATTGTTCATCACTGCTCTTTGCTCTCGTATGGCATCAGCCCATATTCCAGACTTATCCAACGGTATATGCTTTCTCTTTTCTTTTCCTGGGCAGATCACTTTTTCGGTATTGGTTGAGACTGACTGCAGAGAAAGTGACATCTGATCTTTTGCTACAAAAAAAGCAAATCCAATCCTGCTTTGGGTTATTTGTTCAGCCTCGTCGAGAGTTGTCTGCAGTAATTGCTCCACCGATGAGCATTCAGCCATCTGGAGAATGCGAAGCCGGAATGTCAGGAGAAATTCGTAGTACTTGCGTTCGGTGACTTCATCGAACATCGAAACGAAATATCCTTTTTGCGGGCAGTATACGGAAACGTCAAACCATTTTTTCAAATGTTCAATATAGATTTCAAACCGATCAGGAATTCCTGTTTCGGCTACCCGAAAATGTTTTTCGAGAAACTTCGACTGAGTCTTGTTGATGTCCGGAAAAATCTCGGATATTTTTTTTCCAATAACATTTTTCAAACCGGTTATGGTCTCATAACCAGTGTTAACCTCTTGATGGATAAAATCGATCGCAGCTCTCTTTTCGTAAATGACTTTGCCATAAACGTAACCATTTCGCATGTAATCGATGAGATTTCTGTGTGAGGTTTTGTAGTCCAATACCGTGTTGTCGTGCAAAGGGAGTGCTGCCTTTTGTTTTTTCTGAATTATTGCGTCAAGCGATTTTTTTCGCGCTTGCTGGCACTTTTCAGTCGCCGGAAACTCATCAGAAACTATTTTCTTGTTTTTCATGGACAATTATTAACAACAGGTCAGCCATTGGGAAGCAAAAACAGTGCACTGGATGAGCAGCAATTCGAGGCAGACCCGTAGAATCGTTTCGTCTGCTGCTTTTCTGATAGGCTACAATTCCGCCTGGTCTGCCGGGAGGAAGCGGAATCGCCATTTTCCGACAACAAGACCCTCCGGTAAATGTCAACAAAAAGTCATTCTGCAGGATGAAGTTGAAGAGTGATTTTTTGCTTAACCAATAAAAAAATTCACGTCGTTTCTAATATATTAATATTTTACGTTTAAATGGGTAGTTATAAATTCTAAGCGAGTGCTTTTCAAATTGCCGTTATTTATTCTAATTTTTGGAGTTAAAGCTGAATGCGGCGGCAGGTTCATAATAAAAACAACGTAACATTGAAAGTTATAGCAGTTAACGGGAGTCCTCGCAAAGAGGGGAATACCTATCATGCACTGATGGGAGTTGGTCGGCAGTTACAGGAAAACGGTATTGCTTTTGAAATCCTTCATATTGGCAATCAGGCTGTAAGAGGTTGTCTGGCTTGCGGAACATGCGCTAAAAACAGGGATGAAAAATGTACCATTACGACGGATCCATTGAATGAATGGATTCAGCAACTGAAGGCTGCTGACGGTATTATCCTTGCCTCCCCGGTCTATTATGCAGGTATTGCCGGTACCATGAAATGTTTTCTTGACAGGGCATTCTATGTAGCCGGAGCCAATGGCGGCTTGTTCCGCCAGAAAGTGGCAGCCGCAGTTGTGGCTGTTCGTCGTACTGGAGGATCATCCACCTTCGACAGCCTGAACCATTATCTGACCTATGCAGAAATGATTCTTGCAACTTCAAACTATTGGAATATTACCCACGGAAGAGCTCCTGGTGAAGTGTTGCAGGATGGCGAAGGTGTCCAGATTATGGATGTACTTGGACGAAATATGGCCTGGTTGCTCAAAATGCGTGAGCAGACAAAAGTACTGCTTCCCGGTCCGGAACCAGTCAAAAAGGTTTTCACGAGCTTTATCCGATAACCGCCGATTTCGAGCTTGAAAATTGTCTTTACTTTTCTGTGGAAATTCTTATCTTCAATCCCCTGATTCGATTCAGTGAATTGTCAGCAGGCCCTTGTAGCTCAGTGGATAGAGTACTAGTTTCCGAAACTATTGGTCGGCAGTTCGAATCTGCCCAAGGGCACAGGAGAATAAGAGATTTCGGGGTGTGGCTCAGTTGGTAGAGTGCTGCGTTCGGGACGCAGAGGTCGTGGGTTCGAGTCCCGCCACCCCGACACAAGAGTAGTTCCATGGCGTTCCATAGTGTCCGCAAGCCCCTGTACAAGCAGGGGTTTTTGCTTTTCCGTTGTTCGCTTTCATGCTGTATTGTTCGTTATAATCCGCTTGTTTTTGGTAAGCTTTGAAGAGTTATTCCTGTAAACGACGTTAATGCCTTCAAAAAGTCAGGACGAAGCGTCTTGAGGAGAGCAGAAGGATGATGCAAGCTTGGGCCAGACTATCTGGACAAGATAAAGTTGTAACGTGCATGTATCGGAAATTTGCACAAAGGGCGTATCTTAACGAAGTGCATCAAATTACCATTTCATTCAACAGAGGGTAGATCATGACGACCAAAACAAAACGGCAACAAGTCACCTTCAAGATTCCAAAAGAGACCAATGACCGCCTTACTGCTCTTGCCGTAGCGACCAGACGGACGAAAACGTTTGTCCTGGAGGAGGCTGTTTCAGCTTACCTGAACTATAACGAGTGGCAGATTCAAAGCATTCAGAGGGGATTGGAAGATATGAAAGCTGGTCGAGTAACCCCTATTGAAGATGTTATTGCTGAATTGGAGGCAGAGCTTGAAAATTGTCCTGACTAAGGAGGCGAAGGATTCTCTTCGTGAGATAGAGTCCTATATTGGCCAGACCAGCAAAAGAGCAGCCCAGCAAACTATCATCACCATTTTGAATAAGATCACCAGGCAGTTGCCTGCACATCCTCAGAGCGCAAAGCCTGGCATATTAACTGATACCAGGGAACTCTACTTCTCTGATGTACCATACTGCGTTATCTACACTTCGGATAACAAGACGATTACTGTACTGTCAATATTCCACACAGCGCAGAGCCGGTGAAACCGTGTTTCCAGGCCAGTTCTGTTGGCGGAGGTCTTTTTTGGCTTTCGATATCACGTCGGTAGGCGAGTTGCGCAGCTCATTGGCCTGAACAAGCCCTTCACTCTGCACCGAGAGCGAACTGGTACGAAGACGGTAGAACGCCTTATCGGCCCGATTCTGCTGAGCCCTAATCTCCGGGTTCAGGCGCGGCGTTTCCCGAACATTGTACGCCTTGGAACAAACTTTCGGGGGTAGCCACACGGGCAAATCCATCTTCATCGGCAAAGGTGTGTCATGCGGCGACAACGCGTTCGATGTGTTCATCCGTCAAAAAGCTCTGCGTCCGTTCGCAGGTCACTTCGTTGATGGCGTTGATGAAAAGCACCTTGTTTGCAGCATGGTCTCCGCATGGTAAAAGTCAGTTGCCGAGCGTATACCAGAGCAGGAAGAGCGATGAGACGGTCATCATCAGAAATGTTGCAATACCAAAAAAATTGGACCAGCCGTTGTTGGTATATTTTCCCATGATTTTTTTATTGTTGCAGATGTGCAGAATCAGGGCAATAAGTACCGGTGCGGTTACTCCATAAAGTACAGCGGTGTATATCAAAGCCTGGATAGGGCTTATACCGATGAAATGAATGAGCAGACCAATAACGAGAGAGAGTCCCATTGTCAGGTAAAATCCAGGCGCCTCGTAGTATTTTTTGTCAAATCCTTCATTCCAGCCAAATGTTTCTGCAATCATATAGCTCAATGATCCGGCAAGCACCGGAATGGCAAGAAATCCTGTACCAATGACTCCGAGTGCAAAGAGGAGATAGGCCTGGTCTCCGGCAAGAGGACGCAGTGCCCGTGCAGCCTCTTCTACAGTATTGACATGATGAATGCCAGCGTTGAACAAGACCGTTCCTGCCGCCAGAATGATGAAGTAAAAGACCACATTGGTAAAGAGCATCCCTCCCTTCACATCAGCTTCCATGTTGTCCATATTTCTTTTGTCTACAATCAGCCGCTTTTCATGTCGTTCTTCAACCTCCATGGATGCTTGCCAGAAAAAAAGATATGGTGAAATGGTGGTGCCAAGAATGCCAACCAGCGCCATAAAATAGGCCTTGTCGGGTGTAACTGTTGGCAAAACGGTATCCTTGAGTACCTGGGGCCAGTTGACATCAATGAGAAAGGGTATCAGGATGTAGCTGAACAGGGTGAGGCAGAGCCATTTCAGGATAAGGGCTATTTTATGGTATGACCAGAAAATGACACTGTAGAGAATCAGCATTGTGAACAGGAGCGAGAAAAAAAAACCAGGTATAGCAGGGAAGAGAAGATTGCCAACAGCTCCCATCCCGGCAATGTCGGCACCGATATTGAGGGTAATGGAGGGAAAACTGATGAAAAGAATGGCATAGAGGAAATATTTTGGATAATAGCGCTTTATGGCGCCGGTAAGGCCGTGGTTGGTAACCAGTCCGATACGTGCACACATCTCCTGGATGGAGACCATCAATGGATAGGTTACAAGGGCGCTCCAAAGTAACTGCGACCCAAATGCTGCTCCTGCCTGGGTGTAGGTTGCAATACCTGAAGGATCATCGTCACTTGCTCCGGTAATCAGGCCCGGACCAAGCTTTCCCCAGAACCGTTGTATCAGGCCCTCTTTTTTTGCTTTTGGTTTCATCTTCATAAGCTCATTTGCAGAATTGAAACAGTTCGGTTGACCCGTATTCGGAAAATATCAAAAACCCTTGCCTATATTCTAAACGGGTGCATTTTCGTCTACAAGTGACAGCCTCTTTCCAGGGATAATGATCGCATCTGATTGCTGGCAATGAAAACCGAAGGATTTGATGATTTCCAATCTTGCTCTGATTCTGACCAACCGCTCCTGGAGCCGGACTTTTTTTCTGCCATGCGCTTGACCAATGGAGTTGTCTTTCCGGTGGTTGCCGGTGCACTCCTTTTTTTGGGGATTGTCCTTTATGTTCCTTTTTTTGTTCATCTTTTCAGATTTTCTGCCTTACATTCCCTTTATCTTTTTCTGTGTATTGTTGCTGGTATCGGGAGTGTGCCCTGTTTTGAAGCGGTGAAGTGGTTTGTCGCATCCAGATTATCGAGGAAACGCATGTGATTTTGTCCGCAACAAAAATCGGTTTTCTGTTATTTGAAAAGGAGCCATTGATCACTTGAACTGCATTTTTTCTGTTTCCAGTTCCAAAGAAATAACTGGCAGCCTTGATTTTTCTTGCGAAATATGTCGAAAAGAGGGATCTCCTCTCAGCAAGGCTATGTTTCGTAATAGTGTGGAATGGACAGTGAAAAATATCTCAGACAATCACAAGCATAACGCCAGATCATGATAAATTTTTCTTGTTCTTTTCGTTACGAGGTAAGCTGAAAAAATCCATTGCCTCGGATTGCAGGCGCAATGTTATTTTTGTAATCATTTTAATTCAAAAATAATGAGGGAGTTTCTCAAAAACGGAAATGGACTGGAACGTACTGATGAATGGCAAAAAAATTGCTGGATCAATATTGAATGTCCTGATGAAAATGACAAAGATTATGTAATCAATGAACTGAAACTGCCACTCTCTTTTTATTGTGATATTGAGGATATAGATGAACGGCCACGTATTGAAATTGAGGATGGGTGGTACTTTATTCTGCTGCGAATTCCTTATAAAACCAATGATACTGATTTGCCCTTCACCACGATTCCTCTCGGTGTTATCTTTAATAAAGATTTGATTTTATCAATTTGTTTTTTCAAGACCGATCTGATACAGGACTTTATTGAGCATACAAAACGAAAGAATATTGTTGTTGAGAATAATTTTGATCTTCTTCTCAAGTTACTGCTCTCTTCAAGCATCTGGTTTTTGAAATATTTAAAACAGATTAACCAGCAAATCAAAAATGCTGAAAGCAAGCTTGACAAATCTATTAAAAATGAAGATCTCCAGACATTGTTGCAGATTGAAAAATGTCTTGTCTATTTTTTAACCTCTCTCAAGGGAAACGATATTTTACTGCATAGAATAAAAAATATCAAATCTAAAAGGGATGAATTTGATCTTGACCTGATAGAGGACGTTGAGGTTGAGTTAAAGCAGGCGCAGGAGATAACCAATATCTATAGCGACATTCTGAGCGGTATGATGGATGCTTATGCTTCGGTTATTTCCAATAATCTTAATGTTGTGATGAAGCGTTTGACCTCAATATCTATTATCCTGATGATCCCGACCTTGATTGCCAGCTTGTATGGCATGAATGTTCCCAATGCACTGGAAAACTCTCCTTATGGATTCTGGGCCATTCTTCTTTTTTCCTTTTTGCTTTCAACATCAGGAGTTCTGTTTTTTAAAAGCCGAAATTGGCTTTAAGGCATAATACGGCTCTTCAGGAGCAGTGGCAGGTGGTCGGAGTAGCCTCCGGTATATTTTCTTTTTTCAAATGTTGCATAGGGCTTGTTGCCAGTGGCATCGAGAAGCCGGAAAAAAGAGAAGCAACGGAATGCGTTTTGTGGGGCATAAAGTCCAAGCTCATCAAACATTCCTGCACTCAGAAGAATCTGGTCGATCTGTTGCCAACGGTTTTTGTACGAGTAACTTCCGATCCCCTCATAGCCGCTCCAGCAGTTGTAAAGAAATTTTTTACCGTTTGTTTTGAGCCTGGCGGCATCAAATGTCGAACCGAGCCCCTCTCTCAAGGATCGGTTGCCTGGTTCATCGTTAAAGTCTCCCATGATGATAACATCCGCTTTTGGTTTGCTGAGAAGCAGGCTATCGAGAATGTGACGGGCAACGCTGGCGGCTGCAACTCTTTTGGGTTCAGTCCAGTGGGTGTCGAAAGAGCGTGATGGCCAGTGGTTCAGAATGAGGTGAAAGGGGTGGCCCTCACTTAAAAATTCAGCAACGATGATTTTGCGAGTTGCCCTCTCTGCGCTCGCAACGCTGTAGGCTTTCGATGCTTTTGCCTGTACGGTTTGTGGATTGAAGGCGAGTCCGATATCGATACCTCTTGGATCGGAAGAGTTGTGATAAATGGTTTTATAGCCGATATCCGGAATCCCGGAGAGTGTTTTCTCGAACACCTCTCGGTTTTCTACCTCTGCAAAAGCCAAAAGATCAGGATATGCATTGTAGTCGGGGTGTGCTTTCACTGCTGAAAGGAGGTGGCGGATGCGCATCTGTTTCAGGATGAGTTTTTTTTCTGTCCAGTGCAGCTTTCCTTCCGGGGTAAAATCATCGTCGTTGGTTATCGGGTCATTGCGCGTATCGAATAAATTTTCAACGTTCCACCACAGAAAGAGTACGCTTTTTCCGGCTTTTGGATTTCCTGCCGCAGGTTGGGATATCCATGATACGGCACAGAAAAAAAGAAAAACGTAACAGAGTATTTTTCGCATAACCTCTTTCGCTGGAATTTTTTTTCTTTACCATAATGATTATGTAACTTAATCGGGATTTTCCAGTTGTCCATATTTTTTTATTCTCCAACGATCCGGGAAGCATTATGACCCAGAAGAGTGATGTCAAGGAACAAGCTAAAGATATCCTCGAGGAGACTCTTGACAGGGAGGCGGTTATTGTTTTGGCAAGGATATCGGAAGAGATGAAGCTCCTCTTTCAGGCCCATCCGGAACCAGCAATGGCTAAGGTCAAGGAGATTGTGACTGGTTTTTTTCTGGAAAACGGGAAATCGGAACAGTTTATTGACGATTGGATCCATACCTCCGAAGAGTACAGCAGGGCAAGGGGGCTTGGAGAACAGCACCAGCCGAAAGCGATGTTGTCAGATTTGGGAGTATTCAGATTTATGAGCTTTCTGAGAGATAAGGGATTGACCGACGATCAGATTTCTATTGTTTTGACAGGTGCGGTGCAACAGGCAGCTTCCGAGCAGGCGAGTCAGTAAAAGGGTTATTTCGATGTATGCGATATTAACGGCTGTTATTTTCGACAGTTAATCACAAAATAATTACATTTATACATGAAAAAGACGACACAACTCTACGAAGGCAAGGCTAAAAAGGTATTTTTGACGGATGATGCTGATCTGGTGATACAGGAGTTCAAGGATGATGCTACAGCGTTCAATAACAAGAAAAAGGGGAGTATTGCCGAGAAAGGTGTGGTGAACAATGCTATTTCAAGCAAGCTCTTTACGTTGCTTGAAGCGCAGGGTATTCGCACTCACTTTGTTGAAAAACTCTCTGATCGCGATATGCTTTGCCGTTACCTCGATATCATCAAGGTGGAGGTTGTTGTGCGCAATATTGCCGCAGGGTCGCTGGTAAAGCGGTATGGGTTCAGTGAAGGAACGGTGCTGGCAATGCCTATTGTTGAGTTCTATCTGAAGGATGATGATCTTGATGATCCGCTGATGAATGAGGCCCATGCTGTGGCGCTTGGTGTTGCAACGCTTGAGGAACTTGCTTTTCTTAAAAATCGGGCGGAAGCTATCAATGTTCTGCTCAAAGCGTTTTTTGCAGAAAGAAAGTTGAAGCTTGTCGATTTCAAACTTGAATTCGGTCGGCACAACAACGAGATATTGCTTGGTGATGAGATTAGTCCGGATACCTGTCGCTTCTGGGATCTTGAGACGAACGAAAAAATGGATAAGGATCGTTTTCGTTTTGATCTGGGCGGGGTTGAAGATGCATACAGCGAAGTGCAGAAAAGAGTTCTTGATCTTGACTGAGGCCAATACAACAGAGGAGGGGATTTGTTATGCTTGAAGCTGTGATTGTCTGGCTGCAGCATGCAGATCCTTTTGCTGTCTATGTTTTTCTGTTTTTTATCGCTTTTCTTGAAAATGTTGTACCGCCTATACCCGGAGATCTTCCCATCGCATTTATCGGGTATTTGATCTATAAAAGCGGGATAACATTTGCAGGAGCTCTCTTTTCAGCTTCTTTTGGTTCGACAGCAGGGTTTATGCTGGTCTACATGCTCAGTCGGCATCTCGGTCTGAAATTATATGCTGAGGGTGAGAGCACTGTGCAGCACCGTTTGTCAAAAAGTGTTCATCGCTTTTTCCCTCCTTCGGAAATGGTTTTGCTTCGCAGGAAATTTGCCACTCATGGTTATCTTGCCGTGCTGGTAAACCGTTTTCTCTTCGGTTCAAGGGCAGTTATTTCGGTTATGGCTGGATTGATGCATCTTAAGACGCCATTTGTTCTTCTGGCTTCCCTTACAAGCGCTTTTGTCTGGAATGTTCTTTTGCTTTATAGTGGCTTTCTACTTGGAAGCAACTGGAAGGATATCGGCAGTTATGCAGCTCTGTACAGTATTCCGGTATCGATTATTTTTGTTGGAGTGCTTTCTTTTTCAGTATGGAAGTTTTTCCGGGAAAGAAAGCAGAAACATGGTTGAGTTTTTTTGTTATTTATCACCGGCAAATTAACTTGCAGCTTTTTTTTATTTATTCACAAGCATTTTGTTGATCTACCATGGCAAAAGAGTTAAAACTGTATCCTGCTGAAAAGAAAGGTGAGCTTCTTGAGCTTGCTTCAATTGACGATCTCAAGGAAATGGCCCGTCAGGTCCGTCGGGACGTTGTCAGAATGCTTGCTATGGCCAATTCTGGCCATACGGGTGGTTCACTCGGCATGGCCGATGTCTTTACTGCGCTCTATTTTCGGGTACTTCAGCATAAGCCACATGAGTTTTGGCAATATCAGGATGGAGACATGGTGTTTCTTTCCAATGGCCATATTGCGCCAGTCTGGTATAGCGTGCTTGCCCGTTCAGGTTATTTTCCCCTTGGTGAACTGAACTCTCTGCGGAAGATTAACTCTTATCTTCAAGGTCATCCAACTTCTGAAGCGAGGCTTCCAGGTATCAGAATTGCTTCCGGATCTCTTGGACAAGGCCTTTCATCTGCAGTTGGCGCTGCTCTCGGTCTTCGTATTGATGGAAGTGATAATGATGTTTTCTGTCTGATGGGGGATGGTGAGTGCCAGGAAGGACAGATATGGGAGGCTGCCATGAGTGCATCTCATTACAAGCTTGCCAATATCATTGGTATTGTCGATCACAACAATTTGCAGATTGACGGAGAGGTTACTTCCATCATGAATGTTGAGCCTTTTGCAGATAAGTGGCGTTCCTTCGGGTGGGATGTCTACCATTGTGATGGTAATGATATGGAAGATGTTGTCTGCACAGTTGAAAAGATCAAGGCGAGTGATAATCGCTACAGGCCTTCAGTAGTTCTTGCTACAACGATCATGGGAAAAGGTGTTCACTTTTTTGAGGGGAGTATGCCAGATAAATCGAATTGGCATGGAAAACCTCCATCGAAAGATGATGCCGTCAAAGCTCTTGCCATCCTTGGTGAGACTCGTTTCGGTGATTTTTAGGCCGAAGTAATTTCGTGCAGATTCTGGGGGGTACATATAAAGGACGGAAAATCAGGAGCTCATCGTCGCTCGCTATCCGTCCTTGCAGCAGCAGAGTGAAGAAGTCGCTTTTTGATATGCTCACGGCAAGGATGGATTTTGAAGGTGTTTCAGTTCTGGATTTGTTTGCGGGTTTTGGTTCTCTGGGTTTTGAAGCGTTGAGTCGTGGGGCTCAGTCGGTCTGCTTTGTCGACCAGCATGTTGATGCTCTGAAGGCAATGAAGGCAACCGCTCTTCAGTTAGCGCTTCACGATCGGGTTAAAATTGTCAATTCGGACGTTTTGGCATTTCTTGGCCGTACGACCGGGCAGTTTGATCTTCTCTTTTGTGATCCTCCCTATTCCTGGCCTGATTATGAACGGTTGATAGAAAAGATGTTCGCAAGTACTCTTCTCTCTCAGGATGGTCTGGTGCTGATGGAGCATAGTGCCCATCTTGATTTTAGTCACTCGCCCTTTTACTCGTTTCACCGCGATTACGGCATGACGAGAGTTACTTTTTTTCAGCATTGATTTTGTTCAGCAAATGAAACAGAAAGCTATTTATCCAGGAACGTTCGATCCTTTTACCAACGGCCATCTTGATGTGCTTGAACGTGCCTTGAATATTTTTGAGGAGGTTATAGTCGTCATTGCCGAGAATTGCCAGAAACATGCACTCTTTACCATTGAAGAGCGAGAGGCGATGACCAGGGAGGTGACCTGCGATTATCCCGGCGTAACCGTTGAAGTGTTGCACAGGGGACTTCTTGCCGATTATGCGCGTCAGGTCGGAGCGAGAGCTATTGTCAGAGGGGTCAGGCAGGTTAAGGATTTTGAGTACGAGTTTCAGATGTCGCTTCTTAACCGTCAACTCTATCCAGAGGTGACTACGGTTTTTCTGATGCCGAATGTTAAATATACCTACGTGGCTTCATCTATCATCAAGGAGGTTGCCATGTTGGGCGGCGATGTCAGCAAATTTGTGCATCCTTGCGTTCTGGAGATGATGCATCAAAAACGTGAAGAACAGAACTGAAAAAAATATAATAAACCATTTATATATGTCGAAAACAGTTATTCCGGAAGAACAATATCTCACCCGCAGGGTGCTCAGCATGCAGGAATCGCAGACCATGCGAATCAGCAATCTGGCCAATAAAATGAAAGCTGAAGGTCGTGATATCGTCAGTCTTTCAGCCGGTGAGCCGGATTTCCCTACCCCAGCCCACGTCAACCAGGCTGGTATCGATGCCATTAATGCCGGGTTTACCCGTTATACAGCAAATTCAGGTATTGCTGATTTGAAAAAGGCCATTGTAGAAAAGTTCAGACGCGATAATGGTCTGGAGTTTCAGGAAAATCAGATTATCGTCAGCAATGGAGGAAAGCAGACTCTTGCAAACACCTTTCTTGCTCTTTGCGAAGAGGGTGATGAGGTGATTGTTCCGGCACCTTACTGGGTCAGTTTTCCTGAAATGGTTCGTCTTGCAGGCGGCATTCCAGTGATTATTCACACGACTCTGGAAGAGGAATACAAAATGACACCCGCTCAGCTTGATGCGGCCATTACCCCAAAAACGAAGATCGTTGTGTTGAATTCTCCTTCGAATCCAACAGGGGCAGTTTATACAGAAGCTGAAGTACGAGCCTTGATGAAAGTTGTTGAAGGACGTGGTATTTTTGTCGTTTCCGACGAAATGTACGATATGATCGTCTATGGTGATGTTCGTCCCTTCTCTCCAGCAAGGATTCCGGAGATGAAAGAGTGGGTCATTGTGAGTAACGGAGTATCGAAAACCTATGCCATGACGGGATGGAGAATTGGTTACCTTGCAGGCCCCAAATGGCTTATCGATGCCTGTGACAAGATACAGTCGCAGACCACCTCAAATCCTAATGCTATAGCCCAGAAAGCTGCCGTTGCGGCCCTTACAGGAGATCAGGGAATTGTTGAAGAGCGTCGAGCAGAGTTTGAAAAGAGGCGCGATTATATGTATGAGGCTCTCAATAGTATACCTGGATTCAAGACGGCTCTTCCTCAGGGTGCGTTTTATATTTTTCCCGATATCAGTGGTTTGCTCGGTCAGACATTTGATGGCGTTGTTATGAAAGACTCGGCAGATGTTGCCGAATATCTCCTGAAGGTCCATCACGTTGCAACTGTACCGGGGGATGCGTTCGGCGCACCGGAAAACCTTCGCATGTCCTATGCTGCGTCGATTGCTTCACTGGAAGAGGCGATAAATCGTATCAGGAGAGCTTTTAAATAGGGTGTCGATGCTGAAAGTCCGTCGCAGTCGACTGTATACCTTGTGGTTTGGCTGGTATTCACGGCGCCAGTTCAGAAGGTATTTTAATTCGGTACGTGTTTTTATGCAATCCGGAGTGCAGGAGATGGAGCATGGTATTCCGGTTGTATTTTATGCAAATCACTCCTGCTGGTGGGATGGTTTCTGGTCGCAACTCTGT
Organism: Pelodictyon phaeoclathratiforme BU-1; assembly: GCF_000020645.1. Lineage (GTDB taxonomy): Bacteria > Bacteroidota > Chlorobiia > Chlorobiales > Chlorobiaceae > Chlorobium > Chlorobium phaeoclathratiforme. The sequence continues at coordinate 1,244,994 of NC_011060.1, forward strand.
ACGGAAGAATTATTTCATCAGAATCTGCATATCATTATCGAATTTAAGCAGTTGCAGAAACATCGCTTCTTTACCCGTATAGGAGCTTTTTCTCTTGACCGTTCCCATCCGAGAAGTGCGATCCAGACGATTCATTATGCTGCTGAATTGCTGACCGCAAAAAGCGAAAGACAGAATGCCTTGTGGATTTTCCCTCAGGGCAGGATAGAGTCTATCGACAAACGCCCCCTTTTCTTTTTTAAAGGGACAGCTTCGATTGTTTCTCGCGTTCTTGAAACTATTCCAGGGATTTACCTGGTTTCAGTTGTCAGCCGGATTGAATACCTCGAAGAGCAAAAACCTGAGCTGTTTTTGTCTTTCAGGGAACCGCTTCAGATTACCCCTACCGAGTTTTTAGGACCGGATGCTCTTACGGCCTACATGCAGAGGATGACTGAGACCCATCTTGACGAACTTAAGGAGAAGATTATCAACCGGACATTTGATGATGCGCATCTTCTTGTCAGGGGAAAGCCATCCATAAACAGAAGGATTGAAGCGATCAGGCTGTTTTTGCATCTGGATAAAAGAGAGAAGAGTTAACCTGTATTTCTGATATAGCTAAAAAGAAGATAAATTTGCCTACCTTGAGGACAGCAAAGAGAATGGCTGGCAGAGGAGAGGTTTTCTGTACATCAAAGCACCTTATTTAACGTCCTTAATTTACTTAAGTTGTAATTATATAAGAATATATGCGGGTTTATGGTTTCCTGCATTCCAAATTAACCGGTTATGAGCAATGTCATATGTAGTTGTCTTTTAGGTGATAATACCAATGTAAGGCTGCGGCTTTCACAATTGCTGCACAGTGAGATGGAATCTATTTATGGGCCAGTTTCTGATGATGCTTCCGACGATATATGTGAAGTTGAGTTGCAGGGTTGCAGAAGGGAGTTTTTCATCAACAACACAGGAGTTCCTTTCAGTATCGGGTTGCAGGTCATTATCGAATCAGACGGTGGTTATGATTTTGGTATTGTTTATTCAACTGGTCAGATAGCGCGCAAAAAGCTTCAGCTCAAAGGGCTGGATAAGAATGGCCAGGAGTGGACTGCAGTGTTGCGGATTGCTGACGAGAGTGACAAACTGGCAATTCTTGATTTGAAAAAACGGCAATCGGAGATACGGGAGGTCTGTCTCAACAAAATTAAAAAGCACGAACTTGATCTGAAACTGGTTGATGTTGAATTGCGTATGGATCAACAGAAACTGTCGGTCTACTATACCTCTTCACATCGGGTTGATTTCAGGACACTTGTTCGTGATCTTGCCGGAGAGTTCAAGGCAAGAATCCAGATGGTGCAGATAACCACACGAGAGGAAGCAAGGAGAGCGAATGCTTTTGGGCCATGCGGTTGCCTTCTCTGTTGCTCGAGCTGGCTGCCTAAAATCCATGCCAACCCCTTTGCTGAAAAGTCGCAATACACCGAAGCAGCAGGCAACGAGAGCCATGCTTTCAATATTACCGGATTATGTAATCGTCCCAAATGCTGTCTTGGGTATTCAAAACATGAAAAAGGCTGCCGCTCTCAGTCGAACGGCAACTCATCGCTCCCCCTTGCAGGAAGCAAGGTCATCACGCCTGAGGGTCCGGCTGTTGTAGAAAGTGTTGATGCTCAGAAAAAACTTGTCTGGCTTCGCTATCTCAAGAACGATCAGACACGCAGATTCCCTATTAACAAGTTCAACGCCCTGTTTGTAAAAAAATAATTACTCGTTTTTAGTCTCAAAGTTAGGGATGACTTACCAGTGACGTATGGTGGCGCTCCTTCACCGGGAACTTCACCTCACCGGACTTCATATTGTGACCGCACTCCGGACAAAAGTGGTAATCGAACATATACCGCCAGTTATTGCCACATTCAGGGCATACAATATCAAGGGGATAACCGCATTTCATACAAAATTTTTCGTCTCCCCCCGTCACGTTCTGACATTTCGGACACCTAAAAGCGCTCATTTTCTCTCCATTTTTTGTGTTACTGTTGCTACAGTTTCTCTTCTGCAACGATCATACATTCCTGCAACGCTATCCTCTTTCAAGTCATAGAACGCGAAGTTGATCACTTTAGTTGCAGGATATAGCGTAGTTATAATCCGGAAAAAAGTGTGTATGGCATTCTTCAACTATGCTTGATACCGGTGCGTATGAGTGTGATAAAGGAAATGAGTGGTGCGAGTTTCCTCTTTTTGGCGGAGAATTATTTTGTTGCTCTATTTTCTATATTGGAGCTTGTTTGCATCTCGTCATCCGTGTAACCGTATTTAATATCATTTTACCCTATGCATCCGTTTACAAAAACCCTTGTCACAACAGCACTTCCATACGCCAATGGTCCGGTTCATCTTGGCCACCTGGCGGGCGTCTATCTTCCTGCGGATCTCTATGTCCGCTATATGAGGCTCAAGGGTGAGGATATCATTCATATCGGTGGCTCGGATGAACATGGAGTGCCCATTACCATTACAGCCGAGAGAGAGGGTATTTCACCCAAGGATGTTGTTGATCGCTATCACCGGATGAACAGTGAGGCCTTCTCAAAATGTGGTATCTCCTTTGATTATTATGGCCGAACCACTTCTGAGGTTCACCACAAGACGGCACAGGAGTTTTTTACTGACATTGAAGAGAAGGGGATTTTTATACGAAAGAGCGAGAAGCTTTTTTTTGACCGCAAGGCTGACCGTTTTCTTTCGGATCGTTATGTGACAGGAACATGCCCGATCTGCAACAATACGGAGGCGAATGGCGATCAGTGCGAACAGTGCGGCACCCATTTAAGCCCGCTCGAACTCATCAACCCGAAAAGCAAGCTCTCCGATGCGACTCCGGAACTTCGCGAGACCATGCACTGGTATTTTCCGCTGGGACGGTTCCAGGATCAGCTTGAGAGCTATGTGCATCAGCATGAGGATGACTGGCGACAGAATGTGCTCAATTATACGCATACCTGGCTGAAGCAAGGCTTGAAAGATCGGGCAATAACCCGTGATCTTTCCTGGGGGATCAAGGTTCCTTTGGAGAGCGAAGAAGCCGAGGGAAAAGTGCTCTATGTCTGGTTTGATGCCGTGCTGGGCTATATCTCCTTTACCAGGGAATGGGCAGAAAAACTGGGGCAGAGTGAGCGGTGGAAAGAGTACTGGCAGAACCCGGAGTGTCGCCTGCTTCATTTTATTGGCAAGGATAATGTTGTGTTCCACACGCTTATGCTTCCAGCAATCCTGATGGCCTGGAATGAAGGCCGCCAAAGCGAATGCTACAATCTTGCCGACAATGTACCTGCTTCGGAATTCATGAATTTTGAGGGAAGAAAATTTTCGAAGTCGAGAAACTATGCTGTCTATCTAGGCGAGTTCCTCGAGAAATTTCCGGCCGATACCCTGCGTTACAGCATTGCGATGAACTATCCGGAAAACAAGGATACCGATTTCAGTTGGCAGGATTTTCAGAACCGAACCAACGGTGAACTTGCCGATACTTTGGGTAACTTCATCAAGCGGTCGGTTGATTTTACCAATGCCCGTTTTGATGGCGAGGTTCCTTGGGACTACAGCGAAGACTTACTTAATAACGTATTACTTTGCGATCAGATTGATGACATAGCAAGGGCTTATGACGGTTTTCATTTCCGGGAGGCGGTATCATCAAGTATGGACATTGCTCGCAATGCGAATCGTTTTCTTACTCAGAATGAGCCTTGGAAGCTGATTAAAACTGATCCTGATGCTGCGGCTCGTGTTATGTCTATATCGCTTAATCTGTGTCATGCACTCTCAATTCTATTTTATCCTGTTATTCCGGAGACCTGCAATCGCATACATGCCATGCTTGGTTTCGATGGCACGATCGACAGCCTCATAAAGCCAGGCGTTTCCCTCTGGGAGCAGGCGAAAAAGCCCGGGTTGAACAAGGGTCATCGGCTTCTTGGAAAATCTGAAATTCTCTTCACAAAAATCGAGGATGCCGACATCGCTCCTGAACTCAAAAAAATAGAATTACTGGTTGCTGAAGCTGAAAAACGTGAGGCTGGAGCTGAACAGCAAAAGATGGAGTTCAAACCGCTCATCAGTTTTGACGACTTTCTCAAGGTCGACCTTCGGGTTGCAAGGGTCATCACGGCTGAAAAGGTGAAAAAAGCCGCAAAACTCCTGAAACTGCAACTCCAGGTTGGTTCTGCCACGAAGCAGGTACTTGCAGGGATTGCCAAATATTATACTCCGGAAGAGATGGTTGGCAAAAATGTGGTCATTGTGGCCAATCTTGCCGATCGCACCATTCGTGATGACGTTTCAGAGGGCATGATTCTTGCCGTAGAAGGCGCTGATGGGAAGCTTTTTGTCATAGAACCCGAAGGAGAGGAAATAAATGGCAGACAGATACAATAAAAGTTTGCAAATGAAGATTTATTGCTTACATTGAGAGCACAAACATCGTGGGGTGGAGCAATTGGTAGCTCGTCGGGCTCATAACCCGAAGGTTGCAGGTTCAAGTCCTGTCCCCACCACCAGTTAAGCCGCCTCTTCAAAGGGCGGCTTTTTTGTTACCCTCAGTTTACAGGCACTCATGACTCTTGAAAACTTGCGTTCCCGACTGTATTCCCTGGCCAGAAAAAAGCGCGTCTCTCTGTTTTTTTTCTACGCAGTTGTCTTCGTGCTCTTTTCGTATTCTGTTTCGGCTGAACCGTTACTCTGCGGTATCGATCGGCTCGAAGCCTCCGGATTCCAGGAGTTCTCCGGTTTACGGATCGGTCTCATTACCAATGCAGCAAGCATCAACCGGAAAGGGGAGCCGGGCTATGCCATCATGCTTCGCAGCGGTGTTAACCTGAAGTTTCTGATGGCTCCCGAGCATGGTTTTTCAGCGGATATTGAAGCAGGTAAAAAAGTTGGCAGCAGCGTGGTTTCAGATACGCTTCCGGTTTATTCACTCTACGGAGCTTCAAAAAAACCGGATATCCGAAAGTTGCAGGAAGTTGATCTGCTTGTTTTTGATCTTCAGGATGTCGGCACCCGTTGCTATACCTATATTTCGACTATGAAGAGTGCGATGGAAGCGTGTGAAGAGGCTGGCATAGCCTTCATGGTTCTTGATCGTCCCAATCCTGTTATTCCCCTGCATGCCGAAGGGTTTATGCTGGCGCCCGGATATGAGTCGTTTGTTGGGGCGGTTGCTGTTCCTTTTCTTCATGCGATGACGGTAGGCGAGATTGCTCTGTTGCTGAAGGAGCAATGCTGCAAGAAGCTTGATCTCCGAGTGATTGCGATGCAGGGGTACGGGCGGGACAAGTTTGCTGATGAGTATCCGGGATTCAGCTTCAAGAGCCCTTCGCCGAACATCAGAAGTATTGACACGGCAATAGTTTATCCTGCCACCGTCTTTTTCGAAGCGACAACCCTCAGTGAAGGGCGGGGTACCGATGCCCCTTTCATGCAGTTTGGAGCCCCTTTTATCAAAAGCGGTGAGCTTGCTGATGCGCTCAAAAGGTACAGCTTGCCGGGAGTTTCGTTCAGTGCCGTCATTTTTCAGCCCACTTCAGGCAAGTTCAGCGGCGTTCAATGCCAGGGAGTGAAGCTCACGGTGACTGATCGTAAAACGTTCACTCCATTTCGAACAGCAACTGCACTCTTGCTTGAACTTCAGCGCCTCTACCCTGATAAACTTGCTCTTGATCAGAGAGGTGATTTTTTTGACCGTCTTGCAGGAACCCCTCTTTTTCGGAAGATGATCAAAAAACAGCTTTCCCTTGAAAGCATTCTGGAGGAGAGTCGCTTGCAAGTGGAGCAGTTCAAACCCGCCTCTTATTTGCTCTACCACTGAAATGCCTTACCGGGGAATAGCTGTTCTGCCGGGCAGGCCATTTTTTGAAAGCAGTATCTGCCAGAGCTGAATAGAACGGGCCCGGAAAGAGCCTGAAAAGCTTAACAGGTAGTAGCGCCACATGCGTTGAAACCGTTCATTGTATCGGGTGCGCAGTTTTGGCCACTGCTTCTCGAAGTTCTCATGCCATGCCTTGAGTGTCAGGGAGTAGTCATAGGTAAAGACGTGCCAGTCTTCGAGCGTGAAAAGCCCCTCATAATTTTTTGTAATCTGGCTTGCAGAGGGTAGCATGGAGTTTGGAAAGATGTATTTGCAACTCCATGGATCACCATTGGTACAGGGTGTGTTGCTGCCGATAGTGTGCAGCAGGGTGATACCATCCGGCTTCAGGCATCTGTTGATCATCCTGAAATAGTTTCGGTAATTTTTATGTCCGACATGTTCGAACATACCGATTGAATAAATTCTGTCGAAGGAATCCTGGATGGCGCGATAGTCGGTCACCTCAATGGTGACTGGCAGACCTTTGCACTGTTCCCTGGCAAATCTGGCCTGTTCGGCAGAAACCGTTATAGCGGTCACCGAAACACCATACTCTTCAGCAGCGAAGCGGGCAGCTCCACCCCAGCCGCAGCCGATATCGAGGATATGCATTCCTGGCTTAAGCTGCAGTTTGTCGAATACCAGGCGGAGTTTCTTCTCCTGCGCTTCATCAAGATCCTCAGTCTCTTTCCAGTATCCACAGCTATAGATCATGCGTTTATCGAGCATGGTTTCAAAGAGGTCATTCCCGGTATCGTAATGGTGTTTCCCGACGGTAAATGCTCTTGACGGTCGTTGCAGGTTGAAGGTTTTGCCGATCCATTTTCCAGCCAGCATGGCCGGAGTAACGATTTGTTCATCAACCTTCGAGCTGAGGAGCCGGAAAAAGAACTCTTCAAGGTCATGGCAATCCCACCAGCAATCCATGTAGGCCTCTCCAAGACCGAGGTTGCCCTCGGTGATGACACGCTGGAAAACAAGGGGCTGATGAATCTGGATGTCCCAACGACGATGGCCATTGATACTGATGTCTGCAGGTTCGAAGAGACGTTCCAACTGCGTTTTAAAGTAGTTGTTCAACATTTCCTGAGAGTCAGTTTTGATGGGTAAGAAGCTATCCTGAAGCCTTGAATGTTCCTTCTGTCCTCAACCGACAAATCTGCGCATTTCCCTTATGCAAGTATTGCCTGTTGACTGGAAATTGTCAATCTCCAGATCTGCAAGCAATTCTCCCTCGTTATTTCTGAAGAAAAAATCCTCACCTCATACTCAGCAACTTTTTTATTTCATCGCTGATGTATAATACCGAAATACAGTGTAATGTACGTAATGATCGGCTTTTTGTCAAGCCTTCTCCAGGTTGCTTGTGGATCGAAAGGGTGTACTTTCAACCGTGGAGCTGAAAAAAAGCAGGAGAAGAGCTTCCGTTCAGGAATTCTGGATGGGAGCAGGAGTTCAGAGAATGGAAACAGAGAGGAGGTCAGTCAAGCCTCAGACTCTTTTTTCTGTTTTTTTTGTTTCGATGTCGTTTCTGATTCCGGTTTTTTGGGACGTCCTCTTTTTTTTGAGCCACTCTCTTTTTCGGCCTTTGGGCTGGGGAGTTCCGGTTCAGTGGCCATTTCATCGGGCTCTACAAGCTGTTCGTCAAGGCTTTCGTCGAGATGTTCATCGTGGATCTCTGGTTCGACGATAAGATCAAGATCATCGCACAGGAGTTCATCGATGATTTCATCTACCGGAGTCTGTGACTTTCCTCTCACACCTCGCTTGCTTTTCATTGCGGGCTCAATCAGGGTAACAACCTCATTTATGGAAGAAAAAATGTAGAGTTGTTTGTCGAGATTGGTCAATTTGAGAAGATCCTTGATCTGTTTACAGAGAGAGACAAAAATGGCCAATCCCTCTGACTGATTCGAGAGTTGATGAGCAAGCAGCATTGAGCTTATTCCGCAGGAATCAATGGCTTTTACCTGAGAAAAATCGATAATCAGGTTTTTGGTGTTCTCCTTGTTCACCATTCCGTCAATTGCCTGCCTGAATGCCTCTTTATGACGGAAATCGAAAACATCTTCCTCTATTTTCAGGATGGTCAATTCTTTACGGGTTGATACTGAGTGTTTCATGGTGATTTCCTGCGATAAAACCTGTAAAAGATTATAAATAAAACAGAGAGAGAATTACTCGCCAAGAGGATTATGCAACTTGTTGATAAAAAACACAGGGCATGATTTCCATGGGAGAGTCATTAATACCTAAGGTAAAAAAAAAGCTCATTGTTAATATTTATTTTAATCCGGAAAAAAAGATTTCTTGCATACATAGAGGTAAATGGAGTGATCAGGGGCCTTTTGAAAGCCGTTCAGCCAGCGAGTCAAGCTCCTTGCTGTTCAATGGGGCATCTGTCCAGTTTACGCTGAGCCGATTGTGAAAAAAAGTCAACTGCCGTTTTGCATAATTGCGTGTATGCTGCTTTATCAGTCGAACAGCATCATCAAACGAGATCATTCCATCGAGGTATTGAAAAAATTCCTGATATCCCACCGATTGCAGAGAAGATACTTTTCCACTGGCAATCAGTTTGTGATACTTGTGATAAAGCCCTTTAGCCTCATCGTAGAGTCCTGCATCAATCATATTATCAGTACGATGGTTGATACGCTGATAGAGCGTGGCACGCTCCATTGCAAGCCCTGTAGTGACAAAGCAGAGGTCACCATGCTGTCGCTTTTTTGCCCTTGCCTGTAACTCTGTGACGCTCAAACCGGTTATCTCAATGATTTCAAGACTTCGGATAAGGCGCTGGCTTTTTGTGGGGTCAAGAGTTGCGGCCTGATCGGGGTCTCTTTCGAACAGCTTTGCATAGAGCTTCTCGTTTCCTTCCTCTTCAAGTTCACCAAGCAGTCTTGCTCTTATTTCCGGGTTTGCGGGAGGGAGATCAGCAAACCCTTCAATCAGCCCCTCAAGGTAGAGTGTGGATCCTCCAGCAACAACCGCACGCTTTCCCCTTCGGTGCAGAGTGATAATCCGCTCTGCAGCTTCTGTGGCAAAGTCACCAGCCGTGAAGGGTTCTCCAATATTTTTTTCATTGACAAAATGGTGTCTTATCTCCCCGAGCGCACTCTCCGAAGGTTTCGCTGCACCGATATCAAATTCGCGGTAAATCTGCCGTGAATCGGCAGAGATGATTTCACCTCCGATCTTTTTTGCAACTGCCAAAGCAAGGGCAGATTTGCCAGAAGCTGTGGGTCCAAGAATAACAATAACCGACGGTTGTTTCTTCTCTGCTGTGGCCATATTTTTTATTTGGTAGAAGATGATCCATTTCATTCCAAGATAGAAATAAATGGTAAACCAAAATCACCATCTCTTCATTCTGTATGCGTGACTTCCATCATGTCAGCCCGAAAAACTGGATTAACAGTGGCTCTCGTCAAGCTTATTATGAAGAGGTATCATTGGAACTCATTTTTCCTTGAAACGACCAGGAACGTGCGGTTGGAGATACAATTGGAAAAGCGAAATGTTTTTCAGTTTTGATGATTTAACCGTAGATTACACAGGCGTAAAGAGCTGAATTCTTGCCGAAGATAGACGGAATAACCGAAGCTGTTCCTTTTTTATCCCGTGTGTACTGCGATTAACCATTAGTTTCGTTCTGTGATGGCGGGTATAAAATTGTCGACAGCAAGCAGCCGATTCTCCTGGAGCAGTCATCCTGGTAAAATTGGCATAGTGTTCGATTGCGCACGACCGGATACATGCCACAGACGTAATGCCTGTTGTGTAGAGCATCGCTATTTACCATCAAGGTTTCGCAACACATACATCTCCAGCCTGAGTCAAGCATACCTGATCTGGATTGCCCATAGTGTAAAAAATGCATATCCGGAGCAACTGATTACCGGGTTGTCTCTCCTTACGGGTTGCCTGCTTTCCGAATTTATGGAACGAAAATAAAGTATCCATGTTGCAAGACAAATACGATAAAAACGCAGACGAAGCTCATGCCAGCATGGTGCATGGGAACATTGACTTGAGTTTGCTTGATATTTTTCCCGACATCTGTCTTCTTATTGACAAGAACGGTTTAATTGTTTCGTCAAATATACGCTTTGCTGCCAGATTCCGCAGGCGTCCGGAAGAGTGTCTGGGTCTCAATGTTTTCGATTTGCTTTCTCATGATCTCCTGATTCCTGAGACTGCTGAACTACGCAGACATAAACTTGAGGAAGTTATCTGCACTGGAAGGCAGCTTACCTTTGAAGATGAACATGATGGGCGCAGTTATCGCCATACCATTTATCCTCTCCGCTCTCTGGCAGGTGACATCCAGAACATGTTCATTGTCGCACAGGATATAACGGATCTGAAACGATCTGAGCTGGCAGGGGAGAATGAGCAGGCGTTCAGAAAAGCAGTCATTGATGTCATCCCTGGTATCTTTTATCTGCTTGATACAGAAGTCCGACTTTCCGGATGGAATGCCTATCTGCGGGATGACATTATGGGTAAATCTGAAAGTGAGATGGCTGGCATCAATGCGCTGGAGAGTATCCATCCGGATGATTGGCTGACTATTCAGAGTAAAATGCAGAACGTTTTGATTGATGGGGTTGAGGAACGTGCTGAAATAAGGGCATTGCGTCAAGGAGGGCCTGAAATTGTCTGGTTTCTGATGACGGCAAAAAAAATAGTACTCAATGGAACCCCGTTTCTCATTGGTATGGGAATCGACATTACTGAACGCAAAAAGGCGGAGAGCGAACTTCAGAATCTGAACCGTTCACTTCTTGCGATCAGCAATTGTAATCAGGTACTTCTTCACGCCCATGATGAAACAGAATTGTTGAGTGCAATCTGTCGTATCGTTGTTGAGATTGGCGGTTATCGGATGGCGTGGGTTGGCTATGCTGAAGATGATCCGTCAAAAAGCGTACGTCCGGTTGCTCAGGCAGGCTTTGAAGAGGGTTATCTGGATATGCTGATGATCTCCTGGGCAGATGTCGAACGTGGTCGAGGGCCTGTGGGAACAACAATCCGTACGGGCCAGCCCTGTTCTGTCTGCAATGTGCTGTCAGATCAGCAATTTCTTCCCTGGCGTATTGAGGCGATGGCTCGTGGTTATGCTTCGGTTTTGAGTTTGCCTCTGAAATCCGACAATAAAACGTTTGGGGCATTGGCGATCTATTCCATCGTTCCGGATGCCTTTAATGCCGGCGAGATGACGCTGCTCACAGCTCTGGCCGACAATCTTGCCTATGGAATTTCAATGTTGCGAACCCGCAGGGCACAAGAGGCGGCAGAGGAGGCACTGCGTCAGAGTGAAGCCCGCTACCGGAGCCTGTTTCAGAATTACCATACCGTGATGTTGATCAGTGATCCGGAGAATGGTATGATTGTTGACGCCAATCCGGCAGCCATCAGCTTTTATGGCTGGGAGTTGAATGAACTCTGCCGAAAAAAAATCAGCCAGATAACTGTTTCGACGCCGCAAGAGGTTACGTCGGAAATGGAAGGAGGCTGTAATGAGGAGAGTAATCCTTTTCATTTCCGTCATTGCCGCTCTGATGGCTCTGTTCGCGATGTGGAAGTTTTCAGCGCTCCCGTTGAAATTCAGGGAAAAATGCTTCTCTATTCCGTTGTTCACGATGTTACTGTGCGCCTGCGCCATGAATCACTCATTCTCTTCCGTCAACGTCTGCTCCAGATGGCAGAGTCTCACTCGGTTGAGGAGCTGCTGAGATTGACTCTGGACGAAGCTGAAAGAGGTACAGGGAGCAAAATTGGGTTTTATCACTTTTTCGGGGAGAATGATGCGACATCCCTGCAGGTTTGTTCGACCAATGTATACAAGAATATGCAGGGGGGAGTGCAACAGTTCACGCATCCATATGTGAAAGGAGAGGAGTTGTGGGCTGATGTTCTGCATGGGCAGAGCGCCGTGATTACCAACGAATACAAAAGAGATGAGCGTCAGAATAACTTGCCGGGCAGCCATCCTGAAATAAAGCGAACATTGGTCGTTCCTGTACTTCAGGGAGAGAAGATTGTGGGCTTTTTTTGGGTTGGAAACAAGCCAGAGGCCTACATTGATGACGATATTCATTTGGTACGTACCATAGCAGATAGTGCATGGGATATCGTTTCTCGCAAGCTTGCCGAGCAGGCGCAACAGGAGATGCAGTCAGCCCTTACCCAGCTTCAGAAAATGGAGCTCGTCGGACAGCTTGCCGGAGGTATCGCTCATGATTTCAATAACATGCTTGCTGTGATTATCGGCAATATAGAGATGGCTATGGATCAGGAGGCTGCTTATGAAGAGCCATTACCATTCAATCTGAAAAACATACTCAATGCCGCTACACGATCTGCGCATTTGACGCGTCAACTCCTCGCGTTTGCCCGAAAGCAACCGGTAATGCCATTGGTTCTCGAACTGAATACGATGGTTGAAACCATGCTTTCGGTTCTGCGACGGCTGATTGGTGAAAATATCACCATTGTCTGGATTCCTGATACCCATCGTTGTCTGGTAAAAGTCGATCCATCACAGATTGATCAGATTCTTGTCAATCTCTGCATCAATGCCCGCGATGCAATTGCCGGAATAGGTAAAATTACTATTCAAATCGGCAGGCTCTGTGAGAAAAAAACTCTTGTTCCACCCTTGCATCCCTGTAAAATAGTCGGTGATTACGTAACACTTTCGGTTCGTGATAACGGTTGTGGTATTGAAAAAGAGCATCTTCCCCATATTTTTGAGCCCTTTTTTACCACCAAGGAGCCGGGAAAAGGGACTGGTTTGGGACTTTCAACAGTCTATGGCATTGTCAAACAAAACAATGGTTGCCTCGACTACAAGAGCGAACCGGGAAAGGGGAGTACTTTTAAAATTCACCTTCCCCGATACCAGGAAGGTTATGGCGATATCGAAGAGGATGAACCGGCTCCGCCAGAAGGCAAACAGGGTAAAGGAACGATACTCCTTGTGGAAAACGAACACGATATTCTCATCCTTTGTCGGGCGGCACTTGAAGAGGCTGGATACACTACGCTTTCGGCTGAGACCCCTCGTGAAGCAATCCGGCTTGCCCGGCAATACAACGGAGAGGTTGATATGCTTCTGACCGATGTTGTTATGCCTGACATGAACGGTTGTGACCTTGCCAAAGAGCTTCAGTCGATCATTCCGGACCTTAAAACGCTCTTTATGTCCGGTTATTCAAGTGATGTGATTTCCCGGCACGAGATGCTTGTCGAAAGGGTTAACTTTATTCAGAAGCCCTTCTCCCTGAAATTACTGACCACGATGGTGCATAATTTGCTCAATCATGCAAACCCATGATCTGTAAGGTAGTTGTAATTTATTCAGAGATCGAAAAGAGAGCTGAGTATCCAGGAAATTGCACTGATGACGATCGAGCCTGCTATAGCCCATCCAAAGTTGTCGATGGAGAATCCCCCGACAAGTGAGGCCGCAAACTGCAGAAGAAAGGCGTTGATGACCAGCAGAAAGAGCCCCAGCGTTACAATGATAAATGGTATTGAAAAAAAGAGCAGCACAGGCCGTACAACAGCGTTGATGAGGCCGAGCACCAAAGCAACAAGAATTGCAGCGCCAAAACTTTTTATATGAATTCCGTCGAGGATATGCGCAGTGGCATAAACCGCGCAGGCATTGATCAGCCATTGGATCAGGATATGCATCATCGCTCCCACTTTGATTTTTTTATTCCAGAAACAGTACAGCAAAATGTAACCAATTCAGCCAACTATCCCTTGTCGCACTTCCTTGTCGCACTCCCTTATCCAGTCACATTAAGCTCATCAAGTGCGTTCTGGAGTGTTTTGCATCCCGTGATGATGATGGGGAGATTTTTCAGTGATGGTTTCAGTTCGCGGGTATTGGCTTCGGGCAGCACAATTTGCTTGAAGCCAAGATGGGCCGCCTCCCTTATGCGCCGTTCGCTGTCGCTGATAGCCCTCAGTTCACCTGCAAGACCGATTTCTCCGCAGCAGACCGTTGCCGGATCGACCGGACGGTTCATCAGCCCTGAAGCAATGGCAGCAGCAATGGCAAGGTCTGCTGCGGGTTCAGCCAGTTTCAGGCCGCCGGCAATTTTTACGAAGACATCCTGTCCCCAGGTTTCGATGCGAAGCCTGTTTTCAAGCACAGCAAGGATAATCGACATGCGTTTCAGGTCGAATCCTGTGCTGATACGCTGAGGCATGGAGTAGTTGGTCTTCGAGACCAGCGCCTGAACCTCAACCAGAAGTGCTCTTGTTCCTTCGATAGCAGCCAGGATTGAATTTCCGGGCACATCGGTTCTGCGTCCGGAGATAAAGAATTCCGACGGATTACTGACCTCTTCAAGGCCACTCTCATCCATACGGAAGACACCGATTTCATTGGTGGAACCGAAGCGGTTCTTGACTGAGCGGATAATGCGGTAGCGCTGGTACCCTTCACCTTCAAACTGCAGGACGGTATCGACCATATGCTCAAGGGCTTTGGGTCCGGCAAGCGCACCCTCCTTGGTGATATGGCCGATAATCATCAAAATCACATTTTGCTGCTTGGCCGCCCTGATGAGCGTGGCAGCACACTCCCTGATCTGGGTAATGGTACCGGCAGAACTCTGGTATTCATCAGAATGGACTGTCTGAATGGAATCAATAATGACCAGTGCCGGTTTCTCGTGTGCAATGATTGCAAGGATGCTCTCAAGGTTCACTTCCGGTATCAGCCAGAGGTTAGGAGCCTTAATGGAGAGGCGCTGTGCCCGTTCGCGGATCTGGTTCGGCGACTCTTCACCGGAGATATAGAGCACCTTGGCCGGTGCGAGGCGGGGAGCAAGCTGGAGCATGAGGGTAGATTTACCAATACCGGGTTCTCCTCCCACCAGAACAGCAGATCCCTGCATAAGTCCTCCTCCGAGTACCCGGTCGAGCTCTCCAATGCCAGTCATGACTCGCTGAAATTCCGAGGGCACAGAGTCATGCAGGTTCTCCATAACGGCAACTCCTCTTGTTGAACCATCCCTCTGTTTTTTCTGTTCGGGCTCGACACGGCTCTCCTGAAGTGTCCCCCAACTCTGGCATTCAAAACATTTCCCCTGATATTTCAGGGAGATGGCCCCGCAGTTAGAGCAGATGTATCTGGTAGAAGATCTGGCCATTCTGCTCTACAGATTGTTAATGCGCTGGAATGACTGAAGCGTGTTTTTCAGCAGCATGGCAATGGTCATGGGACCGACTCCTCCGGGAACGGGGGTCATGGCTGAAGCAACGGTTGAAACAGCTTCGAAATCGACATCCCCGACGAGACGGTAGCCGCTTTTCGTCGATGGATCCTCAATGCGGTTGATGCCGACATCAATGACCACGGCTCCGGGTTTTACCATATCAGCAGTAATGAATCCTGCCTTGCCAATAGCCGCGATGAGGATGTCGGCCTGCAGGGTGTAGAATGGTATATTTTTCGTGGCGGAGTGGCAGATGGTAACGGTGCAGTTGGTGGCATCGAGCTTCTGCAGCATCAGGTTCGCCATAGGTTTGCCGACAATATTGCTGCGTCCGACAACAACACAATGTTTACCCCTCGTTTCAATGTTATAGCGTCCGAGAAGTTCAAGAATGCCATAAGGGGTGCAACTGACAAAACATTTGTCGAGATGCCCCATCACAAGACGACCAAGATTTTCGGGATGAAATCCATCGACATCTTTTGATGGATCAATGGCAAGGGTGACGGCAAATTCATCAATCTGTTTCGGAAGCGGTTGCTGGACAAGAATACCGTGTACCGTCGGGTCGTTGTTCAGTTTGTGAATAGTCTCAATCAGATGTTTTTCAGTGGTGTCATCGGCCATTTCAATCACCGTGGAAATCATGCCAATCTCTTTGCATGTTTTGGCTTTATTGCGTACATAAACCTGCGATGCCGGATCCTGGCCGACAATGATAACCGTCAGTCCCGGGACTTTGCCTGTGATGGATCGGAAGTTGTCAACACTGGCTTTCAGTTCGTTTTTCAGGTCAAGCGAGACCTTTTTTCCGTCGATAATGAGCATGGTGATATGGCTTTGTTTTATATGTTCCTTTCCGGGGTGATCTTCAGGCTCTCAGCGGAGAGCTGCATATAGCTATGAAAAATTCATCGAAGCAGCAAATATGAAAAGCAATGAGTTGCTTGTCAGAGGCAGAAGTGTCGTTTTTTTTATGAACAGAAGTGTTGTACTGTTGTCAAATTATCATGAGGATGGTTCGTTATGTCGCTGGTTTCTATAGGTGATGTTCTTGTTGACAAGGATGTTTTGAAGGCTTTTTTTTCATGCGATCTTCAGGAGTGCAAGGGCAAGTGTTGTGTAGAGGGGGAACTTGGCGCCCCGTTATCCGAGGCCGAAGCAATCCAGTTGCGCCAATCACCGGAAGAGTTGCTGCGGATGCTCCCTGAAAAAAGTGTAAAGTATATCCGAAGGCATGGTCCGGTTGAACTCTATCAGGGAAGGCACTACAGCCGCACCATTGATAATCGTGAATGCGTTTTTGCCTTTGTGCGTGACGGGATAACCTTTTGCGCCATTGAAAACGCATTTCGAGAAGGCATTATCGGCTTTGACAAACCGTTATCCTGTCGATTGTTTCCGATAAGGGTAAGAAAAAAGTTTGGTTTGGACTATCTTGTCTATGAGCAGCACTCCATGTGTCGCTCCGCCCGGAAAGCGGGTAGTGAGTCCAACGAACAACTTATTGATTATGTTCAGCTTGCTCTTGAATCATTGTATGGTAGAGACTGGATCGTGAGCCTGAAAGCATTTGTCGATTCTTCCACTCTGCGTCATGGCTGATATCCGGCTTCAACAAAGACAATCATTACAGCTCTCTGCACAGCAGATTTTAAGCAGTCAGCTCCTTCAGCTTCCGATGCTCAACCTTGAACAGCGTATTTATGAGGAGTTACAGGAAAATCCGTTACTTGAAGTAGTTGAAGAAAGTAAGGAGAGTGTCGGTGAAGTCGTTGCAGGCAGTGACGGGTCGAATGGTGACGATATGTTCGATGCGGTTGAACGCTTCAGTAAAAGTGCACTCAAGGAGCGCTCCGATGCGCCATTTTCTGTCGAAGATTCTGAAGGAAGGCTCAACTTCACCTATGAAGGCGGCTCAAAGGAGAGGTTCTTTCAGGCCGTTCAGCATGACAGTTTCCATGATACCCTGCTCCGGCAGTTAACATTACATGAAGAGGTCGGGGAGCGGGAGGCAAGGATTGCGGCCGAGATTCTTGGTAATCTTGACGGCGACGGTTATTTTGGCGAGGACTATGGAGTGATTGTTGACAGTCTGCACTTTGATGGCCTTGATATCAGCCAGAGGGAAGTCGAGGAAGTTGTGCGCAAAATTCATTTTCTTGATCCTCCTGGTATTGCCGTCAAAGATTTGCGTGAGCGGTTTCTTGTTCAACTGCAGGCCGGTTCGGAGCGTTATCCATCAAAGACGTATGAGGTTGCGACACGGATTCTTCGTGATCATTTTGATGATTTTCTGCACAGGCGCTTTGAACTGTTGCTGAAAAAACTTGCTGAGACAAAAGAGGGCGTTGAAGCGGCTGTTTCGGCCATCATCCGGCTTGATCCTCATCCCGGCATTTTTCAGGATGAGGGTGGATATATTACGCCGGACTTTCTTGTGAGCTATGAGAATGGTGCATTGATTGCAGTGCTCAATGACAGAAGCGCACTTTCTGTCAAGGTTACCGACCGTTATCAGGAACTTCTGAAAAACAGGAAAGCTCCAAAAGAAGAAAAGCAGTTTATACGGAAAAATATTCTGCGGGCCAATGAGTTTACAAGCGCCATTGAGACCAGGCGCCAGACGCTGCTGAAGGTGATTGAAGCGTTGATGAAACGGCAATATGGCTTTTTTGTTTTTGGCCCCGAACGTGTGGTGCCACTTGGCATGAAAACTATTGCTGCCGATACCGATCTTGATATATCGACGATCAGTCGGGCCGTCAATGGAAAATATGTACAGACCCGCTTTGGCGTTTTTGAGCTGAAATATTTTTTCAGCACAGGACTTTCGACCGGGGAGGGTGAAGATCTGTCAAGCAAGGTTATTCGTCAGCAAATTGCTGATATGATCAGCGGGGAGGATTCCGCAAATCCCCTGAGTGATGAGAGTATAACGGAGATGCTTATGAAATGTGGAATACATATTGCAAGAAGAACGGTTGCAAAATATCGGGAACAAATGCAGATTCCAGTTGCAAGATTAAGAAAAAAAATATTTTGATAGATGAAGAATAACCAAAGGCCAGTGATCCGTTCAACGACGGTTATCGGTGTAATAAGGGACGGCAAGGCTGCGCTCGGAAGCGATGGACAGATGACGCTTGGAAATACGGTCATCAAACACTCGACGCGGAAAATCAGGAGACTCTATCACGGAAAGCTTGTTGCCGGTTTTGCGGGAGCGACGGCGGATGCCGTGACCTTGCTTGACCGTTTTGAAGAAAAGCTTGAGGCCTATAATGGAAAGCTTGACCGTGCGGCAGTTGAACTTGCCCGAGACTGGAGAACAGACAAGTACCTCCGGCGTCTTGAGGCCATGCTGGCAATTGTCAGTCACGACAAGGCGCTGATTATCTCCGGAACCGGGGATGTGATAGAGCCGGAAGATGGTATTGTAGCCATTGGAAGCGGCAGTATGTATGCCCTTGCTGCTGCACGCTCGCTCATGAAACACTCAAGCCTTCCAGCCAAAGAGATCGTCCTGGAAAGTTTGAAGATAGCGGCTGATATCTGTATTTATACGAACGATCATATTATTGTCGAAGAGGTCTGAGCCCCTGTGTTATCAGGGCTGCCGGCCCAAAGCTTTTTTTGTAATCTACATTTTATTGCATGGAAACGACTACGAACAGTGAGGGATCTGTTTTGGCATTATCTGAAGCAAACAGAGGGAAGAGCAGTTCTATTGCAGCAAGTAATCTGACGCCAAACCAGATTGTTTCGCTTCTTGACAAATATATCATCGGACAGAAAGATGCGAAAAAATCGGTAGCCATAGCCCTCCGCAACAGGCTTCGTCGTCAGCATGTGAGCGATGATCTTCGTGATGAGATCATGCCCAACAACATTATCATGATTGGCCCGACGGGTGTTGGAAAAACCGAAATTGCCCGCAGGCTTGCCAAACTCGCAAGAGCTCCCTTTGTCAAGGTAGAGGCCTCGAAATTTACTGAAGTGGGTTATGTCGGTCGTGATGTAGAGTCAATGATCCGCGACCTTGTTGATCAATCGGTAGCTATGGTGAGAAGCGAACGCTCGGAAGAGGTTCGTGAAAAGGCTGTCCTGCTTGTTGAAGAGCGTCTGCTTGATATTCTCCTTCCTCCTGTTGCCTCTTCACGCAATGCGGAGAGTGATGATGAGAGCTCGGCTGAGGAAGGAGTGACTGAGTCACCAGCCGCCGATGAGCACGACAAGTCACTTGAGGTCAATCGGCGAAGCCGCCGCAAAATGCTTGAACGTCTCCGCAACGGAAAGCTCGAAGATCGCCAGATTGAAATGGATATCACCGGTGATGCTCCTGGCGGGATGATGCAGGTTTTTGGACCCCTCGGCCAGATGGAAGAGATCGGCGGAATCATGCAGGATCTCATGAGCGGACTGCCCCGTAAACGCAAGAAAAGAAGGGTTTCGATTGCCGAAGCCCGCAAGATTCTTGAGCAGGAGGAGGTACAGAAGCTTATCGATATGGACAGTGTTGTCAAGGAGGCTATCAACAAGGTTGAACAATCCGGAATTGTCTTCATTGATGAAATCGACAAAATAGCCACCCCATCGTCAGGGTCGGGCAGTAAAGGGCCTGATGTCAGCAGGGAGGGTGTGCAGCGTGATCTTCTGCCCATTGTCGAGGGCTCCAATGTTGCGACCAAACATGGCATGGTCAAGACTGACCACGTACTCTTTATTGCCTCCGGCGCATTCCATGTTGCCAAGCCCTCCGATCTGATTCCCGAGTTGCAGGGCCGCTTTCCGATCCGGGTAGAGCTGAAAAGCCTCACGGAAGAGGACTTCTATCTCATTCTCACGCAGCCTGAGAACGCCCTTATCAAGCAGTACTCAGCTCTCCTTGCTACCGAAGGGGTTGACCTGACCTTCAGCGATGGCGCTATTCGGGAGATTGCCAGAATTGCGGCCAGAGTCAATGAGAGTGTTGAAAATATCGGAGCAAGGCGCCTGCATACGATTATGACCAATCTTCTTGAAGAGCTGATGTTCAATATCCCGGAGAATTTTTCCGATGAACGGGTGGAAATTGATGAAACCATGGTGAAGGAAAAACTCAACCATGTGGTTGCCGACAGGGATCTGAGCCAGTATATCCTCTAACTGCTTTTTGTAAACCTTGACTGAGCCAGTCCGGAGAGAGGGCTGGCCGCAACAATCATGATGAGCGCCATGACGATACTTGTTCTCAATGGACCGAACCTCTCCCGGCTTGGAAAACGAGAGCCGGAGGTTTACGGTCGTCAGACACTCGACGATATCAATCGTGAGCTGGCTGCAAGTTTTCCGGAACTCTCTTTTGACTTCTTCCAGACGGAATCAGAGGGAGCGCTGCTTGAAAAACTCTTCAACTGTGAGGATAAGGGTGGTTACCGGGGCGTTGTGCTCAATGCCGGAGCGCTGACCCACTACTCTATCGCCCTGCGTGATGCCATCAGTGCCATAACCATCCCTGTTGTTGAGGTGCACCTCTCCAACATCTATGCCCGTGAAGAGTTTCGCCGCAAATCAGTGATTTCCGAGGTTTGTGCTGGCGTTATCAGCGGCTTCGGGGCAAACAGCTACCATCTTGGTGTCAGGGCTCTCCTCGGCATGACCTCACTTGAACCAGATTGAATCCGGGTACTTACGGTGGAGTGTTTTGTCGAGTCCAAACCATTGGCCTGACGGGAAAATCATCATCAGCACCGAAAAAATCATGAAGGGTGGGAGAGTGAGGTTGTAGAACCCTCCTGCCGCGAAGTTCAGCACCAGGAAGAGCGCAAAAGCCGCATTTGCCCGGACGGAAATCCCCAAAACAAGGCACACTCCTATGATCAGCTCCCCTATGGTGACAATCCATGCGATTGGCATGGCAGCAGGAATGGCAAACTGTTCAAGGTAGAGCGCCTGAAAGTTGTTCAGTTGCGGGGGAGCGGTGAGGCGCTCTACAAAAAAGTTATGCATCTTGTCGCTCCATAACCACCCCTTAACCAGTTTATGCCAGAACCCATACAGAAAAAAGATGGCAAAGAGATAACGTCCAGCAAGAAAAAGGGTAATCCCGACCGTTCTGAATGGATTCTGTTTCATCTCATGTATGGTTAAAGTCCGTTGCGCTCAAAGATGATATCGACACTGCTTTTCAGCTTTTTCAAAATGTTTTCGGAGCTGAAGAGTTCGGTAATTTCTGCCGGAGTGATCTGTTTCAGTAACTCCTCATCTTTCAAAAGCAGGTCGCGCAGGTGCACCTTGGTCGACCAGCTCTTCATAGCGTTTCGCTGTACCAGTTTATAGGCGATTTCACGGGTCAGCCCTTTTGCTGTAAGAGCGAGCAGGATGGTCTGCGAGGTGGTGAGTCCATATGAAGAGTTAAAATTCTCCTCCATTCTCTCAGGGTAAACAAGCAGGGTATCAAGGGCTTCGCTGAAGGTGCGCAGCATGTAGCAGAGCGCTGTGGTCGAGTCGGGCATGATGATGCGCTCAACCGATGAGTGGGAAATATCGCGCTCATGCCAGAGTGCCACGTTTTCCATGGCAGCCAGGGAGTTCGAGCGAACTACGCGGGCAAGTCCGGTAAGCCTTTCAAAGGTGATCGGGTTACGTTTGTGGGGCATGGCGGAGCTGCCTTTCTGTCCCTCGCTGAAAAACTCTTCCGCTTCACGCACTTCAGTACGCTGCAGATGGCGCAGTTCAACCGAGAATTTCTCGATAGAGGAGGCGATGATAGCAAGTGTTGTGGCAAATTCAGCGTGTCGGTCGCGCTGGAGAATCTGTGTCGATATCGAGGAGGGTACGAGATCCAGTTTCCGGCATACTGCGGCTTCAATATCGGGAGAAAGGTGCTGATAGGTGCCCACCGCTCCTGAAATTTTACCGACGGAGATGGTTGTTACGGCCTTTTTCATCCGTTCGAGGTTTCTGAGCATCTCCTGGTGCCACAAGAGCAGTTTCAGACCGAAGGTGGTCGGCTCGGCATGAATGCCATGGGTTCTGCCCATTTCAAGGGTGTATTTAAACTCAACAGCCCTTTTGGCAAGAACCGTCACAAGTTGCTCAATATCGGCAACAAGAATTTTTCCGGCATCACGCATCTGCATGGCCAGGCTGGTATCGCCCACATCCGAAGAGGTGAGCCCTTCATGAATGTAACGGGAATCGGGGCCGACATTATTGGCTACGTTGGTCAGAAAGGCAATGACATCGTGTTTCGTCTCTTTTTCGATCTCAAGAATTTCGGCAACATTGAAGGCTGCTTTTTGTTTGATGGTCACAAGCGCCTCTGCAGGTACCAAACCCGCCTCCATGCGAGCTTCAACAGCGGCAATTTCAAGTTGGAGCCAGCGTTGGAATTTTGCCTCTTCTGTCCAGATGGCAGCAATGTCTTTGGGTGAATAACGTGGTATCACTTGTTGGATTCAGTTTAGTATGTTGTCGTAAATGGATGCAATATAGTGACCGAAGCCCTGAAAAGCCACACTTCCGGCAAAAGGCCTCTTATTGTTTATCGCCCCCGTTTGTCTCTCCTCTCAATTCATGGTAAATCACTCGTATATAATCAAGAGCGGTATTGCGGTCGTAGGCAATCAGGCCGTCAATGACCGCATTTTCCATCCTTTTCTTGATCATCCCCACCATTTTCCCTTCCGTCAGCCCGAGCGTTGCCATAATATCTTCACCGCTTATCGGAGGGCGCCATTTGGCAAGCTGGTCTTTTTCTCCAACTTCAGAGATCTTTTCCTCAACATGGTTGAAGTTGCTCATGATGCGTGACACCTTTCTCGGATTTTTACTGGTGACGTCAGCCCGGCAGAGGTGCATCAGATCCTGAAGATCCTCTCCCGCATCAAACATCAGCCGTCGAATGGCCGAATCGGTAATCTCCTCTTTCGACAGGGGAATCGGGCGATGATGGAGGCGTACCATCTTCTGGACATAGTCGAGCGGATCGAGTGGCCAGCGCATCTGGCGGAATATTTTTGCCACAATCTTCGGGCCTATGGCATCGTGACCATGGAATGTCCAGCCAACATGTTTAGCGAACCGTTTTGTCGCCGGTTTGGCAATATCGTGCAGAAGCGCAGCAACTCTGAGCCAGAGATTGCCGGAATGTGCAGCAACATTGTCGATAACCTGGAAGGTGTGAAAAAGGGTATCCTTGTGCCCCAATCCATCAACCTGTTCAATACCCGCCATAGAGGCAACTTCCGGTAAAATTTCCTGCAACAGGCCGGTTTCATAGAGGATAATGAGTCCCCTTGACGGGCGGGGGGAGAGCATGATTTTGAAAAACTCCTGACTAACCCTCTCAATCGAAACAATCCTGATTCTTTCATGCATAGCCTTCATAGCCTCAACAACATCAGGGAGCAGTCTGAAATCAAGCTGAGCCGAAAACCGGGCAGCCCGCATCATCCGCAGCGGGTCATCGGAGAAGGTCTGCAGAGGATCAAGCGGTGTTTTCAGAATGCGGGCCTCGATATCGGCAACCCCGTTAAAACGGTCGATGATCTGGTTCCGTTCTTTGCTGTTCAGTACAAGGGCAAGAGCATTGATGGTGAAATCCCGTCGTGAAAGATCGTCGTCAAGTGTTCCGATAAGCGTCACCGGTTTTCTGGAGTCGTTATTATAGGACTCTTTGCGAGCCCCGACAAGTTCAACCTTGAAGGAACCCTGTATCGGGTCGGAGAGCTCAAGTTGAGCGGTGCGGAACCGTTCAAAAAGGATAAAATTCCGGCCATTCAGCTTGTCGCGTACCGCTTTTGCAAAAGGGAGAGGATCGCCGGTCACCATGATATCGATATCGGTACAGGCTCTCTGCATAATCATGTCGCGAACATAGCCGCCGACAAGGTAACAGCCGATGCCGTTTTCATCGGCCATGTCGCCGATACGATAGAGTATCTCAGGTAAGAGAGCTTGTGAATCTGTGGTCATTGCCTGTTTGCCTTGCACGGGTCAGTTATTCAAGTAAGGCTGCATTGGCGGCAATTTCGTCAGCGATTTTGCCTGCAACCATAATCGCCCGGCGTCCGTCAGAGGAGCTGACCGGAGCTGGCGTGTTGTTTCTGACGGTATTGATAAAATATTCAAGTTCGTCACGCAACGCATTTATTTTCGGAATTTCCGGGTGGATATAGTCCAGAACCATCCCCTGCATGGTCTCCTGAATTTCACCGAACTGTTCAAGTATTTTACGCGCAGCAAAGGATTTGAGCGGGTTTTTGGAGGAGGCCTCACTCTGTTTCACCAGCCTGAATACCTCCGATTTCCCGGTCGTCAGATCCAGTGAGGCGTAACTTTTCGGGTCATTGCAAAAAAAACGGAGCTTGCGCATTCTGTTGCGGCTGAGTCTGCTTGCGGTAACATTTGCTGCTGCACCGTTGACAAAATCAATTCTGGCCGTTGCCATGTCGAGTTCATTGGAGAAGACCTTCACCCCCGAAGCGGCGATATGCTTGATCTCGGAAGGTATAAGAGAGAGAACCAGATCAATATCGTGAATCATCAGGTCAAGAACCACAGAAACATCCGTCACCCTTCGCGAAAACCCGCTCAGCCGTTCAGCCTGGATATAGATGGGACGCCCGATAGAGGATTCCACCGCCCGCAGCGCCGGGTTGAAGCGCTCAATATGACCAACCTGGATACGTACCCCGTTTTCTGCTTCAAGCCGAATCAGTTCGTCAGCCTCTTCAATTGTCGTCGTTATGGGCTTTTCAATAAACAGGTGCAGCCTCTCGCCAAGCAGGGTTCGGGCTATTTCATAGTGGGAGCTTGTGGTGGTTGCAATAACGGCAGCATCACAAGCGTTAGCCAGAAGCTCAAGCGAGCTGAAACGCGTAACACCATATTTCCGGGCCATCTCTTCAGCCCGGTTACTGTCGAGATCAAAGAGCCCTGCACAATGGACATCAGGCCGCTCCTGTGCAATTTCCGTGAGGAGCTTTGTGTGAAACTCTCCCAGCTTGCCCACTCCGATAACGCCAATTTTCATAATAGGTACTCCTGCATTGATAACATATCCGGATAAGCTCTTTCAGCCATTGTTAGCTTCAGTTGAAGGGTCAAGGGCTTCAATTTTGTACTTGAAGAGGCTGAGTGCAATGATTGCCCCAGCGAGAGTCAGAATTCCGGCGACAATATAGGGCGCATGAAAGTTCATGCCATAAAGGATACTGCCGCTGAAAGGCCCCATAATGCGGGCAAAAGAGTTGACTGACTGTGAAAGACCAAGAATCTGTCCCTGCTGCTGTTTATAGCTGTAGAGCGAAATCATGGAAAGGTTGATAGGCGCAACCAGACTGGTGCCGATAGCAAAAAAGAAGAGGATAACCAGCCCGATTGAAAAGAGCGAACTCTGAGGTGCGAACGGTACAAAAAAGACACCAATAAAGGTGAAAAAATGGCCCCAGAGAAAAAGCTTGTGCTCACCCAGCTTCTTGATAAGCTTTCTGATAAGACCACCCTGCACAATGACAGACCACACTCCGACATAGGCAAAGATATAACCGATCTGCTCGTCAGTAGCTCTGAAATACTCCTTCCAGAGCAAAATGGATGCAACCTGCATATTCACAATGGCAAAGGTATAGATGTAGTTTGCAATCATCAGCAGGGCAAGGGGGCGTGAACTGAAAGTCAGTTTCAGTCCATCAACATACTCAGTGGCTTTTTCACCAAGAAAGAGAGAGACCGATCGACGGGGTGCGCTCTCGGATGTTCGCTTTTTCAGAAAGCCGAACACCATCTTCTGAGCATTCCTGTTTGACTCGGGAAGCAAAAAGATAGCAAGGATAAAGTCGAGAGAGATCAGTGCCGCAGAGACATATCCGACCATCGGAATACCGTAATAGTGCTTGAGCACACCTCCAATCAGCGGGCCAATAATAAAGCCTATTCCGAAAGCGGCTCCGATCATGCCCATCGCTCCCGAACGATTTTTACTGTCGGTGACATCAGTGATATAGGCCTGAGCTGTGGCAATATTGGCCGACCCAATACCCGAGAGTCCACGGGCAAAAATAAGGAGGGGAATGGTGCTGGCCTGTGATAAAACAAGATAGGATACAGCGGTGACAAAAATACTGATCAACATGACCGGTCGCCGACCGATTTTGTCGCTCAGCTTGCCCCAGAGAGGGGAAAAAATAAACTGCATGATGGAGAAAATTGCAGCAATCAACCCGATCATGGCAGGATTTGCACCGAGATCCTTGGCATAGGTCGGCAGCAGTGGAAGCACAATACCGAACCCGATAAGGTCAAGTAAAACCGTCAGGAGGACAATGACCAAGGGAGCGCGCTTCATGCATGATTTCGTTTTGTTCTGCCAAAGGCCCAAAGATAAAAAAATTAACGTCGATTCTCTGACAGGGAGCGCCAAAAAATCAGGGAGCAGCTCTCTCAACAGGATAAATCGTTCGATGTAACTGTGCTATCCCTTCAAGAACCCTCGGGCCAGGGCGAAGAAAGAGGCTGTTATCGAACTGGTCATAAACCTGACGCTGTTGTACGGCAGCAACAGAGCCCCAACCGGGACGCTCCATGAGCTTGCTGGCAGCAGAGACATTTTTCGACATGTACATGCAGGCAATCACCTCCGGGCTCTTCTTGATTACCCACTCCTGCGATATTTCGAAATACTCTTTATCCACAACATCTCCGATATTCCTGCCACCGGCATAGGCAATAAGTGCAGAGGTATAACTTCCTTTTCCGCCTGTCCAGAAAGGATCATCCCAGATTTCAAGATAGACACTCTTTTTCTTGGCTCTCTTTTCTGCCTTTGTTTTAAACATCGCAAGACCCTCGCTGATAGAGAGGGCCAGACTGTCGGCCTCTCTGGTATGACCGGTCAATTTTCCCAGTTTTCTGAGGGAGGCAGGAATATCATCCGGGCTTTTGCATGCGATATTCTCTCTCTGAATACCAAGCGCCGATATTTTTTTCCCCATCTCCTCATCGGCCAGATCAACATCAACCACCAGATCGGGATGGATCGAAGCAAGCAGCTCAAGCGAAGGGCGTCCAAAAGCCCCCACTACAGGCACCTGTAATGCTGCAACAGGCCAGTCGCAGGCGCTGGTTCTGCCCACCAGTTGATCGCCAGCGCCAATAGCAAAAATCATCTCCGTCAGGCTTGGAGCAAGGCTGATGATTCGGGGTTTGCCCGTTGGCGATTTGTTTTCATGCTGTTTGTTTGCACATCCTGAGGCCAGAAGCAGGAAGAGCAAACAAAAAACAGAGAGGGTGGTTTTAGCGCGGAAGCTGTTTCGCATAGTGTTGAATGATCTACAGGTTTTCATATCGAGGGCTTTCCGGTACATTCTGTTAAATTCCTGTTCATGCTTATCAGGCAATAGTAAAATAAAATCATGGCAAGAACAAAATTACCAAAAACCACCATGAAGCAAAGCAACATTTCAATCCTTTGAATCCGAAAACGCACGTATAATAAAAGCAGCTCAAAGCATTGTATCGCCGCCATACGCTAACCGTCATCAGTTGACCAGAAATTGTACTCTCTATGATTTTCAGTGAAGATTCACGAGTCAAAATACCCTGCATTCTGCATCTGGTCAGGCTTGGCTACCAATACCTCTCCCTCAGGAGTGCCAAATGGGATAAAGAGAGCAACATCTTCCCTGAACTCTTCTCTGCCGCCATCGTCCGGATCAACCCCGGTATTGAGGCCGACGACATCAAACGCTTGCTGGCCGATGTCCGGCTCTTGCTCGACAATGAGGATCTCGGCAAGGCATTTTATGAACGGCTCACGGAACGCTCCGGAATTCGGCTGATTGACTTTACCGATTTCCCTAACAACCCTAACAACAGCTTCCATGTTGTCACTGAACTGACCTACAAAAACGGTGATGACGAATTTCGGCCTGATATCACCCTGCTGGTCAACGGTATGCCCCTGATCTTCATTGAAGTCAAGAAGCCAAACAATCGAGAAGGGATTCTGGCCGAGCGCAACCGTATCATCACCCGTTGCCGGAATTCCCGCTTCCACCGTTTTGTCAACATCACACAACTGATGGTGTTCTCCAACAACATGGAGTATGAAGATGGTTCTCCGCAGCCCATTGAGGGAGCCTTCTACGCCACTCCATCCTACGACGCACCTGTTTTCAACTACTTTCGTGAAGAAGAAGAGCTGAACCTCTCCGAACTTCTTGCCGACGAGAATGACAGGATCGAAAACGAGGTATTGCACGACAACAATCTGAACGTCATCAAGCACAGCCCGGAGTTTCTCAGCAACAAGTCGCCCGGCACGCCGACCAACCGCCTCTGTACCTCTCTCTTTAGCCGCGAACGCCTCTCATTTCTTCTGCAATATGCACTGGCCTTTGTCAACGAATCCGATGGCCAGCAGAAGCACGTGATGCGTTACCCGCAGCTCTTTGCCACCAAAGCAATTGAAAAAAAGCTGGACTCCGGCATTCGCAAAGGGATTATCTGGCATACCCAGGGCAGTGGAAAAACCGCGCTGGCCTATTACAACGTCCACTTTTTGACCGACTATTTCCAACGTAGCGGCATCATTCCAAAGTTCTACTTCATTGTTGATCGTCTCGATCTGCTCATACAGGCGCAACGGGAGTTTTCCAGTCGCGGCCTGACGGTGCATACCATCGGCACTCGCGAGGACTTTGCCCGCGATATCAAAGCCAACAATGCACTCCACAATCACTCCGGCAGGCCGGAGATTACCGTTGTCAATATCCAGAAGTTCGAGGATGATCCCGATGTGGTTCGTGCCGAGGATTACGATGTCACGATCCAGAGAATCTATTTTCTTGACGAAGTTCACCGCAGCTATAACCCGACAGGCAGCTTTCTTGCCAACCTCAGCCAGTCAGACCAGAATGCTATCAAGATTGGTCTCACCGGCACACCGCTTCTGGGGGAGGACTACAACTCCCGTGCACTCTTCGGCGACTACATTCACAAATACTACTATAACGCCTCCATTGCCGATGGATATACCCTGCGCCTGATCCGCGAGGAAATTGCCACAAGTTATAAACTCTCACTGCAGGCGGCCCTTGCAGCGGTGGAACTCCAGCAGGGGGATATCGAAAAAGAGGAACTCTACGCCCATCCCCGTTTTGTTGAACCGATGCTCGCTTACATCCTTGACGATTTCGAGCATAGCCGTGGCGCCCTGAACGACTCCACCATCGGCGGATTGGTCATCTGCGACAGTTCCAAACAGGCCCGGGAAATGTTCAAAATCTTCCACTCCCGTAAGGCTTCCAATAGCGTCAAAAAAGTCACCACTGAAGATGAAGACTCGCTTGAAGAGCTGCCAATGGTTGCTGTCCCCACGCTCTTTTACGCAAACCAGCAGAGCGAGGCAAACAAGGTGAAACGCTGCGCCCTGATTCTGCATGATGAAGGCAGCAAGGAGGATCGCAAGAGATCGGTGGAGGAGTTCAAAGCCGGCAAGATCGACCTCTTGCTGGTCTACAACATGCTCCTCACCGGTTTTGACGCCAAAAGGCTGAAAAAGCTCTATGTGGGCCGGGTAATCCGCAAACATAACCTGCTTCAGGCCCTCACCCGGGTCAATCGCACTTACAACGATTTTCGTTACGGTTATGTGGTTGATTTCGCCGATATCCGTAAAGAGTTCGATGCCACCAATAAAGCCTATTTCGAAGAGCTGCAGGCCGAACTTGGCGACGAACTTGAGCACTATTCCAATCTTTTCAAGTCCCCCGAAGAGATAACCCGGGAGATCGAAGCGATCAAGGATATTCTCTTTCGCTTTGACATTCAAAACGCCGAGCACTTCTCGCAGCAAATCAGCCAGATTCAGGATCGTGCCACCTTGCAGGCGCTCAAAAAAGCGTTGGCCGATGCCCGCAGCCTCTATAATTTGATCCGGATGCAGGGCGACTACAGTTTGTTGCAGCAGCTCGATTTCCAGAAACTCAACCAGCTCTACCGCGAAACATGCAACCACCTCGACCTGTTGAACCTGAAGGAGAGCATCGAATCAAACGCCGATACCACCAATCTGCTCAATATCGCTCTGGAAGATGTGCTCTTTATGTTCACCAAGGTGCGGGAAGAGGAGCTGGTGTTGGCCGACAAGCTGAAAAATACCCTGCGTAAGACTCGCGAAGCCCTCATCGATAACTTCGACCAGCAAGACCCCAGGTTCATCACCCTGAAGGAGGAGCTGGAGCGGCTCTTCAAAAAGAAGAAACTCAACGAGGTGACGCAGGAGGAGATGAACGCCAATATCGGTGCGCTCAACCAGATCTACGAGCAGGTCAAGGAGCTGAACCGTAAGAACAACCAGCTCAGGGCAAAGTATCACGGCGACCCGAAATATACCCGCATTCACAAACGGCTGCTGGAGCGAGGTTTGCTAACCGCATCGGAGCGTCGCATCTTCGACGCATTAACCGGCGTCAAACAGCAGGCCGACGATCAGGTGCTGCAGAACACCCAGCTTTTGGCAAACGAAAGCTACTTTGAGGGGATGATGATGCCGATGGTCATTGGCGAATTTCAGGCCCGCCGTAAAATAAAACTCAACCCGGACGTCTCCCGAACAATCAACCGGCTGGTAGTGACCGAATACATGAATGAATTTATCTCAGGCAACAGAAAAGGAGCAAGTGCGTGGTAACACAGGATTTCGAAAAAAGAACCCGGCAACTCATCGACAACCTCAAGAGTATCTGTGCATCGTATGGCCTCGGTAACGATGGCAACGAGTTCAAGATCATCACCCAGGTTTTTCTCTACAAATTTTTGAACGACAAATTCGCCTTTGAAGCCAAAAGAATCGACTCCCGCCTTTCCGGAAGCGAAAGCTGGGAGCAGGCCTTAACTCTGCTCACTGCCGATGAACTCGAAATGCTGCAACTCCAGATGGGCCCCGATACCGCTCGCCTGAAACCGGATCATTTCATCGCCCATCTGTTCAGGAATCAGAACGCTCCACAATTTGCCAAGCTCTTCGACGATACCCTGCGCGACATCGCCATCACCAACAACGATATCTTTGCCGTCAAAACCGATGGTGGGGCCAAGGTTACCCTCTTTGACCGGCTGAGTGAATACATCACCGATGAATCCAAACGCGACGATTTTTGCCGTGCCATCATCAACACCCTGGTGGATTTCAGCTTCGAGCGCATCTTCACCCAAAAGTACGACTTCTACGCCTCTCTTTTCGAGTACCTGATCAAGGATTACAACAAGGACAGCGGCGGCAAGTACGCCGAGTACTATACCCCTCATGCCGTAGCTAAAATCATGGCCTCCATTCTGGTGCCAGAAGTACAGCGGGGCAAAGTAACCAACGCCAGTTGCTACGATCCCTCATCCGGTTCGGGCACCCTGCTTATGAACCTCGCCCACGCCATCGGCGAACAGCGCTGCACCATCTATTCACAGGACATTTCACAGAAATCCTCAAGCTTGCTGCGCCTGAACCTGATTTTGAACAACCTCGTTCACTCCATCCCCAACATCATTCAGGGCAACACCCTGCTTCACCCCTACCACAAAGAGGGCAAGGCGCTCAAAAAGTTCGACTATATCGTCTCCAATCCACCCTTCAAGATGGATTTCAGTGATTTCCGAAACGAGCTCGACACCAGGGAGCAACACGAACGCTTCTTTGCCGGGATACCGAATGTCCCCAAACAGGCAACGGACAAGATGGCCATCTACCAGCTCTTTTTGCAACACATCATCTATTCGCTCAAACCCGGAGGCAAGGCTGCGGTAGTCGTCCCTACCGGCTTTATCACCGCCCAATCAGGTATCGACCGAAAAATCCGCGAGCGGCTGGTTGACGGCAAAATGCTGGCCGGGGTAGTCTCCATGCCGAGCAACATCTTCGCCACCACTGGCACCAACGTCTCCATACTCTTCATTGATGACGGCAACAAGGATGATGTGGTGCTGATCGACGCATCCAGCCTCGGCACCAAAGTCAAGGAGGGCAAGAACCAGAAGACCGTGCTCTCCGAAGACGAAGAAGACTGGATCATCACCACCTTCAACTCCAAAGAGGCTGAGGAAGATTTCTCCGTTGTGGTCAACTATGACGAAATCGCCGCCAAGAACTATTCGCTCAGTGCCGGGCAGTACTTCGATGTGCGGATCGAGTATACGGATCTGACACCGAAAGAGTTCAGCATGAAGATGCAAGGGTTTACCGATAATCTGGACAGACTGTTCAAGGAGTCTGGTGAGCTGGATCGGGAGATAAGGAAACAGTTGGAGGGGGTGCGGTATGAGTAAGTTTGTGAAACTGAGGAGTATCACATCCAAAATTGGCAGTGGCGCAACACCCAGAGGTGGGAATAACGTTTATTCTGAACAGGGTGTTGCATTTGTACGAAGTCAGAATATTCTTGATATGAGTTTTTCTGAAAAAGGCTTGGTTTTCATCAATGATCAGCAGGCAGAAAAACTCAAAGGAGTAACAGTAGAAAACGATGATATTTTGCTCAATATCACTGGAGATTCTATCGCAAGGTCTTGCATTGTTCCAACTACGATATTACCTGCTCGTGTAAGTCAGCATGTCTCTATAATAAGATGCAAAGACCGAAAAAGTGCCCCGTATGTAAACTACTATTTACACTACTTAAAACCGCATCTTCTCCAGATTTGTCGAGTCGGTGGGACTCGAAACGCGCTCACAAAAGAAGCTGTCGAAAACCTGTACATAAATCTTCCTTGTGACTATAATGCCCGGGCAAAGGTTCTCTCCGCCCTTGATGCCAAAATCGAATGCAACAACCGCATCAACGCCGAACTTGAGGCGATGGCCAAAACCCTCTACGACTACTGGTTCGTGCAGTTCAACTTTCCCGACCACAACGGCCACCCCTACAAATCCTCCGGCGGCAAAATGGTCTACAACCCCACACTGAAACGTCAAATCCCTGCCGGGTGGCATTACTCGACAATTGGTGAAACGTTCACGACGCATCTCGGCGGCACTCCATCGAGAGATAAAGATGAATATTGGACCCCGTGTGAAGTTAATTGGTTGAGTTCTGCTGAGAATCCAGGCACATTCGTCGTAGATC
This sequence comes from Pelodictyon phaeoclathratiforme BU-1, assembly GCF_000020645.1. Taxonomy (GTDB): domain Bacteria; phylum Bacteroidota; class Chlorobiia; order Chlorobiales; family Chlorobiaceae; genus Chlorobium; species Chlorobium phaeoclathratiforme. The sequence goes on from NC_011060.1 coordinate 1,278,245, forward strand.
CTGACGAACGAATTTCATACTTGGGGTTGCAGAACTCACCTGCAAAACTTCTCCCGCAGGGTACTGTGATTCTCTCAATAGTTCGACACCTTAGAGCATCCATACTCGGAATTGAAGCCGCAACGAATCAGTCGGTCGTTGGCATTGTCGAAACCAGCATGTTCAAACACTGCTTTATCTACCCTTACCTTGTTCGCGAAATACCGCGATTAATGGTGCTGAGAACCGGGGCGCAGCAGCCACACATTAACAAAGGGGTACTTGATGAGTCACTCTTGGCGGTTCCTGACAAATCAACAATAGAGGCATATACAAGGCTCGCAGCCCCATTGTTTTTGCAGATGAAGAATTACCACCAGCAAAACAGGGAACTCACACAGCTCCGCGACTGGCTCCTGCCCATACTGATGAACGGCCAGGCCACGGTGGTGTAGAGAGCTCTGCACACGAACCGGTAAATATAGTCCACTACGGATGTTGTGAAATCCACAATCTGAAGCACCCCAAAAGATTATTCGCAGATGGTACACGAAGAAGGCCGACCTTCAGGACTTCCTCAACAAGATAACCGAACAGCCAGGTCAGGAAAAGCAGACTGGATCAAGCGCACAACCTTGAGTAAATTCAATGTCCGTTAATCCTCAACAGCGGACATTGAAAAAGAGTCTTAAAACCCGAAACGAAGACATAGCGAAACCTGACAGAGACAAGAATCTGAGCGTACCACAACCAAACAAAGAAAGCCATGCTAACCGTTGAACTACTTCTCGGATCAGTAACAGAATGGAACGCAGCTCGAAAGGCACATCAAAAGGGCAGGCCCAATCTCAAAGGGGCGGATCTCAGCGGGGCACAGCTTAACAAGGCAGACCTCAGTCGTACAGACCTGGTTGGGGCAAACCTCAGAGGGGCAGACCTCAGCGGGGCACAGCTCAACATGGCAGACCTCAATAGGGCAGACCTTAACGGGGCGCATCTCTATAATGCAAACTTCGGTAAAGCAAACCTTATCAAGACAAATCTGAGTAAAGCAAACCTCAGCGGTGCAACCCTATGGGATGCCAATCTCAGCGGGGCAGATCTCAGCGGGGCACAGCTTATATGCGCAATTCTCACCAATGCAACCCTTACTGGGGCAAACCTCACTGAGGCATGCCTTAACTCGGCAGACCTCACAAGGGCAAATCTCATTGGGGGGGACTTCACAAGGGCAAGTTTCAGCGGAGCAACCCTCGATGAAGTACAGCTTGCAGGGGCAGACCTTACTATGGCATTCCTCGGTCAGGCAAAGCTCTACAGGTCAGATCTCAGCGGGGCAAATCTATGCGGCGCAAAGCTCAATAGAGCAACCCTTATTGAGGCAAATCTTAGCAAGGCAGACATGCACGGGGTAATCATCTGGCATACAATTTTTGTAAATGTAGACCTTAGCAACGTCAAAGGTCTTGACACTGTTCACCATGTGGGTCCATCTACCGTAGGGATTGATACTCTCTGCATATCAAAAGGGAATATACCCGAGGTATTTCTGAAAGGCTGTGGTGTACCAGATACCTTCATTGAATACGCGCACTCCCTCACCAGCAAAGCTATTGAATTCTACTCCTGCTTTATCAGCCATAGCACTGCGGATAAAGCATTTGCAGATCGTCTCTATGCTGACCTGCAAGCCAAAGGTGTTCGGTGTTGGTACGCTCCGCATGACATGAAGGGAGGCAAAAAAATACACGATCAAATTGGTGAAGCCATACGACAACATGAAAAGCTGCTGTTGATTCTCTCCGAAAGCAGCATAAACAGTGACTGGGTAAAGCAGGAGATTATAAAAGCAAAAAAACGTGAGGATACAGAAGGAAAGCGAGTGCTTTTCCCCATCAGTTTGATTGAGTTTGGCAAGATTGAAGAATGGGAGTTCCCTGACAGCAAAGGAAGGGATTTAGCAGAAGAAATCAGGTTGTACTATATCCCGTCATTTATAGGGTGGGAAAAAGACAACGCAGCCTATACAAAAGAATTCGGAAAGCTGTTGAACTCATTCCAGGCAGAGAAGGTCACTGACGGAAAAGCCTGAACTTCCATAAAATAATCATTATAGATGCGAAGGACGCGAACCCATAAAATCAGAGCTGAAGCGCATTTTATTGACAGATGCAGACACTTGCAAAGCCATGAATGAACCACAGGACAAAATGATCTACCTGATAATGGAAGAGGTGATACTGTTGAGTCTGCCTCCAGACGAAGAACCTGACGCTCCGTGTGGGACAACAGCACCTCACGCAGTTCCGCGACCGGCTCCATCCCATGTTGATGAACGGCCAAGTCACGGTGGTGTAAAGCATACGGATGCTTCTTGAGTTACCTATCAGAGCGAAGGTACCCTGAAGAGATGAAGGAATAAACAATACCAAAGATACCGGATGCCGAAAACTTCACAACAGAGATCAGTTACTGATTAGGGAGAGACTTGATATGTTTACAAATTTTCAAAACATAGATGAACTAAAAGCATGGTGCGTTGAACAGGAGCGTCAAACGAATCGTTTTACAGAACTCCTGCCAGAACTTTCCACCGAAGATGGTCTGGTTCCCATCCATGCATTGATTGTTGGGGATGACGGCAGTTTAACGCTTCGTGTTGATTCATCTATAGAAATACATCCGCACGGTCGAGCTCGTGGTCCTGCTAAGCTTCTTCTAAATTCGCCTGACCTTTGGAAATATTCGGCTATTCGGGTGCAATCTGGCCGACCTACAGTGTCAAAAGCACCGGTATACGGCGTGCCCTTTCGAAAAGCACTTGACATTGTGCTTCGAGAAGGAGTACACATTTCGACCTTCCAAATACCAAAACAAAATATAGATGCATACTACTCAACACTGGTCGTTCGCTTGAGTCGTCAACAAGGCCAAACTGGAGCTGAGCTCCAACTGGATGCTTGGCAGTGGATCGGCAAGGATGTATATGTTGATTATGTACATGCAATCCTCACTGATGATGCAACACAAGTTGTTCACCTTGATGGCGCACTCATGAGCTTCTCTTGCGAATCTGATATTGAGTCTTTCCTGTGGAATAATAAAAAGCATAAATGCGCCCACAAAGAGAAATACTTTCGCGTTGATGCAGCGCTACCCTTGGATGAAGCTGTCCTATTAATAAGGGCGTTCTTCTCTGTTGAGGAAATGGCCGACGAATACTTCGAGTATAAAAGTGAATAAATTATTGGTTTATCTGCTGTATCGGCATGAAACTCATTCAAATATACTAACCCAATAAAAAACCCATGCTAACCGTTGAACTGCTTCTCAGATCAGTAGAAAAATGGAACGAAGCTCGTCAGGCAAATCCCGATGTTAAAATAGATCTCCACGGGGCAGACCTCAGCGGAGCAAACCTCAGTGATGCAGACCTCAGCGGGGCAAATCTGAACGGGATTAACCTTTTTGGGGCAAACCTAAGCGGGGTAAACCTTCTCGGTGCACATCTCATTCATGCAAACCTCAAAGGGGCAAACCTAAGCGGAGCAAACCTCAGCGATGCGGACCTCAATGGAGCAACACTCAGTTGGGCGGATCTCAGAGGAGCAAACCTAAGCGGGGTATATATTGCCTTTACAGTTTTTGCTAATATAGATCTCAGTTCTGTCATAGGACTTGATACTGTTCAACATAGAGGCCCTTCAACAATAGGCATTGATACACTCTACAAGTCAAAAGGGAATATCCCAGAGATATTCTTGAAAGGCTGTGGATTACCTGATACCTTCATTGAATATGCGCACTCCTTCACCAGCAAAGCTATTGAATTCTACTCTTGCTTTATCAGCCATAGTACTGCGGATAAAGCGTTTGCAGATCGTCTCTATGCTGATCTGCAAGCCAAAGGAGTACGGTGTTGGTACGCTCCGCATGACATGAAAGGAGGCAAAAAAATACATGTTCAAATCGGTGAAGCCATACGACAACATGAAAAGCTGCTGTTGATCCTCTCCGAAAGCAGCATAAACAGTGAATGGGTAAAACAGGAGATTACAAAGGCCAAAAAACGCGAGGACAGAGAAGGAAAGCAAGTGCTTTTCCCCATCAGTTTGATTGAGTTTGGCAAGATTCAAGAGTGGGAGTTCCCTGACAGCAAGGGCAGGGATTTAGCAGAAGAGATCAGATTGTACTACATCCCGTCATTTGTCGGTTGGGAAAAAGATAACGAAGCCTATACAAGAGAATTCGGAAAGCTGTTGAACTCATTCCAGGCAGAGAGGGATATTGAAGGAAAAGCCTGAACGTCCAACTATTCCGGATAGAACCCAAACCTCTTTTTATCTTTTCGTTTGATTTTTGGTGAGTTAATGAGTTTGTTTCTCACAGCAGTCAAATCCGTGTCGCATAACGTTCCAATCACAACTCCGGGCCTGTTTTTTATTGCGAGTTCTATTTCTTTTTGCTCTCTAATCACAAATTCTGAGCAGTCAACAAAAGAGTCATGATCAAGATATGTTCTGCCTGCTGCCTGAAAAGGGAGATGAAGCTCTTTGAGTTCGGGGGAGTAATTGATGTTCTCATTGATCTCTGAATTGATGTATACGGTTGCCAGACAGAGCCCGTCAATATTCTTTCCTACAATGATAAATCGTTTTTCTTTTGGTGGTTTGGTATCCGTGACGTAGAGCTTAAGAACACTCCCAACTTCCAGGTTCCTTCTGGCGTAATCAGCCTTAAAGACTTCCGGGAAAAATTCACCTAAACTCATTCAAATACAGCTAAACGGTTCTCACAGCTCTCTTTGATATACTCAATCATGTCATTCCCGGCACCGCCACACTTTGCAACATCAAGGAGATCTATTTCACTATTAAATACCGCTTTTTGCCATGCCGTATCATGGGATTTCTCTGTTAAATCTGAAAACTTGAGATGGTAATTCTCTTCGATGGATTCGTCAATGCATCGCATCTCAGACTCGGACAAATAATCAAGATCAGGGCTCTTTTTTGCCTTTACAGTGTGTTTATTGATTTGTAGTTCAAAATATGGAGTAAATTGCTCTTTTTGTGAAGTAAAAAGACCCTCGCCCCGTAACGATTTTAAAATATCGTAAGCCATTGACGGTACCGGGCCATTGGCCATGGCAATATAGGTATCATCAGTAATAGCAGACCCATACCTCGACAGATGTTTCTGATCCGCGAAGTAAAGAATTTTAAATACCTTATGAAAATCACAGATGCCGCCTGACTTCTGGATGATATACAATAAGGTATTAACGGTAATGGCAATTTTTTCGGCTGGTGAGTTCATGGCCTCAATTTATAAAAATTATGCATTTCCGCATATTTTTTTAACGGTATACCGTTCAACAACCATTTTCACTTCCGATTCCTCACCAAAAAACACCAATATTCTTCATTTTTCTGCACTTTTGTCAGGACTTTTGGTTCGTGTTCGATAGTAAAAAAGATGTAAAATCATACGATTTAGTGCAATATATATACTTTTTACCGGGTTTTGTCAGTTCTTGAGTACGAAGATGTCATTCAACGCTACCGGGAAGAACCTTGATTATCAAAGGGAGATGAACTTGTGCTTGAAGTTTTTGCAAATTATAGGTGAGGTGAAACAATGAGCGTGCTAAGTTTACGTTTACCCAAATCATTACACGAGCAACTTCGTGAAGTAGCCCAAGAAGAAGGGATTTCCGTCAATCAGTTTATTATGCTTGCTGCGGCTGAAAAAGTTGCGGCTCTTTCAGCATTTGAATATTTGGAAAAGCGGGCAAATCGCGGCAGCCGTGAAACATTTCTTGAAATTTTGAGCAAAGTTCCTGATGTGGAACCAGAAGCCTGTGATACATTGTAAAGAGGTTATTTTTTCTACCCTTTCTTTTATTCGATCAGGGAGCTGCTATGAGTGAGGTCAGAACAACCGAATACGCAGAATTTCTTATCGATATCAAGTCTCGTATTCACCAGCGGCAGTATCAGGCTTTCCGGGCAGTGAATACGGAGCTGGTCGCGCTTTATTGGGAAATTGGTGAGTCCATTGAGAGGAAACAACAGAAACTTGGCTGGGGAAAAGCGGTAGTGGAGACGCTTGCCCGTGATCTGCAGGCAGAATTTCCCGGCAGAAACGGATTTTCTGCGCGCAATTTGTGGAATATGAGGGATTTCTATCTTGCCTATGCAGAGCATTCAAAACTGCAACCGCTGGTTGCAGAAATCAGTTGGGCTAAAAACCTTGTTATTTTCACCCGATGCAAAGATGAGCTTGAACGAGAATTCTATCTTCGGGCGACGGCCAGGTTTGGCTGGACAAAGGCGGTACTTCAGCACCAGGTTGACAACAAAAGCTACGAAAAATACCTGCTCAACCAGACCAATTTTGATAAAACACTCTCTCCTGAACTGCAAGCTCAGGCTGTGCTTGCGGTCAAGGATACCTACACTTTCGACTTTCTGGAGCTGGCTGATGAACACTCTGAGCGGGAACTGGAACAAGCATTGGTGCAGAACCTTCGCCGTTTTCTCTCCGAAATGGGCGGCGCCTTTAATCAAGCCCGAAATCAGGAAATTTTTGGATTTTTGAACAGATTTGGAGCAAATTAACCGCAAAGTATTTTAGAATAATAGGTACGTATGATCTGCAGATGATTGAAGGCAAGCGGAAGCGTGAGCGCTTCATCGAGTGGAAACCATGCTATCTCCTCTACTTCGTCGGGCTTCAGCTCTATCGAACCAATTCCTCTGCCGGAGAATGCGAGTGCTACCGCATGAAAGTGATGCTCCGGAAACACTTCATTGAAAAAATGAAGAAAAACCGGGTCGGAGAAGAGGAGGCCGGTCTCTTCCTCAACTTCCCGGACAACGGCCTCTTCAGCCGTTTCATACTCATCAATGTGCCCTCCCGGCAGGCACCACTGCCCCTTAAAGGGAGGAACACTCCTCTTCGTCAGCAGGATGGTATCGCGTTTATCATCATCGGGAGTGATGATGGCGGCAACGGTTGCTTTAGCCATACGATAAATCAGGTTGTGAAAAGCAGGACAAGTTCGTTGTATCAAGGCTAATCTACGGAAAAAGAAAATTGATGCCGCGCACGGGAACTGCTCAATCTCCACGACAACAGATAAAAACCCGGCATACATCCGGGCTTTTATCATTCTCCTCTTCTGGTCTATCCTGCTATAATCAAGGGTGTGCTATAGCGCTCAGTTCTGTTGCTGTTTTAACGTCAGCCAGAGAACCCGCTTTGTCTCCCATCTCGTTTTTCAGTTTTCCGCGACGGGAATAAGCTTCACGATACTTCGGATCAAGATCAATGGCTTTATTAAAGTCAGTCAAAGCCCCTTTCTTGTCGTTGATGGCGGATTTGGCAATCCCGCGATTACAGTAAGCTTCTGCATCTTTCGGAGTACGATCAAGCTTGATGCTCTTTGCAAAGTCCTCTCTTGAACTCTTGTTCTCTCCCGTCAAACTTTTTGCAATCCCACGATTAAAGTATGCCGCAGCAAGTTTCGGATCAAGTTCGATTGCCTTGGTGAAGTCGACAATCGCTCCCTTGTGATCTCCTGATGCAAGCTTTGCCTTGCCGCTTGACAACAGGTTTTGTGCATCGTCAAGGGCTGTATAGAGTGGATTTTTCTCTCCATTATTTTTCAGCCACTCACGGGCAGGGATATTACCAAGGAGTGCTGCTTTTTTCATGTCAACCAGAGCCCCCTCTTTGTCTCCCAGAGTCGATTTGGCAATCCCGCGATTATGGTAAGCTGCAGCATCTCTCGGAGTTGGATCAAGATCAACAACCTTCTCGAAATCAGCTTTGGAGCCCAGGCTGTCTCCAATGGTACGCCTTGCAACTGCCCGGTTGTAGTACGCTGTTGAAAGGTCTGCTGGTGAAAGTTTTGGTTCAAGCTCAATGGCCTTTGTCAGTTCTGCTATAGCTTCCGTATTCTTGCCTGACTTGCAGTATGCTTCGCCACTCGACAAAAGACGTTGAGCCTCTTCGTTATGTGCATAAGCAACATTACCTGTAAACAGAAACGCGATTATAGCGATATAAAAAAAACGTAAACGATTTTGCATCGGTTTCCTCACTGTTTATAATTATTGACCTGTTATTTAAATGGCAGATGGCAATTCATCCACTCTTGTTACATTAATCAATCACATCTTTAGGGAGCATTACTTGATGATTAAAAGGAACTTAAAAGAGTCTGTGGCAAGGAATTTGCCGGAGCGTTGAAAAAAAGTGGTTGCAGGCTGAAGAACCGGTTTTTTAATTTTATGACATTGCATACTGTTACTTATGTTCAGCAAATTCCTCTCGATCTTGATGCTGTATGGAATTTTTTTGCTTCTCCGGCCAGCCTTGCCCGGATAACACCTCCGGAAATGATGGTCAGGATAACCCATGGCGACGGAATGCAGCCGCTTTATGAAGGAATGCTGATCAGTTATACGCTCTATCCTTTCATGATGCTTCCGGTACGGTGGGAAACCGAGATTACCAGGGTTGAGAGACCGTTTCTGTTTGAGGATCGCCAGAAATCGGGGCCTTATGAGAGCTGGCATCACCTCCATCAGTTTCGTGCAATACCGGGTGGTGTTGAAATGACCGACAGAGTTGACTATGTCATGCCGATGGACTTTTTTGGCGATATTGTCAATACCCTGATTGTGAGTCGACGGCTTGAGGAGGTTTTTGCTTACCGTAAAAAGAGGATTGAAGAGATTTTAGGCCGCATGTGAACCCTTTTCAAAAGGGATAGTGAAAAATGGATGAAATGATTTCGCCAGTTGGTATAGCTGTTCTTTTTGCCGGTGGTCTTGCCCTTTTTCTCTACGGCATCAGGATGTTGAGCAGTGGCCTGAAAAAGGCTTCAGGCGAGCGGGTGCGCCTGCTGATATCGAAGGTGACCGGCAACAGCTTGTACGGGTTGCTTGCCGGGGCATTTGCCAGTATGGTCGTCCAAAGCAGCAGTACCATTATCGCCATCCTTGTCGGGCTCGTGCAGTCACGGCTGATGAGCTACAGCCAGGCGCTGAGCGTTATTCTTGGCGCTGAAATAGGTACAACAGCCATGGCTCAGCTTGTAGCATTCCGGCTGCACGATTATGCCCTGATCATCTTTGCCGCAGGCTTTGCCTTGCATTCGCTTGGCAAAACGGAGCCCTTGCGTTTCAGCGGGGAGGCGCTCTCGGGATTCGGTCTTCTTTTTTTCGGGCTGAAGCTCATGTCGGAGGCAGTTGCGCCGCTTGAGAGCTATGCGCCTTTTCTTTCGCTCTTGCGTTATCTTGAAAATCCCTTTCTTGGAGTTGCTGCAGGGATGCTCCTGACCGCACTGATGCAAAGCAGTTCGGCCTTTATTGGTATCCTCATAACGCTTGCCCTGCAGGGTGTGCTGACTCTTGAAGCAGGAGTCGCATTGCTGCTTGGAGCCAATATCGGCACCTGTATCACCTCTGTGCTGGCAAGCGCCGGAATGCAGCGTGCAGCAAAGAGGGTAGCGCTTTCGCAGGTACTCTTCAATGTGGCCGGAGTGCTCATTTTTTTCCCTTTTATTCCCCAGTTTGCGGAGTTTATCCGTGCTCTTTCCCCCTCTGCAGAGAGTTTCGGTGCAGGAAGGCTTGCTCATGAAGTGCCAAGGCAGATAGCCAATGCCCACTCGTTGCTCAATATTTTCATGGCACTCTTGTTTCTACCCTTTCTTTCGCTTTTCGACCGACTTGTTTACCGGCTTCTTCCGGATGACCCGGAAGAGACAAGGCTCATCCCTGCAGTCTGGTATCTGAAGGAGTCTGCACTCTCCACCCCTCTGCTGGCTCTCAGCTATGTAAGGGCCGAAGTGGCAAGGATGGGCAGCATAGCCGCCAAAATGGTGCGTGCATCACTCTACCCGTTTATCAACAGCGATCTTGGTCATGATGTTGTTTTTCCAAGACTTTCCGTCATCAAGGGGATGAGTATGAGAGAGGAGAAACTTGATTTTCTTGAGAGCCGTATTTCAGATTATCTCATTAAAATCACTCGCAGTTCACTTAACGAAGAAGAGTCGAGGGAGGTTTTTGCGCTCATGAACATTGTCAAGGGGCTGGAGTCGATCGGCGATGTTATTGAAACTCTTGAAGGAAAAATGCTTGAAAAAAAAAGGGGAGTGGAGAGCGATCTGAGCCAGGCGGGGAAGGATGAACTCATGGAGATTCATAACCTCGTTTGCCTCGAAATTGAAGAGCTTGCTCATGCCCTGAAACAGATGGACAGAGTGAGAGCCGGGGCGCTTCTTGAGGGTGAAGAGCGCTTTAAACGGCTGGTGGAGCAGGCTGAAGTAGCCCATCTGAAACGAGTGTTCCTGCTCCCTGAAGCTGAGATTACTCACGACATCCACATGGAACTCATCTACCTGCTCGAACAGATACACCATTATGGCAAGAGTATAGCGCGAAGCATCGTGAACGTGGGGGAGGGTTGATCTGCATCCCGCTCGCCAGTTTTAATGATTATCGGAGAGTGATGGAATGATTTCGTTGGGAACCCGGTCAAAGTCGAGCCCTCTGATTTGCTTAATTCAGAGTGATATACGTATACTCTTCAAATTGATCATTCCTTGATGCCCCAATTTTGATGCAAGCTGAAAAACACCTTTTTGCCACAACACCCCTCCTCGGAAGCATCCTCAGGAAGAGGGCGGTGGAACATCTTTTTTCAAGCAAGAGCCGGGAAGCTGCGGTCAAGCTGGCGGGCGCGGTAGAAGAGGGGCATCCGGAAGCGGATGCGATATTCCACCGTCTTCTGCTTCTACAGCACAGCAGCCAGCCAGTCATGCACAGCGCCCTGTGGAACTCCTGGAAAGCCTCCCGCTTCGAAGAGCTGCTGAAAAGGATGCACGCTTCCGAAACGATTCAGAGGGATCTGCTGCAGGCCATTGTTGCCATGCCGGAAGACGACTGGGGCAACGGCATGGTGTTCATGCTCTGGAGCATCGTTGAGCGCGACGACATTGCCGAAAAGATTGAAGCGAACGGTCGCCATGCCCCTGCTCTTGAAATGGACGCCCTTTTCGGCCTTGTGCGAGGCTATCCGGGGCGCTACCTCGATCTTGAAGATCCCGATTACTCCATTTTTGAAAAAGCCTGGCTTGCCGCTTCAGGCGCACAGAGGCAGCGGATCAGCACAACAGTTCTCAAAAGTCAGGATCCCCGGCTTGTCGCGGCTTACGACCATGCCGTCAAGGAGGGGCATGATCCGCAACTGGTCATCGAGGCGCTGAAACTCTGCGGAGATCACGATGCGCTGCTCGACCGGCTCCACGGTTTGCCCTTCACCAGTGCGCTCGAAGTTATCGCTTTCTGGCAAGAGGGCGGCGGAAGGCCGAAAACTCCCTCAAAAAAAGCCGTTGTCGAGGCTGCGGTCGCTCTCTATCGTGAACTGGCCGCACTTCTTCTTGATTCACCTTCGTCTGCTCCGCCCGGCACGAGGGATATCTTCTCTTTCTGGATGGAACGGTATCGATCCGACGAGCTGCAGCAGCAGGATCTTGCAAGCCCGGACCCTTTCAGACGGGCTGGTGCGCTCTTTTCAGGGGCGCAGCGAGGGCTGGTTCCCCGCAACAGAATGCAGGAGATCTCCCTCAACGGCACATGGCCTGAAAAACTCGCGCTGCACTACCTCTTTACCGTGCCGGAGGCAGGCTCCCGGCAGGAGCACGTCTCTTGGCTCCAGCCACAGGATAATATCGTGGCAGCCATACTGACGACACGCCTGCCCGGTTTGCTTGAAGAGAGCAGTCTGTTGGCCGGGAAAGTTCATGCTGGTGTCGGACCGGCCGATCCGTCGGCAGAGCTGCAGAGGAAACTCCTGCAGTTGCTCGGGGTTCTGCAGGGGTACTTCCTTCGCGGTCTGATCACCGTTGACAGTAACGACGACGCTGCAGAAAAAAATGCCGTGGAGACCGAGGAGCTGACGGATGCGGAGTGGTAAACCAGGATAACCGTTTGAATTAATGGCTCTCGCTTTTGATTTCGGGACATGCAACAGCGTGGTCGCACGCTGGAACGAAGCCCTGAACGATATAGAGACTCCCGAGCTACCTAACCTCGGCATCCTCTATCCGCAGCCAGGATCGGAGCCTGCGCGGGTTATTCCCTCCGTCATTCACTTCGCCGTGGAGAGCGCCCTCCTTGTCGGCAGCCAGGTTGACGCAGCGGGAGTAGTCAATCATCCGGGAACATTCAGATGGCTGAAAATGGATATGCTTCGCAACGGCGGGGCCAATCGCGGGCGGCGCGTCAATGGCAGGGTTATCTATCCCCGCCATGCAGCCGACGAACTTGTCGATCGTATCCTGATGTTCGTACGCGGCTATTTCGGCGACATCGACGAGGAGATCGTGCTGACCGTCCCGGTCGAAGCCTTCGATCACTATATCGACTGGCTTCGCGAAGCGGCGATAAAACGCTTTCCGGGCGGGATCACCTTCATCGACGAAGCAACCGCCTGTATGCTTGGCTACATCGATATGGTTCTCGACCGTACGCCCTACTGCATCGTGGATTTCGGCGGAGGCACCCTCGATGTTTCAGTCGTTCGTACCGATCTGCTGCGTGCCGGACATGCGAAATGCCGGATACTGGGCCGGGCGGGCGAGGAGATCGGCGGGATTATGATCGATAACTGGCTGCTGGAACATATACAGGAAGAGGAGGGGCTTACAGATGATGATATCGCCTCGATCGGCCCATCACTGCTCGAAGCGATTGAGCAGGCGAAAATAGCCATTTCGAACGGCAGCGAGCAAGCATCCTTTACCCGGTATAACGATGTTACCGGCCGACTCATCGAGGTCACGCTCACTTCCCGCACCCTGAAGGAGGCGCTTGAAAAAAAACGGGAGCCGGACAGGAATAACCTTTACCAGCATATCATCCGCACGCTCGATCGTGCTCTCGATCAGGCACGCGACAGGGCAGGCATCCGCAAAGAGGAACTCAAAGGGATTTTTCTTGTGGGGGGAAGCAGTCTGCTCCCCGGCATCGAGGAGAAAATCCGGGAGTTTTTCCCCCTGAGCGAGGTCCATTCCGGCAATCCCTTCGAAGCCATCGCCAGAGGGGCATGCCGCTACTCCGGCGGCATCTTTGATCAGACGCTGACCCATGATTACTGTCTGCGGAGCTGGAACCGCGAACTTCGGGATTTCGAACTGGTTCCCGTCGTTCCCCGAGGTACCCCGTACCCGACAGGGAAACCGGTATGCAGCAAATATATCAAGGCAGCTTCGGACAACCAGGAGACGCTCGGACTGGTTATTTATGAGCGCTCGTCAATGAGCCGCCCGCTGATCACCTATGTCAACGGGGCCGACGGCTTGCGTCCGGTACGGGAAGGGGAGCGGGAGGAGAGTCGGCATAAGCCACTCAATCCCGAAGACAGCGAGTTCATCCATGCCGTCCCGCCCTGCCGTTCGGGAGAGCGGCGCTTCATCGCAGGATTCGGTGTAGACAGTAACCGTCGCCTCACGCTCTGGCTGCGGGATACGGAGGAGAACAATAGTTCCTACATTCTATTACGCGACGGCTCGCGACTTCCGTTGCCGGTGAGCGATCTGCCGGTGGTGAAACTGTAACGTTACAACCCAATAACTGAACGCAGCATGGCCTGGCTCGACGAACTCAAACTCAATGTTGACGCGCGGGTAGCCGTCATACACCTCGCAACCATCGACGAAGAGGAGGCCCTGCGCACCCTTTCCGGCTGGTCGCAATCAAGCCGGTGGCCTGCAGGAATGGGGCTCATCACCTGGGATATCGGCGACCAGTTCCGCCACCTGCGCGAGCCAGCGGTGACCTTCAGCAAACTGGCCGCCACCCCGGAAACGGTGCTTGACATCATCGACGACTACAAGGGCTCCGCAACCTTCGTGCTCAAAGACTTTCACCATTTTCTGGAACATAACCGGCGTGTTTCACGTATGCTGCGGAACCTCGCATCGCGTCTTCCGTTCCGCAGCGAAACGGTGAACATCATCATCACCAGCCCCCAGTTTGCGCTTCCCGTCGAACTCCGTCACGACATTCCAACCATCGATGTCGGCAAGCCTGACGGCAAACAGATACTCGAACTGCTCGATCGGGAAACCCGCTCGACAAGAGCGCTTGACAACGCCACGCACGGCTTGCGCGAACGTCTGGTCGAAAGCGCCCTCGGCCTCTCCATTGTCGAAGCGGGAAGGGCCTTTCGCAAAGCCATCGTGGTTGCCGGAGGCCATGGGCTCGACGAACGGAGTGTCCGGCAGGTGCTGAACGAAAAACGGCACATCATCCGTGAAAGCGGCGCTCTCGAACTCTACCCCTATACCGGCTCCATGAACAACGTCGGTGGACTTGGCGCCCTGAAGGCGTGGCTCGATCAGCGTCAGGAGGCCTTCAGCCAGGATGCGCGCGAGTATGGCCTCAGTATGCCCAAAGGGGTGGCCCTCATCGGGATCCCCGGAACCGGAAAAAGCCTCTGCGCAAAAGTAACCGCAGGCCACTGGGGGATGACGCTGCTGAGAATGGATGTCGGCGCCATCTTCAGCGGCCTGCTCGGTTCGAGCGAACAGAATATTCGCGAAGCCATCCGGATTGCCGAGGTTATCGCACCCTGCGTGCTTTGGGTTGACGAGATTGAAAAAGCCTTCGCTGGCTCCATGGGCGACAGCGGCACGGCAAGCCGGGTGTTTGCCACCTTCCTCACCTGGATGCAGGAAAAAACCGCTCCGGTATTTGTATTCGCCACCGCCAACAACGTTCGGCGCCTTCCCCCCGAACTCCTGCGCAAAGGCCGGTTTGACGAGGTCTTTTTCCTCGATCTTCCCACCCACGGCGAGCGGATAAAAATACTTGAAGTCCATCTCAGAGAGCGCGGCTATACCATGCTTTCGCAGCGCTTCAACCTCGCCGCCGTCGCATCGGCAACCGAGGGGTTCGTCGGCGCCGAACTTCAGGCGCTGGTCAACGACGCCATGTTTCCCGCATTCCGCGACAACCGCCGGGAACTGGAAACGGAGGATCTGCTCAACGCAGCCGGAGAGATGGTTCCCCTCTCGGCATCGCATCAGGAGCATATCGAACAGTTGAGAACGATGGTCAGAACCGGACAGGCGCGCAACGCCTCCGACGACCGGAATAGTTTGGCTGCGTCATAGAAACAAGAGAACACAGAGCACTATGAATACACCAACACATACCGAAATCCTTACCGGCCTCAGAACTCTCGCGCTCCGTCCTTCCGGTGGCGATCTGCCCCCGGTCGTCATCAACGAACAGGACGGATCCCCGATGGTACTTGTCCCCGCAGGCAGTTTCACCATGGGAGACGGCCTCGACAAAGAGAGCCCGCAGCACACCGTCACTCTTGAAGCGTTTTACATTTCGGTCTACGCCGTCACCAATCGCCAGTACCGGGCGTTCGTGCAGGCTACGGGCCATCGGCCACCCAACATTGGCGCAAGGATAGACTCGCTTTCGGTCTGGCACGAAGACGGCTGTCCCGAAGAGTTCGACGACTACCCGGTCGTGCTCATCAACTGGGACGACGCGGATGCCTACGCCCGGTGGGCAGGATGCCGTTTGCCCACAGAAGCCGAATGGGAAAAGGCCGCACGAGGGCCGGAAGGATCGATCTACCCTTGGGGAGACCGGTGGGACGAAAACAACTGCCGGCACCGGAACAACCGGGGAGCGGATTCGGTCGCCCCGGTCTACGCCTATCCCGAAGGCGTATCGGGCTACGGCACCTGGAACCAGAGCGGCAACGTCATGGAGTGGTGCAGCGTCTGGCACGACGAAACCGATTCTGCAAATACCGACACCGGTGAAGAATCTCTCCGCCAGGAAAGGGGCGGCTGCTGGCGCTATCCCGACAAATTCGCCTTCCGCTCATCGCAGCGCTCGTTCGTGGTTTCCAAAGCGGTTAACGATTTCCGGGGATTTCGGCTGGTGTTACCGGTGAAGATGGGGGAGTGAGGAGCGGAAACTGGGGAGTTGGTGCTCACCTGAGCCTAAATAAGCGGGAACTTTAGGTTAATAGTTTTGAAATATAACTGTACTTTATAACTTTAACAGTTGGCACCGGCTTGCAAAAAGTGTTAAAACATGCACTCAATCATGCCAAAATCAAAAAACCAGTAACGCTTCATTGGTTGCGGCACTCTTATGCAACACATTTACTGGAAGCAGGAATTGATCTACGATACATACAAGAGCTCTTAGGGCATAAGAGCAGTAAGACGACAGAAATCTATCCCATGTATGCGAACAGAGTTTACTAAAAATTTCCAACCCCTTTGATAATTTGTAAAAAATATTACGCACCTCAAAGGTGTATAAAGCATGCCAGAATAGCTGCCTTTATACACCTTTTGGTGGGATATGGTGCATATATAAAGGAGTTAGGTGGCATAATAAAAAACAAGACAGATGACTACACAAGAGATATATAAAAGGATAATAAATTCAATTGAATCGGCCATTTCTAATACGACTGGCGAAGTTAGAATTGTCGAAGATTCAATCAACAGAATTCAAGGATTATCTTGGAATCAAAACGTAAAAGTTCAAGCTGGATTTTGTCATCAAAAGCCATATGCTTTTTTTATAAACCCTGATAACCTTTTTACAAAACAAAAAACGGAGCTTGGAGATTTTTTATTTGTAATCAAATACATTGATGGGGGTAGGATTATTGACAAAAGAGCTTTATTCTTTCAAGCAAAATACAATAATAGTGGTAAACAGTTTTCAATAGAATTACATCAATTCCATTTCTACAAACAAATTGATAATATTGAGTTTAAATTTGGAAATTCAGTGTACAGAAACCTTGGTCTAACTCCAATTATCTGGAAAAACATTTCAGTAGCCAATGAATTTGGTGATTATATTCTGCTAGGTAATACTTTTGCGGTTGATTTGTCAACAAATGAAATAGCTTCACAATATGAGCATAAAAAATATGGTCATTTTAACTATGACCTTGATTTAATTTGTGATTGTTGAAATTTCCGTAGGCATCATTACGAAATTTGTTGTAAGTCTAATAGTCCTCTATTTGATTTCTTAACTCCCTTTGGAAAAGGTAATCAAATATATGGACAATTCGAGTTGTTCATTAATTTAATATATAAACGTTTAGGAATGATTCAAGACCCTCCAGAAGAACATGAAGGATTCTGGGAAGAAGGTAGCAAGGGAGGTTTTGGATTAATTGAAATCACAATTAGTAATGATGAAAATGTTAAAGGATAAATAATTACGCCACCTAACACGCGGTATAGCCAATAAGGGTTTTAGTGGTATGCGAAGGTTTGTAGCCCGCCCCAGCTTTTCGTGTACTGTGATAGGAAATCGCCCGCAATCCCTTATTGGCCATACCGCCAAACGTTAGCGGGAATGCTAAATAAACGCACACAATTTAAGACAACTACTATGAATAAAGACCAAATTGAAATTGAATATCAAAATTTTTTTTAAAGAATTTGATATTAATCCGGCAAGTGGAATATTAAGCAGTAACCCAGAATTTAAATTTGTAACAATGCCCTTCATTGGAAGCAAATATTACTTGTCTAAAAATAAAATTCTATTTGTTGGAATGGATGTTGGAAAAGACGAAACTCCAGGACGTTTTCAAGATTTAGCAGAAAGAAATACCAATATTGAATGTGATATCAATTTTAATCCACACATTGCAGGAACTTATTGTTCTGCATTATATCTTTTAAAAAACGAGAAAGACTGGCAAAATGTCTGGGATAAATTCATTAAATATGACACTTATTCCCAAGCAACAAAAATCCAGAATCACAAAAATGGAGAAAATCCATTGTCTTTTGTAGCATTAACAAATCTCCATAAATTTGTAACGATATCGAGAGTAAATCGTTCTGGCAACGAAAATAGGAAATTCCTAAAAAAAGAATTAGAAGAATCATTGTTATTAAAAGAAATTGAAATCTTAAAACCAAACATAATTTTGTTTCAAGGTAAACTACCTAGCTCTAATAGTCTGAGAGAAATAAGAGAGAAGAATATTGAAATAATCTTTGCATTTCATCCTTCAAATAGAAAAAAAGCTGGTAGAAATCCACAAATTTATATTCGGACATTTACAGAGATAAAATAAGCACTACTGCTAACAAACGCTATAGCAAATACGGGTATGCGTGTTCGTTGAAACATTTGGAATCTTTACATACATTTGTGCTGGCATACTTTGAGCAGCAATATATTTCCGCACTTGCCATAGCGTCAGCCGTTAGCTGCAATGGAAACGCTCCGAACAACCGACATCGCAAACACAAACATTTGAGCATTTAATGAACAGACAAAACATGAATTCAGAAGCAGAAATTTATCAGGAAGGTAATCCTTGGCAGAAAAAAGTTTATAGGACAATGGCTTCATTCCTTGAAACCAATCCTGAAATAAAATCCTTTGGACAATCTGCAAACAGAAACAAATACAAACACCTTTTGACTGTTGAGCAATCACAATTCAATTTTATCACGGAAGACATTCATACAGCAACGAAAGAAAGATTTAGCAAACACAAAGCAGGTGACTTGCACCGTATACTGACAAATACTGCTGCTTCTCAACCATACTGTTTTAATCTCATAATTTATCTTCAACAACATCCTGCGCTAGCAGACAAATTATTTTCAAACCTGTTTGACAAGCAAGTAAGAGTTCATCATCTTGAACCAGAGTTTACTCCAAACTTGTGCGACAACATTATTGGCTTTGAACGAACAGGTGACGAAAGTATTGGCGACCAAAATCTCAAACTTGGTAGCGGGACAGATTCTGACATTGCAGTTTTCTACACTTACAACAACTACAAGAAAGGTGTGTTACTAATTGAATTCAAATTTATTGAACATGAATTTTCTGTTTGCTCTTCTTATGCAGGTTCAAAAAAGAAAGAAGGTGAAATACCTGAAGAAAAACAACAAAGATTAGAACGAAATAAAGAGAGACGAGCAATTTGTAATTCCAATAACTTTTATAGCAAGATGGTGGAAACAAAAAATTCTCTATGTGGTTACAATAAGTATTTCAATTGGGACTTGACAGCAAAGTCAAAAGTTATTGACGGAGAAAAGATAAAATCAATGTCGGCTTGTCCTTTCAGCTTTTGACTAAATCAACTTTGGAGAAATATGATTCTTGCGGAGCAAGTCGCATTGTCACGACATTGCGATGAATTTGGTTTTTGGGTTTTCTCTCCAATTGAAAACGACAATTACTTATGGAAAAATGAAGAAACGGAAAAACAGTTTCGTGAAATTTTAACTCCACAAGGCAACAAACATTTTAAGAAAGTTCATCTTGAAAATATCTTAGACAAACTTGCCAACATTGTTTCTGATGAGCAAGAAAATAATTGGCTGACAAACTTGGAAACGAAATACAGAATCTAATGAGAAAGTTTTCTTCTAACCTGAAACATCACCGAATTGGACGAACAAAACCATATGCAGCTAACAGCGGGTTTAAGAAATTGGCGGTTCAGTGATTAAATGAACATTCTACCTCGTATCAACATTTGTGCAGGTTGACAGTTTTGTGCTTCGAAATCGCTAACTTCTTAAACCCGCAAACCGTTAGGGCTCAAGCGGAGGAGCAATTGAGACCGTAAGAAGAACATACGTCAATTTTATATTGTGAAATAAGTCATTAAAGTAATTTCAATCGTTTCAATATTGTTTCATAATTTATAGTAAATTTTAAATTAATATGAATTTATCCTGGAAAACAGCACGTGTCTTTATAAGTAGCACATTTAGAGATATGCAGGCTGAGCGTGATTGTTTACGAGATATTGTATTCCCTCAGCTTGATGACCGATTAATGCAATTAAAGTCACACTTTGTACCAGTTGATTTACGATGGGGAATTGATACAGTGTCAGAATCAGTGCAAGAAGATAAAGAGGTGAAAGTTTTAAAAGTATGCCTTAATGAAATTAACAGATGTCGCCCATACTTATTAGTTATATTGGGAGATCGTTATGGATGGATTCCCCCGAGTGATCAAATATCAGCTGTTGTGAACGAAGCAGGATTTGATGTAGATACAAAGGGGAAAAGTGTCACCTCCCTTGAGATAGAATATGCTCTGTTTTCAAATTCGGAATTGGAGAAGAGGTGCTTCTTCTATTTTCGAAGTGATTTACCTTATGAAAGAATGACTGAAGCAGAGAGAGCTTTTTATTCTGATCAATATAGTAATGAGTCTGCAGGCCGTGAGAATTACAATCGTATTTTGGCTTTAAAAAACCGGATTGAATCTGATCTGCAATTAAAGAAGAGGGTAAGGTATTATTCAGTTAAGTGGGAAAATAACCGAATAAGTGGATTAGAATCTTTTGCTAATCAGGTATTGGAAGATTTTTGGAGTGAATTCAAGAAAGACTTTAGTTATGAATCTATAGAAACTAAGAGTTCGTGGTACGAAATAGAACGTCAGACAATAGCAGAGTTTATTGAAATCAACTCAAGAGACTTCATTGGTCATAAAGCTGTCTTAGATAGCATATTAAACTGGTCGTTAAATGAAAATAATAATAAAGAATGGGGGAAATGCATTACAGGTTTTTCTGGTAATGGTAAGAGTGTACTATACGCAAAATTGAACACAGAACTTAGTAAAAGGGATTGCCTTATTTTATCACACACGGCTGGTATTAGCATCAGATCAACCAGCGTGATAAATATGCTTGATAGGTGGAATGCTGAACTTGAGGGATATTTAAACATCCCAGAAAAACATAATTCCAATGGAATACAAACTTTCGATAATAGAAAAGAACTATTTAGCAGACTGTTAGAAGAAGTAGCTATTAAAATTAGAGTAATCTGTATTATTGATGGGCTTGAAAAATTTGAAAGGACACCGATTGCACGGTACCTTAGCTGGTTGCCTGATGAATGGCCTAAAAATGCAAGATTTATAGCAACTGCTATTGAAGGTGAAGAAACGACAAATCTTTCTAAAATGAGTGGATGCCATACAGAACAGCTACCATTAATTACAGAACAGGAATCAACAAAAATCATTCAAAATATATGTGAGCGATATCATAAAAATCTGCATCCTGATATTATAGTATCAATAATCTCAAAACCATTGTCAGACAGAATAACAGCTGCAAGTAATCCATTATGGATTTCCTTAGTTGTTGAACATTTATTATTACTTGATGAGGATGATTTTGCAGCAATAATGAAGTTGCCTGGAACTGCGGATCAGAAGATATTTAGGTATATGTTACAACTAGTTGATGAATTTCCGCCAGATACAGAAGATCTACTACATGTAATATTTAATAGATTCTATATGCGATTCGCTGCACGCATAGAAGTTTCATGGATGTCAGAGATGCTTGACTTAATTGCCCTCAGTAGATATGGCCTTCGTGAAAAAGATATACAAAATATACTTGGCTTGGAAGATGATCCGTCATTTTCCTTAAAGTTTGCACTGGTAAGAAGATACATACGTTCACATATTATTTGGCGGGGCCAGCAAGGATTAATCGATTTCAGTCATTCACACCTGAAAAGTTATTTAAGAAAAGAGAGGCTTTCAAACATCCAATACAAAAAAGACTTATATAAGAAGATTATTGAATATCTGGAAGCTTCGGTGGATGGCGATACCCTTAGACAGACAGAACTGATGTATTTCTATATGCAGATTGATGAACCTGAATTTGCTGCAAGAGGCATTGCATATTATTGCAATGACATTGACGATAAAGAACTGGACGCTATTAATAAAGTATTTGAGGATGAATTAGCAGCACATAGCGAGGATGAGACAAATGAAGCATATGTATGGCTTCAAAAAATGGTTTATTTAGTAGATAAGACTTTCCTCGAAAATAGAACTTTGGAAAAAGAAGTAATTTTTCGGGTTTCACTATTTTTAATCAGATTGAGCAGTGTAATACTAGAGAACCTTTCAGAATGGTTGTCAACAAACCTACAACTGGGATTACTGAATGCGATTATCAATATTGCTGATAATCTGAACAAACAGCAACCGAATCGACAGAATATTCTAAGATTGTTGGAATGTCTCTACGAAGGGGAAGGACGAATATATTTGGAGCAGGAAAGATGCAACGAGGCAGCCAGACTATTTGAAAAAAGTGGTGAACTCTTAAACTCTTTACTTACTGATGATGATGAAAATATCAGCTATTTTTATAGTTTGTCTATTTCATTGGAACGTTTAGGGGAAACTTATAGTAAACAGGCTAATTATGATCTCGCTCTCGAATACCAGAATAAAGCACTTTCATTACGTGAAAATCTCTTCAAAACTAATGACAATGATAACCATTTAAAGCATCTTCTTGGAGCATCACACAATCATATTGGAGATATTTACCTGCATAAAGGTGACTTGAGCAAAGCCATGGAGCATTATCAAAAAGCCTTCGGTTTCAATCTGACGGTTTTTGAAAACAGTGCGGACTACATAAATGCCCATCGACTTGCTGTCACATATGAACGAATTGGTGTGACCTGCAATAATCAAAAAAGATATCAGCAGGCTCAAGAGAATTTTGAGAATGCTCTTCAAATACTTAAAAAAGTCAATCAAAACAGACCTCACCAGTATGATATCTTATTATCTATATCCAGTGTATATATTAATCTTATTGATATGTTCCTGAGAAATAACGAAATAATTAATGCAAATGAATACAGCCAAAATTGTTTTTCTCTATTGGATACTATGATAAAAAGAAAGCCAGATTCTTTTCGGGCTGCATTGCATTTAGCAGGTATTTATCACATAATGGGAAAGAAGTTATTTACTATCGAACATTATGATTTAGCATTACAATCATATACTGATGGTATCTTTATGTGGAGGCAATTATTAGTATCTAATCCTGCAAATACAAAAATACTGTATGCACTATCAGAGGAATATTTGGGAATCTCACAGATCTATAGAAAACAGGGGAGTCTTGATAAGGCCATTGAGAATCTGAATGAATTTTTAGAAATATTTACTTCTGAAGAAACAAATTTTACTGAAATAGATAACAAGTTAAAAATATCCTCAGCCTACAGACAAATTGCAGAACTTAAAAAATTAATGGGAGACATTATGGGTTCTATGTCTTTTTCACATCAGGATATTGCATTTTGCAATGAACTTAAGAAAAGTTCAGATAATGAGGAAATAGACAGCAATTTAGTAGAGAGTTATGATCGATTGGGTGAACTAAATCTGTGTTATAATAAAATAAGTGAATCACTCGAATTTCATAAAAAAGCATATACACTCTGTACAGAGCTACATAATCGGCATCCGAAGAATGTTACACTTATTCGTCAACTCGCTGTGTGCTGTGATAATATTTCTGCTGTTTATTTAAGGTCTGGAAATATATCCGAATCCTTAAATTATTGCGCAAAAGCTAATGAATATTTCTATGAAATCCAGGTTAGTGATACTGACAATACTCAGTATTTACAAGACCTATCGGTAAACTGCGAAAGACTGGGTAACATTTACAACAACAATGGTGAAAAAGAGAAAGCTCAGAATTTTTATATAGACTCGTTGGAATATGCTAAACGACTATTAAAACTAAAACCAGATCAACTTGAGTATCTTCGAGATATTCTCATATCCCATTATAATCTTGCAATATTCTATCAGAGCTATAACGATCTCAATAAATCTATGGAATATATTATTCAATGTAAAGAAAATCTAGATTCCATGATTGAACAAAATATGACTATTGATTTCCAAAGCCAACAAATACAGCAGCAAATTTACCAGATTCTAATAAATAACTTGCAATAACCACAATCAAGAATTATCCTTCTACGATATTAACCAACCAGTATATACATGCCGATTTGACCCAGTCTCGATTCGCCAGTCATGTTGTATTAATGCAGGAAATAGGTGACGCGGTGCTATAGAATCACAGTAATTTATTGTTCTTATCGTGTTTTGATTGCAATCGTATATTTTCTTTTTGCAAAACGAGTTATTCTACCCAAAGGCTTCCATAACCCTTGCATCTTTCGAATGGATAAAAAAACTCTTTCCGAGCGGGATGTCGAGGATAATAAACAGTTCCTCTGTGACGGGGTGCAACAGGCGCTTAAGGATGAACTGAAGGCTTGCCTCTCGATAGACAAGAGGGCGAAATCATGAGCGGGAGGAAAAAAACAGGAAAGGAGCTCTCTATTATCCGCTCTTCGGCGGCTGAATACCTGACCTTTATCGCTGCCAGCGGCACAGGGGGCGTCGATGCGGTTTATGCCGATGAAAATATCTGGCTTACCCAGAAGATGATGGGGGTGCTCTATGACGTGGCGACTCATACCATAAACTATCACCTGAAAAAAGTTTTTTCAGACAGCGAATTACAGGAGGACTCAGTTATTCGAAATTTTCGAATAACTGCCCGAGACGGAAAAAACTACAACACCAAACATTACAGTCTTGTCGCTGTCATTGCCGTCGGTTACAAGGTAAATTCCGAATGTGCAGTACAATTCCGCAAGTGGGCGACCACTATCATTGAGGAGTTCACCATCAAGGGCTATGCCATGGATGACGAACGCCTGAAAAGCGGTGGCTCCATCCTTACCGACCAGTATTTTGAAGAGCAGTTGCAGCGCATTCGGGAAATTCGCCTCTCCGAGCGCAAGTTCTATCAGAAGGTCACTGACATCTATGCAACCTCCATCGACTACGACGTGACAGCCCAGGCCACCAAGCGCTTTTTCGCCACCGTGCAGAATAAACTGCACTGGGCAATACATGGCCAGACCGCAGTGGAGGTCATCTTTAACCGGGCAGATGCCGAAAAACAGAATATGGGGCTGACCACATGGAAGGATGCTCCCGGAGGAAAGATCCAGAAGTTCGACGTTGTGGTCGCAAAGAACTACCTGACCGAACATGAAATAGCACAACTTTCACGGTTGGTTTCGGCATACCTCGATGTTGCAGAGGACATGGCGCTACGCAAGATGCCCATGACCATGCAGGACTGGGAAACCCGCCTCAATCGCTTCATCGCAGCGACTGATCGTGAAATTCTTCAGGATCCGGGCAAAGTGACTGCAGAAATTGCCAAAGCTCATGCCGAAAGTGAGTTTGAAAAGTACCGCATCGTTCAGGACAGGCTATTCGAAAGCGACTTCGACAGAATGGTCAAGGAGATCGAGTCTCTGCAGAAGCCGAAGGGAGGGGGCGATGAGTAGTATATTTATTTTTTGTAAAATGAGTTAGCCATGCATGATTTTGTATGGCGAAATTCAATTATTCCCCATTAAAATCCGCAAAGAGCACTTGGTCTGTAATAAACGCTACAAGGCGTACCCTATCAGTAAGACGCTTCTTTGTTGCGCTTATTCATCGGGCTCTCCGCATAATTTAGTGGAATGATGGGATAAAATTGTAGACTGCAGTATTTCAATCCTAACCACCAAGATGCAAAAACTAACCGAGCATTACCAGCAATTACTGGGATTTCCTGCCATCTGGGAGGTCGATGATGTCAACCTTTCCGTTTCTGGTCTGAAGATAGAAGTTCACCTCCGTTTTGTAGGCGATGAAGTAATATGCCCTCAATGTGGGGTGCGCGGGAAAGCCTATGACAAGGCCCCTGAACAACGTTGGCGGCATCTTGATACCATGCAGTTTGAAACCATCATCATAGCACGCATTCCCCGTTGTCAGTGCGAAACGTGTGGTGTGAAGACCATAGCAGTCCCTTGGGCGGCCCCCCATTCCCGTTTTACCCTCATGTTTGAAGGTTTTGCCGTTGCTCTGCTCCAGCACTGTTCCAGTGTACAAGCGGCCTCAAATATACTCAAGCTTGATTGGCATGCTGTGGATCAGATTATGAAACGTGCTGTAGAGCGAGGACTTCTACGCCGTGAGCCCGATGATGTAGTGCATGTAGGTATGGACGAAAAAAGCTTCAGGTCGGGCCAGAAATACATCACCATACTCAATGATCTTGATAAAAGCCGAGTACTTGATGTCATTGAGGATCGGACACTGACAGCAACGAAAAAGCTGTTAGGAACCCTTTCAAAACAACAACGAAAGGCAGTTAAGTCGGTATCGCTGGATATGTGGCAAGCCTTTGCAACAGCTACACATAAGCTCCTTCCTGCGGCTGATATTGTTCACGACCGGTTTCACATCAGCAAATATCTTAATGACGCAGTTAACAAGGTTCGGCATCAGGAATCACAGGAACTGAAGAAAGATGGGGATACAAGGTTGGTTGGCTCGAAATACACCTGGCTTCGAAATCCCGAAAAGATGACCAAGAGCCAAAAAACACGGTTTAACGAGTTGATAGCATGCGAATTTAAGACCGGTGTGGCTTGGGTGTTGAAGAATATCTTTCGTGATTTCTGGAACTGCTCATCAGGACTGAGGGGCGAGATATTTTTCGCGTACTGGTGTGAGTTAGTCGACAAGACAAAACTGAAGCCACTGATAAAAGTGAAAGATATGATGGAACGTCATAAAGGGAACATTCTCAATTACTGTGCGCTGTAGCCAAGCATTATAAGAGATGAGGGAAGTCCCCTCGCATTCGGCTTGCAGGAGCAGGGTGCAAACCACCGTAAGCGGCATTAGTCAAAAGCCCTTGTCGTGAGCGTTACGGAAAAGGCATCGTAAAGATGTCAGGTGTGAGCCAAGGAAGACGAGTACAAACAAACTGCCGTGAACGTGTCGAAAAGATTAAGATGACATCAAAACTGAAGGGAGTAGTTAATTCAGGAAAAGTTTGGCGGAAACCTGTTTACTGGCCAAGCGGTGTCCGGCATAAAGGCAGCGTGATCCTGGTTCGGGCTCTTGTATTGAACTACAGGAACCTTCGTTGGCGATGCAAAGGGAAAGGCGCAAGTGTAAAAAGCGAGGCCGATAATACCAATGCGCCATCAAGGGACGGAGCGACTCGTACGAGCAATGAAAGCCTTGTAATGAGGCTGGAGCAAAGGGGTCGCGTCATCTGGTCATACAGTCATGTCAACTGTGCAAACAGAAGGAGCTTTTCGGTATGACAAAGCCATATGAAATTTCCAAAGAACTTGTCTTGAAAGCGTATCAACAAGTGAAATCTAATGGAGGTGCAGCCGGTGTAGACCGAGAATCGTTACAGGCATTTGAAACAAAACTGAAAGACAACCTGTACAAGGTATGGAACAGGCTCAGTTCCGGCAGTTATTTTCCGCCGCCGGTAAGGGGTGTGGGCATTCCGAAGAAATCTGGAGGAGTGCGTATGCTTGGTGTTCCAACCGTGGCGGACAGGGTAGCTCAAAGCGTTGTAAAAATGGTGCTTGAGCCCATATTGGAACCAGTTTTTCATGAAGATTCGTATGGTTATCGTCCGGGGCGTTCAGCTCATGACGCTATAGCTGTAGTGAGGAAGAGAAATTGGGAATATGATTGGGTTGTAGAATTCGACATCAAGGGGCTGTTTGATAACATCGATCATGAGTTGTTAATGCGCGCTCTTCGGAAACATTGCCAAACTCCTTGGGTTTTTCTTTACGTAGAGCGGTGGCTAAAGGCACCGATGGAGACCCCGGAAGGTGAGCTGATAGAACGGACAAAAGGAACGCCCCAAGGGGGAGTGGTGAGTCCACTGTTGGCGAACCTGTTTCTGCACTATGCGTTTGACCGGTGGGTGAGCGAAAATCTACCCGGTGTGCCGTTTTGTCGGTACTCCGATGATGGCGTTCTTCACTGTAAAAGCAAGATACAGGCAGAGCTGGTAAAGCGAAAGATTGGTGAGCGTTTTCGTGAGTGCGGATTAGAGTTACACCCTGATAAGACGCAGATAGTGTATTGCAGGGATAGCAATCGCAAGGACGAGCATCCAGTAAATCAGTTTACATTTCTTGGTTTTACCTTCTGTTCACGGGAAGCCAAGAAGAAAGATGGAACTTACTTTATTGGGTTTCTGCCGGGAGTAAGCCGGGATGCACTGCGACACATGCGGCAGACGATCAGAAGGTGGAAGCTACAGCTCAAAAACAGCTTGGAACTTGCGGATTTATCAGCACAGTTCAACCCGATACTGAGGGGATGGAAGAACTACTACACGCGATTTTACGGTTCAGCAATGGCTCCGGTTTGGCAACACATGAACTATTACTTGGCACACTGGATGATGAGAAAGTACAAGCAATTGAGTGGGCACAAAACCAGAGCAAGCAGAAAACTGCGACTTCTGGCGGAAGAGAATCCAAACTTATTTGCGCATTGGAAAGCGGGGTATACCTCGATGGCTAGATGATGGGAGCCGGATGAGCGGGGACGTTCCTGTCCGGATCTGCGAGGGGCTGGAGGTGAAATTCCTCCGGTCTACTCACCTCAAACATCAAGTCAGCAACGCTATATCGGAAGGAATAAACAGCAAAATCCAGTTAATAAAAGCAACTGCTCGAGGGTTTCGAGGCTTCGAAAGCTATCGAACAAGGATCCTCTTTTACTGTGGGAAACTGGATATGAAAATCTGAGGGTGCCGTAAAATGAAATTTCTTTTCCATTAAAATGCGCGAAGAGCCATTCATCGAATAGTCGTGTAAGGCGCAATAGAGTAGCGCAGGTTAGCAAGTTAGCTGTCATTGTAACGTTACACAGCGGACAGCAACTACAATATATAAATTACCATTCCTTTGGTCAGAAAAATTCAAAATGACATATAGGTAACATTCAAATCATGAGTAATATAAAAATATCCATACGTTTTTTTGATGACCGCGAAGTGCGAGCTGTTTGGGACGAGCAAAATGCCAAGTGGTGGTTTAGTGTGTTGGATATTGTAGCTTTGCTTACCGACCAGGACGACTACACCAAAACCCGCAACTATTGGAAATATCTTAAAGCCAAATTGAAAAAAGAAAAAAACGAGTTGGTTAGTGCTACTACCCAACTGAAACTTTTGGCAAATGACGGTAAACGATATTTAACTGATGTGTTGGATTATACTGGCATTATTGCCTTAGGCAAAGAATTTCCGGGCAAAAAGGCAAACCGATTTATTGAATGGTTTACCTATAGTGATGAAAGTATAGACGGAAAAAGCAAGACAAAAGCGTATGCATTGTTTGAAAGTACTTTTATCAATAGCCTGGAAATTGGTTCAACCAAAGGTTTACAACAAATACATGCTTATTTATTTGGCGGATTATATGATTTTGCAGGGCAGATCAGACAAAAAAACATTTCAAAAGGCGGGTTTCAATTTGCCGTATCACGTTTTTTAGGTAGCACATTAAAGCAAATAGAAGCAATGCCCGAAACTACATTTGACGAAATCGTAAACAAATATGTAGAAATGAACATTGCCCACCCTTTTATGGAAGGTAATGGAAGAAGCAGCAGAATATGGTTGGATTTGATACTTAAAAAACGCCTTAAAAAATGCGTTGATTGGAGTAAAATAAGCAAACGAGATTACATGAATGCGATGATGTTAAGTCCAACCAAAAGTAGTGTTTTAAAAACACTTCTGGAAAAGGCGCTTACCACCAAAATAAACGACCGCGAAATGTTTATGAAAGGCATCGACTACTCATATTACTATGAAGAAAATGTCTAATGAAAAACGGTAAAAAGCTGTGGCGAGCTTGGGGACATCCTGAAATCATGAACTTGCAATCACAAAGCAGAGTTACCTTTCTACGAACTAAACCAACCAGTTGAGGCATGCCGAGAGGTTCAAGACTTGATTCGTCGGCACTATGCTTATGTGCAGGAAATCGGTGACGCAGCGCAATAGAAGCACAGCTTTTTCAGTGAAAGTACATAACCGTTAACTCTTTTACGATGGGTCAGTTTTTCCGAAAACAGCTTCCAGAGTCGGGGCTGTGAGAACGGCTTCACTCCATGTTTCCAGCTCATCCTCTTTTGCGCTCCCTAACTGCTCTGATGCCCACTGAGGCAATGGGCCAAAGCGACGTTCGAGTAGCCTTTTCAATAACCTGGATTCGCCCTCGACGCGGCCCTCGACGCGGCCCTCGACGCGGCCCTCGACAAGGCCTTCAACACGTCCCTCAACACGGCCTTTGGCTATACCTTTGGCTATACCAATTCGTTCTATGCTTGTAATGTATTCCACTTTTTTGTTCTCCTCAATAGTTTCAAGTTCTTGCCAGATCTGACTGTTCAACCAATCCGGGAGTTGCATCAACCAATCTGCGATATATAACAAATCAATGATACGTTGTTTTTCCCAGTGATGCTCATAAAGTATCCGTACCAAACGGAGTTTGGCTTCGTAGCGTTCCTGATGTTGTTTTCGGGTTTGCTGGGTCAGGATATGAGCCGCAGTAATCCATCCAAAAGCGTTATCCGAAGCCAACAATTCGTCGAGCTTATCTTCATAATCGGTCAGCTTGGCAACCGGGAATTTGATAGTATGACTGCAGCCCAATACGGTATAACCATAAGAGGTTGGTTTCCATTGTTTGTGTTTATCCGCCAGCACCGCCAGACTGGCAACAGGCTTGTCATATCGGTCGAAAATCCGGTAGTTGTAGACAAACATGCGTTTGGCAAACTCAGCCTGTTTTGTGCCCTGCACTTCAACATGAATGTATATCCACTTTTCATCACCATTCAGCACACTCACCCTGACCAGCTTGTCAACAAAACGCTTCCCCAACTCGGCATCCTGAACGACGGCTTGCAGTTCCTGATCAAGAAAAACATGATCCTTCGACCAATCAATTTCTGCATGAGCCGCAGGAAAGTAAAACTCCATAAACTCGGGGAAGTAGCGCTCAATGGCACTTTTCCATGGGCTGTCATAGTGATCGTTCGAGTTTTCCATTCGATCTCTTTTGTTTGGACAAACAACCAATCAGGAACAATCGGCATGAGTCACACCAAGCCGTTATCAAACTAAATATAGAGGGGAGTGCGCTTAAAACAAAATCCATTCGGCGAACCCTGTGCCTCCATATTCCAGATATAAGAGACCGAGCATACGAGTCGGCGACAAAAGGACACTGCGCCTTATCGGAAAATGGCTCAAGACGGGATATAACGAAGACGGGAAACGATATCGGCAAACAGAAGGCACACCGCAGGTGTCGGTGATCTCGCCACTGCTTGCCAACATCTATCTTCACTACGTGGTGGACGAATGGGTCGAACAGGAGAGACGTCGCCGAAACCATCATACCGAGCAGACGTTCACAACTACGTTAAGTAAACGCAACGATGGAACGTTCTTCCGTATATCGAAACAACTCTATAATATATTATATTGTAATACTATAGAATTGTAACCTGTATTCGGTATTCAGTATTCAGGTGGCCGCTTTGCTGCTGGACGGTGTATTTTCTTTGAGCAGGCTCGCTTAACGCAAATCACTGATTTCGACTACCTTTTCTCCGGAACGCAACAGTTTGGCAGCTTTATCAAGTTTTTTTTCAAGCACTTCCCGCATTCTTGCATTCGATGTGTTTCCGCAAGTCACCCAGAGGAGCTGAGGTGGGGTATTGGAGACAGGTGCGCATCAATCCAGATGATCATGCCGCAATCACCGGATGGTCGAGTTTTTTGCTGGCATATTTCAATGCCGCCAGAATATCCTCTTTTTCAAGATCGGGTAATTCCTCGATTATTTCATCCTGATTCAGACCTGCGGCAAGGAGGTCAAGGATGTCGATTACCCTGCCTCGCAGTCAACGGATGCATGGACGCCCGCCGCACTGATAAGGGTTGATGGTAATCCGCTTTTGCCACTCGTTCATATCATTTATCCTGATTATTTTATTTCTTGGGGTATCTGGGAAAGAAACGAAATAGTTTTTTAATCGTTCAAATCGGAAGGGCAGCTCTATGGCATTATTGCCTTAGGCAAAGAATTTCCGAGCAAAAAGGCAAACCGATTTATTGAATGGTTTACATATAGTGATATCATAAAATTGTAATGATAATAATTCAGAGCTATCCTTCTACGGTACAAATCAACCAGTAGAGGTAAGCCGCAAACCTTATGGACTATCAACAGTTACTTGCCCTCTTCAAAGAGACCAACATCGAGTTGCAGCACAGAGCCGCCCGGTCGGTCGACACCTCCCTGGTGATCCGGAACTGACTTTTCGGGTGGTACATTGTCGAATTTGAGCAGGGCGGAGCCGAACGATCTGAACTCTATGGCAAAGGCCTGATTAATCGGCTCTCAAAAGAACTCAAAACCCTTGGGTTAAAGGGTATCTCTTCGACTAACCTTAAATTGTGCAGAACTTTTTATCTGGCTTATCAAAAGATTGGTCAGACGCCGTCTGACCAATCTTTTGAAATTTCGGCTGGTTTGCAAAAGATTCAACAGATGCTTCCTGTGACATCTTTTGGTGCCATTGCCAGTGCTCCTGAAACTCTCTGTAACACTGGCAGGCAGCTTAGCTCTCGGGTGGTCGCATTATGTTGCTTTGCTGACCAATTCGAATGCTGATGAGCGTCGGTTCTATGAAATTGAAGCCCGTGAAAACAGTTGGGGTGCCAGAGAGCTTGAGCGGCAGATATCGGCCTCGCTCTATGAACAGTTGACGCTCAGTCGTGACAAGGAGGGAATCAGGCAGCTCTCAGAGAAGGGGCTGATTATTGAAAAACCGGAGGATGTGATTAAAAGCCCTTGCGTGCTTGAGTTTCTGGATATGGAAGAGAAGAGCGCGTATTCAGAACATGCACTTGAAACGGCCATTATCGACCACCTCGAACACTTTTTGCTTGAACTTGGCAAGGGGTTTCTCTTTGAAGCGTGCCAGAAACGGTTCGTCTTCGACAACGACCCATTGTGAATAGAGTTGTTTTCGTGTTGTTTTTTCTCTTTGGATGAGTTGATGAATCATATTTTTTTTACATCCAAGTATTACAGCTTTATGGGGTAAGATCCGTCATTCGATTCAGCAGCAAAAGTTATCGTAGGGAATACCGTAAAACTATGTATAAAAACAACAAAGCAGCGGAAGGAGGAGCCAAATCAACACCTGCTGATTCTTGAAGAACTGTAGTAATTTAAGGATTAATAACGTAAATTAAAGTATTCAGTATGGAAATATTTTTTCCGAAATCTGGGGATTCCTACTTACCGCTTTTGTCACTTAATGTGTTATGATGAAAAATTATTTTATTTAATCATAAAAAAGGAGGTGTTATGTCTAAAGATCTATCAAAAAAACAGTAATTGGTGTTTTGGCTAGTAATGATGACGTAATCGCCAATCAACGATTAATGACTGTTATTAATCAGATTTATAATTTAGAACTAAATCAAGATAGTGAGCGCTTAGATAATTTCCCATTTCATTTTGTTTTTACTGGTGGAACTTATGATCGCTTATTCTATGGTGATAAAAAGCTTAACTTAGCCCCGTTAAATCAAATAGTAGTTAATTGGTTGTTAAACTCATGTGGATTAACGCGATTAAAAAAAACAAATGAGGGGGGAGTAATTATTTTATCTGACTTAATTTGTCAGAGAAAATTAAGTATCGTTTGGCCTTTTTTTGCACCTAATGCAAATCATTGGCAAAGAAACGAAAACTTAGCTTTAACTCGTTTGTGCGATCAATGGCATGCAAAACGATTGATGAATATTGGCTCAGTTTTAGCATGGTATCATACTGAGTTTGAACTTGATAAAAATAGAAATTATCAAGCAGTACCATTGCAACTTGATATTGAGACGATACCTGATAATATAGTACATGTTCCATTGGATACTCCATCTCAGATTAGCAATGAATTATTGTGTAGGCAAACAATTCCATCTCCTCTGGTAGAGCAACCTAAAAGATTTGAAGAAATGACCATTGCATTAATTGCTCATGATGATATGAAACCAAGAATGGTCGAATTTGCAGTCGATCATGAATATGAACTTGGTCAATTTTGTGCTATATTAGCAACAGGTACAACAGGGCGTGAGGTTGCTGCAGCAACGAATAGGACGATTGGAAATAAAATGATTCGCTATCATTCTGGTCCTAAGGGTGGAGATATTGAAATAGCAACAGCTATTTTATATGGTCATTGTGATGTTGTAATATTTTTTGTTGATCCCTTAAGTCCACACCCTCATATTGACGATATACGTGTTGTTGTTCAGGCATGTATGGTTTCAGATAGAGTTGTGATGATCACTAATGAAATGCATGCAAGAGAGTTTATGACAAGAGCGGTTAGGGGTAAGCAGCAATTAAAGTTATATGCGATATAGTTAAACCTGATATGAGTGCTTTAGCATAAAAAGAGCCCTCGCTTGAGGATTTAACGTATAATCTTGTAATGAGTAAGCCTATATATTTTAGAGTAACAGGGCGGATCGATAGGGGACGTTCATGAAATCATAAACTTGTAATGACCTCAATCCTGAGTTATCTCTATACGATACACATCAACCAGAATAGGCATGCTGAGAGGTACAAGACTCGATTCGCCAGGCATGGGTTCATTTTTTGCGCTTTTTGTGGTGCTGAAGCACTCAAGGAGGCAAATATATGGGTGCTTGACCTTCTGAATCGGCAGCATCTGCATGAAGGAGATATAAGACCGACATCGAATACGGCTCTATACACCATGGCGGTTTGAAGTGGCTTCGATTTATTCAGTAAACCGTAAATTATAAATCGCAATGTTTGATTTAATGCGCAACCTGTTACCCAAAATCGCAATGGGCGTTGGAGGCTCAACGTGGGACAGTATTGCTTCTCGCCTGTTTGGTTATGACATATTTGTCTCGTTTGCATTGGGGCGACCACCAAGGGGGACAAGAAATTATGCTTCGGATCTTACACGTCGCTTGAAGGATCATGATTTTCGGGTGTTTTTCAGCGAGGAAGAAGCTGCTCCAGGAGAAGCCTTGGATGCAGCTCTTCAAAAAGCATTGTTTCGTTCAAGGGCACTGGTTGTCGTGGCAAACAAGGAGACGCTGAATGACCCGAGGTGGGTACAGGTGGAGGTTGAGAAATTCAGGGAACGACATCCAAAACGTCCTGTCATCACCATTAACGTCGAAGGGGCAATCCATGACCCTTCGATCAAGGACAGGACGAACAAATGGCTTGGCCACCTCGGCAAGATATGGCTGGATGAAACAGAGGGTGCCGTCAGGGAAGGAAAAGCCAGTGACGATCTTGTTGAACGGCTGGCGATAACGCCGAGGCATGCCAGGGTCAATACGCTTTGGAAAACGCTTGTATTCGGGGTAGTCTTTTTGCTTTTAACTTTGACGATCCTGTCGTTTAAAAGTGCAAACCGCGCAAGGTCAGAGCTGAAAAAAGAAGTATCTCTGAGGCTCGTGAGCGATGCTGACAAAATGATTACTGGCCAACAGGAAGGGGACAATCTGAAGGTGTTACAGAACTTGATAGCGGCCTACCGGATTATGCCTGGGACGGTAACGGAGGGTGGTTTGATGAGCGCCTTGCTGCATTATCGCGATCTGAAGAAAATCGTGACGGATAAGGAGCCCATCATCGCAATGACCTACAGCCCGGACGGGAGTCAGATTGTTGTTGGCCGTGAGGATTGTGCCGTAGAGTTCTGGGATGCTAAAACAGGCAATTTTATCAGGAGAACCGTTTTTGAAAACAACGAGGACGCGCTGATTAACAAAATGTTCATCAACGTCGCTAAGGGGCGTGCCGTTGCCACAGTTCCTGTTGGTGGTGGTGAGTTGACCGTTCGCGTCTATGATATTAATACGGGTGTTTTGACGGTAAAATGTATCACATTAAAAAAAGATGAGCTGACCGATGTCAAGATGAGCCCGGACGGCATGGTTGTCATCACCGTCACCAATGAAAGGCAGGCTAACAAGCTATACCCAGAAAAGGTGATGCGTTTATGGGATGCCAGCACTGGCCAGATGATCGGTTTGCCTATTATCAATCATGGGTGTGAACGGGTCGAATTCAGTCCGGATGGGCGATTTGTGGCGAGCGGCAACAGTTATTATAAAAGAATTCTCTTAAGTGAAATTTACCAGAAAACTGTTCGTCTCATCGACTTGAAGACTGGCAATATGGTGTGGGAGTCGATCAGGGGCTCCTCCGATGTTGGATATGTCAGCGCCATGGCCTTCAGCAGGGATGGTAGTCGGTTTGTCGTTGGCGATTCAAAGGGTTTTTTGCAGGTTTTGGATGCCAGTACGGGTGGCCAGATAAATAAAATCAAGGGGCATGAGGCGTATATCAACAGTCTGGCGTTTAGTCTCGATGGCAGATACATTGCTTCAACCAGCCAAGATCGAACGGTCAAGATATGGAATGCCGTTATGGGAGTGGAATGCAGTGCGTTAATGAAAAACAGCACCTTTTCAGGATCATCAATAGTGACGTATTCGCCAGACGGACGTGAGTTAACATATGCTTCGTTTGGGGGGACGGTGGAGATATGGAGAACTTCTGGATGGGAATCTTCTCAGAATAACATTGGGAAGGTTATCTGGCCCGAGACAAGCATCACATGCACCAGCAAGGACGGACGTTTGGTCGCGTTGGGGTATGGTGATGGATCGATTTTGGTCTTTGATGCAGCGAGCGGGAAACTCGCTGGACCGTTAATAAAAGGATATATCGGATTGCCATCAATCGATCGTTTTGGAGGAATAGAAGCCATGTGCTTTGACCCCGATGGCAATTCGATCATCGCTTGCCATTTCCACGGCGAAATGCAACGATGGGATGTAAAGACGGGGAAAAATATTGGCAGCACCATGATCGCAGGGGAAAATTTTTTATTTCATCCCGTTGCCGTAGCAGTCAGCAATGATGGCAAAAAAATCATAACAGGTGCGGAATACGGTCAATTGCAAATGTGGGATGCTCAATCGCAACAACCGATTGGCGGTGAAATGAAGGGCAGCATTGCTATGATGCTGAAAACCATTAAATACAGTGTGGACGGTCAGCGTATCATTTTGGGGGGGGACTTTGGAGAACTGGAATTGCTGGACGCGGATTCCGGGAAGCATCTTGCTGGTGAACGGAATTTCAAAAAGTCACTATATTCCGGATTTTTGGCATGTCTTGCAGAAAGCGTAGATGGAAAATATCTGGTTACCGGTACTGAAAATGGGTCTCTTTCTCTCTGGGATTCGAGAACTTTAAATTTGGTTAAAAAAGTATATAACGCCCATTTGGGGAAGATTACCAGTATAGGGTTCAGTCCTGACGGCAAATATATCATATCCGCTGGCGAAGACCGGACGGAACGTTTTTGGGAAGCAGGCTCAATGAAAATGATCGGAGAGCCCTTGCGTCTGCATGAATACAAGGTGGAGCGTGTGACCTTTTGCGATGAAGGTCGGCGAATTTTCTCGGTTGATGCAAATAAAATCGTTAAAAGCTGGCCAGCCCCTGTTGGATGGGTAGACGAGCTTTCTTCAAGAATAAACAGGAATATGACTGATAAAGAGTGGAAGGAGAGGGTTTCTTCTGAGTTAGACTATTTCAAACAAAGTCGTCAGCTTCCGATTGCCAAAGAGAAAAGGGCATTTGTATATGACTATTAAAGGCCTTGGTGCCTATTCGAAAAAATCCGGAAACCCAAAAAGGCTATTGCGAGCAGGTACTTCGTGCTAACGAGTATATTCGATAAGCGGATGAAATCGAGAATGGAGTCAAAGGCAAGTGAACTATGAAAATTAACCACACGCATGTGGATATATAGACCGACAAATATCATAACGGAATTGCTGAAGCGGAGTGGCAGAAAGCAAGAAAGCGTGAGATGGTCGTATCGGTGGTATTCATCTGGCATTCTGAAGTGATCAAGACGCTTGAGGGGCCGGTTCGATGCGGGGTTGGCGATGCGATTGTTATTAGTATTAGTGTTTGCGGCGAACGGTGGCCAGTTCAACGGGAGTTGTTTGAAAAACTCTATTAGCCGATTCATCCAATACAAATGGGTGAAGATAGCTGGTATCGCAGCCTTTCGCAGGCAGCAGATGTTACCCCTCTGACTTGTTCATATCGACTGGAGCTACCCGGTCACCAGGGAATGCTTTCTGGAAAAGCGGGCGACTGGTTTGTCAGAAATCAGTATGGCAGCATGGGAATTGTGGCTGGGGATATTTTTTCCGAAACCTATGATCTCGTCAAATAAAACATTCCAGAAAAGTGTACCGTTAGGTAAAAATAGAGCGGAAAGTTAAGTGGCTTGACCGCTATGGCGTCGTCGCTGTTGGAGTATTGCTTACATTTGTTATCCATGGGGGAATTAGGGACGTTCATGAAGTCATTATTTTGCCCTGATCACAATGCAGGGTTAACTTTCTGCGATACTCACCAATCAGTAGAGGCATGCCGAGAGATCCAAGACTCGATTCGCCAGACAAGTTGCATTAATGCAGGAAATAGGTGAGGCAGTCCAATAGAATCACAGTAATTTATTGTTTTTAACGTGTTTTACTGCAATCGTATATTTCCTTTTTGCAAAACGAGTTGTTCTACCCAAAGGCTCCCATAACCCTTGCGGCTTTCGAATGGATAAAAAAACTCTCTCCAGGCGGAATGTCGAGGAAAAGAAACGCTTCCCTGGCGACGGGATGCCGCAGGCCCTCAAGGCCGAACTGATGGCTTGCCTCTCGATAGACAAGAGGGTGAAGGCATGAGCGGGAGAAAAAAACAGGTAAGGAACTCTCTATCGTCCGCTCTTCGGCGGCTGAATATCTGACCTTTGTCGCCGGTTGTCGGCAAGTCGGAACCAGCGTTGAAATGCGCTATGAGTATGAAAATATCTGGCTGACGCAGAAAATGATGGCAATACCGTATGATGTCTCCGTTCCTGCCATAAACCAGCATCTGAAGCGTATTGTCGATGATAATGAGCTTGAAGAAACCTCAGTTATTAAGGATTACTTAACAACTGCCAGCGACGGCAAAAACTATCAGGTCAAGCACTACAATCTTCATGCGATGATTGCTGTCGGCTTCAATATTGAAAACGAACGTGCTGTACAGTTTCGTAAATGGGCCAATCAGATGAAATTTTTCAGGATGCCGGAAAGGTGACAGCAGAAATTGCCAAAGCACACGCCGAAAGCGAGTTTGAAAAGTACCGGATCGTGCAGGACAGGCTGTTTGAAAGCGACTTTGACGTTTATCTTCTCGTAACAGAAGCAGTTATTTGATGTGAACCCATCATGGAGAGCTGGCCATTCCAGGAGTTGCGAGATTGGATTGTAGCGGGAGTGTTGCATCTTGTGATGGGTCAGGGAATCGATTGAAATTACATCGTCGTGATTTTCGAAGCCCTGCAGGAAGGCTCTCGAAGCAGGGGGATGAAGGGCATGGAAAACAACCTGGTTCCCATGCCTAACCAGCACACCGTCGAATTACGGTTATTCAGTGAAAGTACATCGCCAGTAACTCTTTTACGATGGGTCAGTTTTTCCGAAAACAGCTTCCAGAGTCGGGGCTGTGAGAACGGCTTCACTCCATGTTTCCAGCTCATCCTCTTTTGCGCTCCCTAATCGGACTGATACCCACTCAGGCAAAGGGCCAAAGCGACGCTCAAGCTGCCTTTTCAATAACCTTGATTCGCCCTCGACGCGGCCTTCAACACGGCCCTCAACACGGCCTTTGGCTATTCCCTTGGCAATGCCAATACGTTCTACGCTTGTAATGTATTGCACTTTTTCTCTCTCCTCAATTGTTTCAAGTTCTTGCCAGACCTTGCTATTCAACCATTCCGGCAGTTGCATTAACCAGTCGATGACATTGAATAAGTTGATTACCCGTTGTTTATCCCAATGCCGGTCATACAATATCCGCAGTAAACGGAGTTTTGCGTTGTACCGTTCCTGATCCTCTGTTCTGGTCTTTTTGGTCAGGATGTGTGCCGCCGTAATCCATCCAAAAGCGTTATCCGATGCCAGCAGCTCGTCGAGTTTGTCTTCATAATCTGTCAGTTTGGCAACCGGGAACTCCAGCGTATGGCGACATCCCAGCACAGAAAAACCATAAGAGGTTGGTTTCCAAAGCTTGTGTTCATCGGCCAGCACCGCCAAACTTGCTACAGGTCTTTTGTATCGGTCGAAAATCCGGTAATTGTACACAAACATCCGTTCGGCAAATTCGACCTGCTTTTTGCCCTGCACTTCAACGTGGATGTATATCCAGCTTTCATTGCCACAACGTTCGGTCACCCTGACAAGTCGGTCAACAAAGCGTCTCCCCAGCTCAGCATCCTGCACCACTGCCCGCAACTCTTGATCCAGAAAAATATGCTCCTGTGACCAATCTATTTCAGCATGGGCATCCGGGAAATAAAAGGCCATAAACTCCGAAAAGTAATGCTCAATGGCCTCTTTCCATGGGCTGTCATAGTGATCGTTCGAGTTTTCCATTCGATCTCCTTTGTTCGGGCAAAGTACCGATCAGTAACAATCGGCATGAGTCACACCAAGCCGTCATCAAACCAAATATAGAGGGGAGTGCGCTTAAAACAAAATCCATTCGGCGACCCTTTGCCTCCACATCCATCGCAGTGATGCTGTGCGGAGATAATGGGAGCAATCGGCAAAAGTTGTTCTGCACAAATCAAAATGAGGGTTGCGCTCGGTTTCAGGATTTACGAAGGTGTTTTTCCTGGATTTCTTGACGGATCTCCATTTATTCTGTAATTTTTCCCTCAATCTGTTATTGCCGAAATAAGAGGATGAAATCGAGTTTTTAATCCTGACTGGAGCGGAAGGCAGTTCATGTCACTGCAAGCTATCTGGACGGGGCGATTATAATAATCTTCGGATACAGGGATGCTGCATGAAACAAATTGTATCAGATCAGGAGCGCAGTCACCTTGATGGACGTGTCGCCGAGACGGAAAAGCGCACCGGAACCCAGATCGTTTTGAGCGTTATCCAGCGTAGTGATGCTTACGCGGAACTGCCATGGAAAGCGTTTGCCCTCGGCGCATCCGCTGCCGGATTAATCCTTCTTCTGCTGGATTGGTGGTTGTACGACTGGTATCCTGATCTGCCTGCGTTGATCATGGTGGCTGGTATACTCTTATCCGGCGCCCTGCTGGCACTCTTGACCGTCATGTTTCCACGATTTGCGAAATGCTTCCTGTCCAGCTATCGCGCTGAGGCGGAAGTGCAGCAGTATGCAAAATCACTCTTTCTGGATCGCGAGCTGTTTGCTACCCGTAAAAGGACAGGGATTCTGCTACTGGTGAGTTTATTTGAGCGTCGGATTGTCATTCTTTCGGACAAGGGAGTGGACGTGCATCTACAGGAAGAGGATAGAAGAATCATGATTGCGGCAATGACTCCGTTCTTGAAGAGTAAACAAATCAGTCAGGCATTTGATGCCGGTTTGGACTCTCTCTCCAGCATACTGGCAACCACATCCAAGGAAGCAACGGACAACGAATTGCCCGACGAAATTATCGAGGAGGAGGGACTATGAAGAGACGATTGATCATCCTGTTACTCCCGATCATGCTTATGATCAGCACGATACTTCTTGCGGCAGACGTCCCTTATCTGACGGGCAGGATCACGGACAATGCACAGCTTCTCTCCCAGGAGGTTAACCGCTCATTGTCGGATAGCCTGCAGGCGCATGAAAAACGCACCGGAAACCAGATTGCTGTTCTGACGATTTCCACGCTCGGTGGCGAGAGCATTGAAGATTACTCAGTCAGGGTTTTCGAATCCTGGAAACTCGGCCAGAAAGACAAGGATAATGGTGTTTTGATGGTGGTGGTTCCTGGCGACCGGCGGATGCGCATCGAAGTGGGGTACGGTCTTGAGGGAACGCTTACCGATGCAATGGCGGGACGCATTATTCAAACGGTTATGACCCCTAAATTCAAAAAAAGTGACTTTGAAGGTGGTATCGTTGACGGTACCAATGCTGTGATGAAACTTCTTGAGGGAGGGGAATTACCCCAGTCAGAGGTCAAGAGCGGTTCGATGAACAAGTCGAAATTCTTTGAAATTGAAGGGCCGGAGCTTTCGATTCAGGAACGTATTCTTTTAGGAGCGTTTATTTTCGGAATCATCGGATTATTTACCGCAATCGGGATACTGACGCCGGGTGTCGGATGGTTTTTATACTTCTTTCTGATACCATTCTGGGCAGTTTTTCCGATCGTTGTCCTTGGGTCAGACGTTGCGTTTTATTGTCTTATCGTCTATCTGATCGGCTTCCCGATTACAAAGCTTTTTATACGAAAAACCGACTGGTATAAAAAAGCTCAAAAAGATTTCCAGACCAAGGGGCAGACTTCAATCGGCGGACTTTCGATTAGTTCAGGCAGTTCTGGTTCATCATGGTCGTCCGGTGGATCCGGTTTTTCAGGCGGTGGCGGATCATCGGGCGGCGGCGGTGCGTCCGGCAGTTGGTAGGTGATTCCGGGAAAAGAGAGAGGGAGCCGGAGAAAGGGCTCCCTCTCTTTCTGCTTATGGTCGAGTCCTCTCCTGTCTATGGTCTGCCGTCGGGTCTGCCGTCAGGTCTGGAATCGGGCCTCCCATCCGGCCTCTGGTCAGGTCGTCCCTGAGGCTGATCTTGAGACTGAGGCCTTCCGTCCGGTCTGTAATCAGGTCTGCCATCTGGTCTCTGGTCAGGACGTCCCTGAGGCTGATCTTGGGACTGAGGCCTTCCGTCCGGTCTGTAATCGGGCCTGCCATCAGGTCTCTGATCAGGTCGTCCCTGAGGCTGATTCTGTGGCTGAGGTCTCTGGTCGGGTCTGCCGTCTGGTCTGAAATCAGGCCTTCCGTCTGGTCTGCCATCGGGTCTGCTGTCCGGTCTGAAGTCGGGCCTGCCGTCTGGTCTGTCTCCCGGTCTGAAACCAGGTCTGCTATCGGGCCGTCTGTCGCGGATTCTCTGTTCCTCGAAATGCCTGTTCCAGTAGGTTCTGTCTTGTTTGCGGTATTCAAGGTCGCGGCGACGCCTGATATCGTTCCAATTATGTCTTCTGATCTGGTAGGGGAGATCCCAATTTCTGACACGACACCATGGCCCGCGGAAAGAGGGAGAACGGAACCATCCGCCGTTGCGGTAAATGAAGTATAATCCGTCGTACCGGATGACATCGTAGTTCCATCCCCAGGAAACGGCTAAACCGTAATCGTCGAGGTAGATGAAGTCGGGACTTCTTTCTACTACCACTGAGGGACTGCCCCCTATGTTGAGGTGCAGATTGAGATCCGCATGGGCATTACTCACAGGAGTGCAGAGCAGCACTCCAGCGATCCCTGCGGCGGCCAGAACAAGTGATTTTTTCATGGATGGTTTCTTTGATTGAGTGAATCATTATCGAAGGCTCTCATGGTTCAAGGGGGGTGACCCTGGAAGAATGCACTCCTTCTTCCCCGTATGACGTTCTTTCCTGAAAAAACATTCTCAATCACAATCAACATAATCCCCTGAATTTAAAACCGGTGACTTTGAAGGCGGGATCGTTGGCGGTGCCGGGGCGTTCAGGCTTCGATGTGCTCTGTTTTCCTGAGCAGAATCCTGAAGAAGGTACGGAAGTCCTGTTCCAGCCATTTTCGCTCAAATCTGGTGTCGAATTGTGCTGGTATGGTGCTGTTTTCAACCTCGAAGCCGGTGCCGGGGAGCTGCTTCAGCACCCAGTTATAATAATCTTTGCTGTCGGTCACGATGAGCGCTTCGCAGCCTGAAATAAGCCGGTTGTTGAGCAGGCGCAGGTATTGCGGCGAAAAGAGTCTGTACTTGATATGCCTTCTTTTTGGCCAGGGATCGGGAAAGAGCGAATAAGCCCGTGAAAGAGAACATGCGGGGAAGAGGTGGGTAAAGGCGTTGCTTGCGCACGACTCGAGCAGTCGGATGTTATCGATGTTATGGATTGCAACCTTTTTTGCAAG
This sequence comes from Pelodictyon phaeoclathratiforme BU-1, assembly GCF_000020645.1. Lineage (GTDB taxonomy): Bacteria > Bacteroidota > Chlorobiia > Chlorobiales > Chlorobiaceae > Chlorobium > Chlorobium phaeoclathratiforme. The sequence continues at coordinate 1,322,159 of NC_011060.1, forward strand.
CTCCGTTATCAGGCCGGATTTCTTTTCGATGCCGATAAACAGTCTGTCAGGGTATTCCGATGCCCTCCTGAGAAGATACTCACCGCTGCCGAAGCCTATTTCAACCTCGATTGTTCCGGCATCCTTAAGATTTATCTCTTCCCATGCTTGCCGATCTGCGATAATGACAGGGTTCTCGTAGAATGCCGCTCTGGTATCCATGAACATACAGGATTGCGTTATGATTCATGGGAAGCTCTGAAGCGTTGTTCCGACTCCGTCAGGGCGTCTATACTCGGCTCTTTTATAGGTGTTCCCATAAAAAGGGTCGGAATATACGTAAAGTCCTGACAGAGGCCTCAACGAGTTTGAAGAATAGATCGATGAGGCGTTGTTTATTGCAGGAGATTGCCGGGTTTTTTTGGCAGGAAATATGCTGAACGGGTGGACTAATCACCGATGAATGTTTTTCTCTGTTTTTTTTCTCGGGTAATTTTCTTAAAATGGGCCACTGTTCTTTCGTCGTAGCTGGTGCCGGTTTAAAAGCCGGAGAATAGGGAATTACGTGAAAATCGTAAACTGTACCCGCAACTGTACAACGGTAAGCTGCCAATAACACTCCATGGCCATCATGGATTGTCGAAAGCAGTCGTTTCAGGTCACTGCACTCTTTTCCTCCCTGGAAAACTGCGGGAAGGCCTGCAACAGTATGAAGCCGTTATAGTCAGGAGACCTGCCAGTTATTTTTGCATTACAAGATCGGACTACGGGTTATAGTCGGGGCAAAGCTGTATCTCTTTTGCATTGCTTTTCATTTGATCTTTTTGCACGTCGTTTTGGCGGAATATTGCAGAGCGTTCCGAAACAACAGGGCTTCGTTCCCCCCGTTTCGCTCTTCTGTTTTTCTTCGCTGAACCCTGTTGCAAAAAAATCAGCGGCACTGTTTTCTGTCAGTTACACACCGCCTTCAGATAGCCCCTGTCAGTTGATGTATTTCTAAAACTGAAAACAGGTGAAAAAAACAAATGAACAAAAAAGTATTTCTCGTCGTTGTGGCCGGCTTGCTTTGCAGCAGGGGGCTTCTGGCTGAAGAGCAGCCAAAAAGCTTTACCGGAGAGGAGATGGTGGTTACTTCAAGCCGAGTTGAGGAGCCAAAGAAAAATGTGACCTCCAACATTACCATTATCGGCAGGGAGGAAATTGAGCGCTCCTCAGCACAGGATCTCGGTGCACTGCTTGCCGAAAAGAATCTTGGACAAATCCAGAAATATCCCGGAACCTTGACTTCGGTTGGTATCAGAGGGTTCAGGAGTGAATCGCATGGTAACGATCTGATGGGCAAGGTGCTTGTGCTTGTTGACGGGCGTCGTGCCGGCACGGGCAATCTTGCCAAAATCATGACTGACAATGTTGAGCGCATCGAAATTATTCGTGGCCCGGCGGCCGTACAGTATGGTTCAGCAGCGATAGGAGGTGTTGTTAATGTCATTACAATCAGGGGTGAAGCGGCTCCCTCTCTCTTCATCGAACAGAACGTTGGAAGCAATGACTACTCAAAAACAGCCGTGGGCGCTCAGGGACGAGTCGGTAACCTTGATTTTTCAGGCAGCTTCTCAATTTCTGATTCAGGCGATTATTTAACCGGTTCCAATGAAAGGTATCTGAATACCGGTTACAGCGACCAGACCCTTGCGAGCTTCAATATTGGGTATGAGTTTTTGCCGGGACAGAGGGTTGGTATAAACTACCACTCTTTCGATGTTGAAAAAGCGGGCTCTCCCTCCTATCTGAGTCAGAATGATCTTTCCAGTTACACGGTCAATAATAATCACTCGCTCGATTTTATCTATGAGGGTTCATTGTCTGACAAGCGCTTTTCATGGATGGCCCGTTATTTTACCGGTATGGATGAATACCAGTATGTCGATCCCGTCTACTCCTATAAAAGCAGCAGCGATGTTGACCAGAGAGGCGCACAGGCCCAGTTGACCTTTTCAAAAGAGTCGCTGAGGCTGACCGCTGGTGTTGACTGGCTGCAGTATGACCTTCAATCGACGCTTGTTCCTCTCTGGAGCAAATATGAGAATCCCGCCGCTTTTCTTCTTGGTAAATATGGCTTGTTCGATGACCGGTTGATTGTGACGGCGGGTATTCGTTATGATGATTACAGGGTTGATATGGCCGAAGGCGAGGGAAGCTCAAGATCGAGTGATAATTTTTCGCAGCAGGCTGGCCTTGCCTGGCATCTCACTGATGTGCTGAAACTCAGAGGCTCTTATGCTGAGGGATTCAGAATGCCCTCCGCAAGGGAGTTGGCTGGCCAGATCAACTCTTTCGGAAAAATCTATATCGGCAATCCCGATCTGAATCCTGAGACCAGTGATACCTGGGAAGCGGGATTTGATGTCGTCAGCAAGGGGCTGAACTCCTCCTTCACCTGGTTCACCACCGACTATACCGGGATGATCGAAACGGTTGCAACCGCACCAAATTCATTCACCTATCGCAATATAGGCAGTGCAAGGGTTTCAGGAATAGAATCGGAGCTTTCATGGAAACTGAACGCCCTCTCTCCTTCATGGGTATTTGAGCCCTATGTCAATTACACGCATTTGCTCGAATACAAGGATAACGCTACAGGAAAACATCTGCTTTATACCCCGCAGTGGAATGCGAGTACCGGTCTGCGTCTTCGTGATATGAACGGCTTCAGCGCGGCATTTAGTGTGGCCTGTACCGGAAAGAGTATGATTCAGGATTATGAGAGTAGTTGGTCAGGACTCGTTGTCACGAAAGGCAGTTTTGCTGTCGCTAATGTGTCAGCTTCGAAGAGATTTTCGCTTGGTACGGAGGGAAAGAAGGGATTGGGTATTACCCTGAAAGCAGAGGTCGATAATCTGTTTGATCGCCAGTACCAGTATGTAAAGGGGTACACGATGCCAGGTCGTACCGTTGTGTTTGGATTGAAGGCTGATATTTGAAGCATTTTTATCAATACGTTGTTGTGGGCAACAAGGGTGATTGATGAATGGCCCTGCTGTCCGCTCTGACACTGACATGAGAGGAACATGAGTAACCTGACAACAAACATGACCATTACCGAGGCGGAAAGAGAGGCTCTCTACAAGGTGATTTACAGCCGACGCGATGTCCGTGGACAGTTCCTGCCCGACATGGTGCCGGATGAGGTGATAGCACGCCTCCTTGATGCAGCGCATCATGCCCCAAGTGTCGGCTTTATGCAGCCGTGGGATTTTATTGTGGTGAAAGATGTTGAGACACGCCGAAAAGTGAAGGAGGGGTTTGAGATTGCCCATGCGGAGGCGGCCGGAATGTTCGGCGGTGAAAGGCAGGATGCTTACCGTACCTTCAAGCTTGAAGGGATCATGGAGTCGGCGCTCGGAATCTGCGTCACCTGTGATCGTTCGCGCAGCGGGGAGGTGGTGATTGGGCGGACAGCGAACCCGGAGATGGATCTCTACAGTTCGGTCTGTGCGGTGCAGAACCTCTGGCTTGCGGCAAGGGCTGAAAATCTCGGTGTTGGCTGGGTCAGCATTGTCCATCACGATCATATCCGTGAGGCGCTTGGTATTCCTGACCATATTGTGCCGGTGGCCTATCTCACCGTGGGCTATGTCAGCTTTTTTCATGCAACGCCGGAACTTGAGCAGGCGGGCTGGCTACCGAGAATGGAGCTTGAAACTCTTGTCCATCACGAAACATGGTAAAAGCTGAACATGAGTCACGGGCTCTTGCCATCTTTGGCACCGCTTCTGACGTCGGCAAAAGCATTGTTGCTACGGCGCTCTGCCGGATTTTCAACAACGCAGGCATCGATGTTGCACCCTACAAGGCGCAGAACATGTCTAACAACTCCGGTGTCACTCCGGACGGCTGTGAAATCGGTCGAGCGCAGATTGTCCAGGCCGAGGCCGCCAGGGTTGTGCCAACGGCTGATATGAACCCCGTGCTCCTGAAACCGAACTCCGATACCGGAGCGCAGGTGGTGTTGCAGGGAAAAGTCTGTTCGACGGAGACGGCGAAGGGCTATTTCAGGGATACCTCCCTCTGGGCTGAGGCTGCCCGTGAAAGTCTTGAACGGCTTATGAAGCGCCATGAAGTGGTGGTTATCGAAGGGGCTGGTTCCTGTGCCGAGATGAACCTGTACGACCGCGATTTTGTCAATTTCAGAACAGCAAGACTCTCTGGCGCATCCGTTATTCTTGTCGCAGATATTGACCGTGGGGGAGTTTTCGGTCAGGTGGTTGGAACGCTTGCCGTTCTTCCTGCCGAAGATCGCGCACTGGTTAAAGGGGTTATCATCAACCGCTTTCGAGGGGATATCGATCTGTTTCGTGATGGCGTGGAGATGCTTGAATCGATGACCGGAATTCCGGTGCTCGGGGTTATCCCATATTTCAGGGGCTTTGCCATTGATGCCGAAGATGCCGTACCGCTCTCGGCCAAGGTCGATCCTGCAGGCGGCCCTGAAGAGGGTAAAATCGGGGTTGCAGCTATCTATTTTCCCCATATCTCCAATTTTACCGATCTTTCGCCGCTTGAGCATGATCCGGCGGTTGAGCTGCACTATCTCCACTACCCGAGGTCACTGAAAGGGTATAAGGCGCTCATTCTTCCGGGGTCAAAAAATGTGCGGGGCGATCTTGCCTGGCTTTACTCACTTGGCTGGGAGGCTGAAATCCGGGCCTTCAGGGCAGAGGGGGGGATCATCATGGGTATTTGCGGAGGTTACCAGATGCTCGGGAACTCCATTGCTGATCCTTATGGGGTTGAAGGTTCTGCTGGCACAACAAAGGCACTCGCACTGCTCGATGTTGAAACGGTGCTTGAACAGGATAAATGCCTTGCAAATGCAAGGGGTACTGTTATCGGAACAAGCGCAGAAGCTTCAGGGTATGAGATTCATATGGGCCGAAGTGTTGTTTCCGATCTCTGCACGCCTTTCATCAGGGTAACGGCTCGGAACAACCGCCCGGAGGATGAGCTTGACGGAGCGGTGAGCAGTGACGGCAGGGTAATGGGCAGCTACTTTCATGCTCTTTTCGATGAATCGTCTGTCAAGCAGTGGTTTCTCTCTCTTTTGGAACCATCATACAGGCTCCAAAAGCATGAAAAGGGTCGTCAGGAGAGCTATGAACTGCTTGCGGATCACTTCTCCAGCCACCTTGACCTGAACAAAATTTTTACCATCATTGACAAGGTGCATTCATGACCACTCTCTATCATCATCAGCATGGTGGGGCGAACCTCAATCATGCTGCTCAGGTGAGCGGGACGGCGCTTGATTTCAGCGTCAATATCAGTCCCCTCTCTCCTCCTCTTGGCGCTCTTTCGCTCGACTCTTTTGCTCTTCAGGCCTATCCTTCGATTGATGGCCAGGGTATAAAAACGTTTTATAAAGGGAAGTTTGGTTTCGATGGCGCTATGGTGCTTCCCCTCAATGGTGCGATTGAAGGGATCTACCTGCTTCCGAGGGCTCTCGGGCTTCGCCGTCTTCTGCTGCTCACCCCCTCCTTTTACGAGTACGAAAGGGCGGGAAGGATGGCTGGCGCAGAGATTACGTTTCTTCCTCTTGCCCCTGAAAACGGCTTTCAGTTGCCCTCCATTGAGCTGCTGGCCGATGCCCTGCTTCATGCCGACGCTTTTGTTGCGGCAAATCCCAACAACCCTACGGGAACGGAGGCGCCTCCAGAGATGATCATGGCGCTGGCAAGCCGTTTTCCCGACAAGTGGTTTATTCTTGATGAGGCTTTTATCCAGTTTACTCCTGCTTTCCCCGACAACTCCCTGATGGGGAAGGTGCTGGCGCTGAAAAATGTCATTGTGCTGCACTCGCTCACCAAATTCTATGCACTGCCGGGGTTGCGCCTTGGAGCTGTGATTGCCCATCCCGACATTATCCGGAGATTGCTCAACTACAAGGAGCCCTGGACGGTCAATGCCATTGCCGAGTCGGTTGCTCCATTGCTGCTTGAGTGCGGCGCTTATGAAGAGGCGCTGCGTGAGATGATTTTTTCTGAACGAAAGAGGATCGCCGAGTCGTTTTCGACTATTGATGGAATGAGAGTTGTCGGTGGAGCTGCCAATTTTTTCCTGGTTCAATGGAAAGGCGGCTGCTCACTTGATGCATTGCTTCCTTATCTTGAGGGCAAAGGTATTTATGTCAGGGATTGCCGGAATTTTTCCGGTCTTGAGGAGAACTATTTCCGCTTTGCTGTGAGGAGCCCCGGGGAGAACAGCGCTCTCCTTGATGCCCTCCGGGCAGCTTCCGCTTCACTACAATCTTGTTGAGTCGTTTATGAACTTTATGAATGAGTTTATACTCCCGTTAGCCTTTACGCTTGATCTTCTGTTTGGCGATCCTCGCTGGATCTCTCATCCTGTTCAGTGGATAGGCTGGTTTGCCCATATTACCGAGGAGCGGTTGCGTCTTACCCGTCTGCCGCTTCGTCTGGCCGGGATTCTCGCCGTTATCATTGTTGTGGGCGCTTCTGCCGGATCAGCCTGGCTTCTTATTGCCATGGCCAGCCAACTGCATCGTGTGGCAGGGTTAGCCGTTGGGATCTACCTGCTTTTCAGCTCGTTTGCAGTCAGGTCTCTTGGTGACCATGCCGGGGCGGTACAGGCCGCGCTTGAAGCGGGTGACAAAGAACTGGCCCGCCAGAAGGTTGCCTTAATGGTTGGTCGAGATACGGCCTCTCTGGATGAAGGTGGCATAGCGCTTGCTGCAACAGAGAGTGTCGCTGAAAACTCCGTTGACGGAGTCACCGCCCCCTTGTTCTATGCGCTGCTTTTTGGCCCGGTCGGAGCAATAGCCTATAAAGCGATCAATACCCTTGATTCCACCTTCGGGTATAAAAATGAGCGTTATCTGGAGTTCGGATGGGCATCAGCAAAGCTGGATGATCTGGCCAACTATTTTCCTGCACGATTGACTGTCATCCTGATAGCTGTTGCGGCGGTGATCGGCAAACTCAGGTTTTTTGATATCTTCAAATCGGTCTGGAAGGGAGCGCGGCTGCACGCCAGTCCCAATGCCGGTTACCCGGAATCAGCATTTGCCGGAGCCCTTGGCGTCACCTTTGGCGGCCAGCGCAGTTATGGCGGTGTTGTGGAGCACGCCCCCCTGCTTGGCGTCAAGCCGGGGAAGTGCACCGCACTTGTCATCCGCCAGAGTATTGCGCTGATGTGGATGACCGCTGTGCTCTTTCTTGGCGCAGGCATGGGTATCAGGATTTTGATACAATCAGCGGGTTGAACCCCAATAATATATGATGTTATGAAACAACAACGTATTCTGCTCTTCACTGGAAACGGCAAGGGAAAAAGTACAGCGGCATTCGGGATGCTGGCAAGAGCGCTGGGCCACGGTATGCGTGCCAGAGTGATCCAGTTTGTTAAATCTGACGATTCGGTTGGCGAACAGAAATTTTTCCGCAATCTTGACGGGGTGGAATGGGAGCAGTTCGGCGAGGGATTTCTTCCGAGAGATCCTGAAAGTCCGAAAATGGAACTGCACCGGATTGCGGCGCGTAAAGGGCTTGATGCAGCCATCGCCGCGCTGCATGCATCTGATTTCGACTTTGTGTTGCTTGATGAACTCTGTTTCGCTCTTGGCCAGAATCTTATCCCCCTTGATCCTCTGCTTGAGGCGCTCCGTTCCGAAGGAGGGAGTGGCAAGATTGTGGTGATGACGGGCAGAAATGCTCCGGAAGCGCTTGTTGCTGCCGCCGATACGGTTACAGAAATGAAGATGATCAAGCATGGTTATGAACAGGGGATTCCGGCACAAAAGGGTGTGGAAAACTGATGGGCATGAAGGGTTCTCCGATATGCGCTGATAACAGCTTTACCGGTAAAGGCAAGGTGAGGACAACGGTGAGGATTGTGCTCTTTTTTGCGGCTCTCCTCCTTTTGCTCGCCCTCTCCATGCTTCTCGGTCCATCCGGTATCGGCATTCCGGATATGCAATCACCATCGGGAAACGCAATTCTTTCGCTCCGCTTCAGCCGTCTTTTGATGGGGATGATGACCGGTGCAGCGCTCTCGGCATCCGGTGTGGTCTTTCAGGCGCTTCTGCGCAATCCTCTTGCCGAGCCCTATGTTTTGGGGGTCAGCGGCGGGGCCGGTCTTGGAGCAACCCTCACCATTCTTGCCGGGTCGGGTCTGCTAACCACTCTCGGTCTGCCAGTTGTCGCCTTTATTTCTGCTGTTCTGACGCTGATGGTGGTCTATGGGATTGCAAGCCAGGGATCGAGTGGCCAGCCCTCTGTGTACAGCCTGATTCTCAGCGGCGTTATCGTAAGCTCGATCTGTTCAAGCATCGTCATGTTTCTGGTCTCTACGGCAAGTGTTGAGGGGATGCACAATGTTATCTGGTGGATGCTCGGCAGTCTGCAGCCGGTCACCGCCAGCCAGCAACTCCTCTCCGCTGGTCTTATTTTTGCCGGTCTTGGCGGAATCTGGATTCTCTCTCCTCAGCTCAACGCGCTTGCACTTGGTCGCGAGATGGCCCATTATCAGGGATTGCGTGCCGACTTTGTGATTGTCATCGGCCTTCTCTTTGCAACGCTGCTTGCCGCAACCGCCGTCTCCCTTTCCGGCATGATCGGTTTTGTCGGCCTTATTGTGCCCCATGTCATGCGGGCCCTCTTCGGACCGGATCACCGCAAGCTTGTTCCTCTCGCCGCTCTTGGTGGGGGAGCTTTTCTGGTTTTGTGTGATGCCGTGGCCCGTACCCTGCTTGCTCCAATCGAGATACCGGTCGGTGTGGTGACCGCCCTTGCCGGGGGCCCATTTTTTCTCATTATTCTCCAGCGGAGAATGAAACAGGCCTGGATAGCATAGTATGGAACAGGAAGCCTTGACATTCAGGAATGTTTCCGCCGGATACAAGCAGAGACGGGTGCTCGATAACGTGAGTTTCACGGTAAAGGAGGGGGAGTTTGTCTCGCTTATCGGCCCCAACGGCTGCGGAAAAAGTACCCTTTTAAAAACCGCAGCCGCACTGCTGAAACCCCTCTCAGGCAAGGTTGAGCTTTTCGGGCAGGATGTTCAGCACATCAAGCCTGCCGTTCGCGCATCCCTGCTCGGCGTTGTTCCGCAGAAGATCGATTCGCCAATGGCCTTTACTGTCAGCCAGATTGTGATGAATGGCCGAATCAGCTCCATGGGGTGGTGGGGAACTCCCTCTTCGCTCGATCATGACCTTGTTGAGCGCTCCATGATTTATACCGATGTTCTTGGGTTGCGCGACCGCTTCTTTACCGAGCTGAGCGGGGGAGAGCAGCAGCGCGTTGCCCTCGCCATGGTGCTTGCACAGGAGCCGAAAATCATCATGCTCGATGAGTCAATTTCCCACCTCGATATCAACCATCGCCAGGAGGTGCTTCAGATTCTGATGAACCTGAACCGCGAAAAGCGGATGACCATTCTGCTGGTGAGCCATGACCTGACGCTCTCTGCCGGAATCTCCGACCGATTTCTGCTGATGGAGGCTGGCACCGTTGCAAAAGCGGGAACGCCAGCCGAGGTGCTGGAGCCTGCATTGCTGAGCCGGGTCTATGATTGCGACCTTACGGTGCAGCAGGATCCCTATACCGGTTATCTTCAGGTATCGGGAGCGATTGACAGTCTGAGGCGGCGCCGGAAGCTGGAGAGGAGTGTTCATGTTATTGCTGGCGGGGGAAGCGGCATTGAGCTTTATCGCAGGCTCCTCATTGAGGGGTACGAGGTGACCAGCGGTGTTTTAAATCGCCTTGATTCTGATGCCGAAGCGGCCAGGGCGCTCAACATCCCCGTTGTGCTTGAACAGCCTTTTTCGCCGGTCGGCGCTGCGGCCATTGCAAAAGCGATGGAGATGATTACGAATGCTGACGCTGTGGTGCTCAGTCAGGTGCCTTTTGGTTCAGGAAATCTGGTCAATCTTCAGCTTGCCGAAGAGGCGCTCAAACGAGGCAAAACCGTGTTGCTTGCCGCCGGTATCGGCGAAAGGGACTATACCGAGGGAAAGGCGGCTGTTGATTTCGCCGCCCGTCTGAAGCGTTCCGGCGCGCTCAACTGGCACTCCATTCATGAGCTGGTAGCCCAGCTTCAGCAACAATTACACCACTGAAAATCATGATCTGCAAACAGCAATTTCCCTTTCGTTTCGGGACAAGTTCCTACATCATTCCTGCTGATATCATTCCTAATGTTGAGTTTCTCAAGGATAAGGTGGACGATATTGAGCTGGTACTCTTTGAGTCGGATGAATTCAGCAACCTGCCCTCTCCGGGGGATATGCAGAAGCTGGCGGAACTTGCCGAAGCCTCTGCACTGACCTATTCGGTGCACCTGCCGCTTGACGTCTATCTCGGCCATCCTGACCGCAGTGAGCGGGAACGCTCAGTCGGCAAATGCCTGAGAATTATCGAGCTGACCCGCGATTTGCCGAAATCAGCCTATGTCATGCATTTCGAAGCGGGGCCGGGTGTCGATATCAACGCATTTTCTGCAGATGAAAAGAGACTCTTTACGGAGGCACTTCACGATTCCATTTCGATGCTTCTGAAGGGTACCGCTGTTCCGGCATCAGAATTCTGTGCTGAAAATCTCAACTACCCCTTCGAGCTTGTCTGGCCTGTGGTCGAAGCGTTCGGCCTCTCCGTTACGCTCGATGTTGGCCATCTTGAGTTCTACGGCTTTCCAACCGCAGAGTATCTTGAGCGTTACCTGCCTTATGCCAGGGTGCTGCACATGCATGGCACGCTTGAGGGAAAGGATCACAACTCTCTCTCCTTCATGAAGCCTGAAGCGCTTGATCTGGTGATGAAAGCACTCACGGATGCGCCTGTACAAAGCAGGGTTTTTACCCTCGAAATTTTTTCGCAGGAGGATTTTGACTCCTCCTGCAGGGTGATGGAGCGGTTTGTACTCTCAGACTGATTGTATTACATTGTAATACGTGAAAAGATATTTCAATGCAATTGAAGATAAGGAGGGCTTGATACTATGAATACTGCGATATCGGTGAGATTGCCGGATGAGCTGGTGAAGCGGTTGGAGGGGATAGCGAAAGAGAGCGAGAGAAGTCGTTCCTTCATTATACAGAAGGCTTTGGAGTCCTGGGTTGAGGAGGTTTCTGATCTTCAGATAGCCTATGACCGGCTTCATGATGCGGATGATCCTGTTATTTCGGACAAAGAGATGAGGGACTCTCTTGGCATATAGTGTTGGTTACAAGAAGTCGGTTCAGTGCGACCTACGGCAGTTATCCCGTTTGGATGCACAACGGATTTATGATCAGATTGAGCAAGAACTTGTCAAGAATCCAAAGTCAAATCCGCTTCTTAAAGGACGTTTTGTTGGCCTTCGGAAATATCGGGTTGGTGACTACCGTGTAATTTATTGTGTTTTGGATGAAGAGGTTATCATTTTGAGAATTGCCCATCGGCGAGATGTGTATAAGCGTGATATCTGACAATTTATCTCTTATGATTACAATAACCTCTCCCCTTGATTTCACCCTGCTGCCGCTCCCGTCAATTTATTTCGGTGCCGGGCGCTTTTCCCGGCTTGCGGAACTTGCCGGAAGCTTTGGTAAAAATATTCTGGTAGTCACCGGAAGTCGAGCTTTGCAGCGGTCAGGCCGTTTAACCTCTCTTTTTGATGGATTGCACCGTGACGGTTTACACTCCTTTCATCTTGTCGTTGACCGGGAACCCTCTCCGGAACTTGTTGACGGCGCTGTTTCATATTACCGTGAATTTTCTGTTGATGCTGTTCTGGCGGTCGGTGGGGGCAGTGTGCTTGATGCAGGCAAGGCCATTTCGGCCATGTTGCGTTATGATCTTCCGGTTGAGCGTTTTATCGAGGGGCAGGAGGGTTTCATGCAGCATGACGGGCGTAAGGTGCCCTTCATTGCTGTGCCGACAACATCGGGTACCGGAAGCGAGGTGACGAACAATGCGGTCATCAGCCGGGTTGGCCGGAACGGCTTCAAGCGTTCTCTCCGCCATGCAGCATTTGTGCCCGATATCGCCCTTGTTGATCCTGAACTCATGGTGACCGTTTCACCGGAATTAACGGCGGCATCAGGGATGGACGCCTGTACCCAGCTTCTTGAAGCCTATACGTCGCCCTTTGCTACGCCTTATACCGATGCCCTTGCCTGCAGCGGCCTTGAACATTTCAGTCGCTCCTTTCTTTCCGCCTGCACTGTCTGCTCAGGCGACAGCGCTGTGCGGGGTGACGTTGCCTATGCCGCACTGATGTCGGGTATTGCGCTTGCCAATGCCGGTCTCGGGATTGTGCACGGCTTTGCTTCGTCTGTGGGTGGCCTGATCGACATACCGCACGGCACACTCTGCGCCACCCTGCTTGCTGAAGCGACAAGGGAGAATGTCGCTCAACTCCGCGCAATTGATGGGAGTCACCCGGCTTTGCAGAAATATGCCAAAGCTGGCGTCATACTCTCGGGAGTTGCCGCAAAGGATGTTCCTGCAGGCTGCGAACGTCTGGTCGAAACGCTTGAAGAGTGGCAGGAGAGCCTCTCTTTTCCCCGGTTGCGCAGTTATGGGCTCAATCTGGAAGATCTTGATGGTATTGTCACTGCTACCCGCAGCAAAAGCAATGCCGTTGTGCTTGACCATGCCGCCATGAAACGGATTCTCTCAAAGCGGTTGTGAATTTGTGCATCATGCCCTGGTGCTCCACCAGTCATCTCCGTAGGTGTAGAAGAGCTCTTCACCCTCGTTGATATTGCGTAACGCATAGAGGACAAGTTCCACCCCGAGTGCTCCCTGCTCTCGGTAGTAAGCGACGTTGGGTGTCGATGAATGGTTGAAGAGCATACCGTTGCCCATCACCACAAGGCGGGCGCTTTCTGTGCTGCCGTAAAAGACATAGTTCAGCAGTTCACCCCCGACGTCCTGATCGGTCACCTCAAGGGCAGGGCAGCGCTCAATAATGTCGCCCTCACTGATCTTTTTCAGGGCAAACGCTCCCCGTCCGCTGACGGTTGATGCTCCGATCGTAACCACTCCTCTCTGGCCTGCGAAATTTTTTTTTGCAAGGAAAAAGCCGATTGCACTACCGGCGATCATGCCAATAAGAAGCATGACGGGAATGATAACGAACATGTTGATGTTCATAAGCTTGGAGCAGGGTTGGAAAAAGGACGCGCCGAAGCTGAAGCTGAAGCCACCCGGCAGGTTCGTCGTGAAAATTCATGGAAAATAGCAATATTTCAGGGGTTGCAAGAGCGATCAGCAGAAGATTCTCAAGCACTTGTCTTGTTGATACAGAGAAAAAGAGCGCTTATTCTTATATTTTGTTTTCAACTTTAAATACTAAACCATTAAATCCGGATACAGAAATGTCTGCTGTTTCAAAAAAAACGGTTTCCAGTGCCGCTGCAATGGGGAAAGAAGAGCAGGAAAGCCTGGAGCGAAACCGGAAAAGGGCTCTCTACCAGGCAACAATTGAGCAAATCGTTGAGGGTTGGGCCGTAGGCAAGCCGATACTTGAGTCTACCGGTAAGCCGAGTGGCTATTACCGTCTCACCAATTATCTTCGTCAATACATCATTGAGCATGAGAGTCTGCCGAAAGGGATTCACACCATGCCTGAAGGACGGGACAGCTTCAATAACATTGAACCCTCTTTTCCGGTTGATTTCAATAGTATCATTGGGGATATTACTTTGCCCGAATGAGAGGCTCATGCCATGCTTCCCGTGAACTGAACTTTCATTTGTTTCGTATCGAAACTTTTTGTGCTTTTTTTTGTTATTGTTCCTTACTGTTATGTAAGAATTAATGTAAAGAGTAAGAGGGTTTAGATGTCTATTGCAACACTGACAAGCAAAGGTCAGGTGACCATACCGAAAGAGGTTCGTGAGATTTTTGGACTGCATTCGGGAGACAAGCTTGATTTTTCATGCGATCATGGGGGACACATCGTTGTCACTCCAATTAAGAAAAATGTTGATGAGCTTTTTGGTAAGCTGTATAATCCGGAAAGAAAAGCTCTTTCAACTGAGGCCATCAATAAAGCGATTCGGCAAAAATTCCGACAGCAAGAGTTGTGAATGCCCTCGATACCAATATTCTTGTCCGATTTCTTGTCCGTGACGATGCCGGGCAGGCTGATCGTGTCTATCGGTTGTTTAAAACTGCCGAGACGGAGAAAACAGCTTTCCTTGTTTCAATTCCTGTTCTTCTTGAACTGATCTGGGTGCTCGATTCTGCTTATGAAATTCAACGGCAAGAAATTCTTGATGCTCTTGGAGAGCTTTTGCTGCTTCCCATTCTTGTCTTTGATGCTCAGTCAGCCGTAAGCTCTTTTATTGCAGATGCTCGCAAAAATAATCTTGATCTTTCGGATCTCTTGATCGCCTTTGATGCTGTATCGTCCGGCTGTGAACAGGTGTTGACGTTCGATAAAAAGGCAGCAAAATCAGATCTATTTGCACTCCTTGTGGAGTAGGTGTCAACGAAGCAAACAGCTTGCACGTTGGTTGCAGCTCATTTTCTGAGGTTGCCTAGGATTTATGTGCGATTGAACCCAGAGGCATGGTTGAACTTCAGGCTGAAGTATAAACGCAAGCAATAAAATAAATTATTCAAAGAAATAGATGGAGGAGGGCATATGAACACACGGGAGTTATCACCCTGTTTTGTCACAAAGGATGTGGATGCCTGCCGCGATTTTTACCAGCGACACTTCTCGGCAACAGCCATTTTTGATTGCGGCTGGTATCTCAACATGCGTATTGGAGGCGATGGCTCTTCGATTCAGTTCATGCAGCCGCAGGATGGTATGGTTGAATACGGTGCAGAGGGGGTTATGCTCAACTTCAGGGTTGACGATGTCGATGCAGAATATGCAAGGCTTGTGAGCGAGGGGGTTGCACTGGCCATGCCGCTTGAAGATCATCCATGGGGCGACCGGGGATTTTCGATTATCGATCCCATTGGAACAGCTCTCTACATCTACTCTGATCGGGAACCGTCGGATGAATTCAGGCAATACTATACCTCCTGACAACGGCGACCCTGCCGATCACCTGATATAAACGGAAGGTTCCTTGAATTTGTAAGATGACGCAAGTACACGTAGTCAACAACGTCCCCCTATTGAAATGAAAAGTTCTCAAGTGGTTGATTCCTCTGTTGACGTAAGTGCTAATAGTCAACAACGTCCCCCTGTGTTGAGGATTAGTGATTTGTCGAAGTTTTATATGATGGGGGAGGTGCGGGTTGATGCTTTGAAGCATATTTCGCTTGAGTTTCATGCGGGGGAGCTGGCGGTGCTGCTGGGGGCTTCGGGGAGCGGGAAATCGACGCTGCTTAATATTATCGGGGGGCTTGATGTGCCCTCTTCGGGGAAACTTTTTTTTCATGGGAGAGAGATGACTGCGGCCACGGAGGCGGAGCTGACGGCCTATCGTCGTCGTTCGATTGGCTTTGTGTTCCAGTTCTACAATCTGATTTCAAGCCTTTCGGCGCTTGAAAATGTGCAGCTTGTGACCGAGATTGCCGATAATCCCATGCCTGCAGAGGAGGCCTTGCGGCTGGTGGATCTTGGCCATCGTCTGAACCATTTTCCAGCACAGCTTTCCGGCGGGGAGCAGCAGCGGGTGGCGATAGCGCGGGCGGTTGCGAAGCGGCCTGAGCTGTTGCTGTGTGATGAGCCTACCGGGGCGCTTGATTTCCAGACGGGAAAACTGGTGCTTGATGTGATCGAGAAGGTCAATCGGGAAATCGGTACGACAACGCTTGTTATTACCCATAATGCTTCGATTGCGGGGATGGCTGACCGGGTTGTGCGTCTGCGGAGCGGGGAAATTTCTGAGGAGAGGAGGAACCTTACCCGGCTGTCACCTTCTGAACTGGTCTGGTAGAGAGTTCAGATGAAACAACTTCAGAGAAAGCTACTGCGCGAACTGATGCGCCTCAAGGGTCAGATGCTTGCTGTTGCGGCGGTGGTGGCCTGCGGTATTTCGGTTTTTGTCTCCATGAGCAGCGTGAAGCATTCACTTGAGGTTTCGCGGCAGCGCTATTACAACAGCTATCGCTTTGCGGATGTTTTTGTGCAGGTGAAGCGTGCACCGGAGTTTTACCGCGAAACGGTGAGTCGTATTCCGGGGGTGGCATCGGTCAGCACTCGCATTACGGCTGACGTTACCCTCGATGTTCCGGGGCTGGACGAACCGGCTACAGCCCGGCTGGTTTCGATTCCCGACTATCGTACGCCGATGCTGAATGATCTTTTTCTGAAAAAAGGGCGCTATATCGAGCCGGGCAAACCTGATGAGGTGATTGCGAGCAAGCCCTTTCTCGAAGCTAACCACCTTGTTCCCGGCGACCGGATCAGTGCGGTGATTAACGGTCGAAAGCGGAGTCTGCTGATTGTCGGCATGGGGCTCTCACCCGAATATATCTATGAGGTGCAGCCCGGCTCCTTTTTCCCCGACAAGCGGCGTTTCGGGATTTTCTGGATGGGGCGTCGCTCGCTGGAGTCTGCGCTCGACATGAGCGGAGCGTTCAACGACCTTTCGCTGACGCTTGCTCATGGGGCATCGGAAAAAGATGTCATCATGCGTCTCGACACTCTCTTTAAACGCTATGGTTCGCTTGGTGCCTATGGACGCAGCGAGCAGCTTTCCGATCGATTCATTGTCGATGAGATCAAGCAGGTCGGCATTCAGATTACCTTTCTTCCGGTTGTCTTTCTCGCTGTGGCAGTTTTTCTGCTCAATATTGTGCTTCGCCGTATTGTTGCCACCCAGCGCGACCAGATTGCCGTGCTCAAGGCTATCGGCTACTCCAATGAGGATGTCGGGTTGCACTATCTGGGGTTTGCCATGATTCCTACCGCTTTTGGGGCGGTTGTGGGTACGCTGTTTGGAGCGTGGCTTGGCAGGGGGCTGATGAACATCTATGCCGATTTCTATAATTTTGCGGAGCTGGTCTATTACTTCCGTTTCGAGGATGTTGCCCTCTCGGTTCTTTTGAGTTTTGCTGCAGCCATTTTTGGCGCGCTTGGTGCGGTGCGCAAGGCGGTGCAGCTTCCTCCGGCTGAGGCGATGCGCCCGGACTCCCCGGTGCTCTACAAGCCGGGTATATTTGATCGAGAGTCGTTGCGAAAAAAAATTCCGGTATCACTGCGGATTATTGTGCGTAACCTGGAGCGCCGCCCCTGGAAAGCCGTGCTTTCTGTGCTGATGACCTCCCTTTCTGTCGCGATTCTCATTGCCGGTCGCTATACCTATGACTCTCTTGACCGGATGATTCAGGTGGAGTTTACCCGCAAACATCGCGAGGATGTTACCGTGATTTTCAATAATCCCATGCCTCCTTCGGTACGCTATACCATTGCGTCGCTTGACGGTGTGCTTGAACATGAATATTATCGTGAAGAGCCGGTGAAGATGCGTTTCGGTCATCGTATCCGTCGGCAGTCGATCAAGGGAATGGAGTCTGCCGAGGGGTTGCAGCGGCTGGTTGACAAGGCAAACCGACAGTGCAGCTTGCCTCCTGACGGCATTGTGCTGACCTCAACGCTTGCGACGCTTCTTGGTGTTGGGCCGGGCGACAAGCTGCAGATCGAGTTTCTGCAGGGCAGGCAGCGTCATGCCGAGCTTCTTGTCAGTGGAACCATTGATGAAATTCTTGGCCTCTCGGCCTACATGAACCTTGGTGCGCTGAACCGTCTGGCAGGCGATGGCGGGGCTCTGAATGCGGCATATCTGCGTCTTGATCAGGCAAAGGCCGGGAAGCTCTACACAACCTTCAAGGGTATGCCGGGAGTTTCCGGCATCATGATGCTGAAGGCGATGAAGGAGAGTTTTGATGAGCTGATTGCCCAGAGTATGAACACCTCGACCGTCATTCTCACCTCTTTTGCCTGTGTGCTTGCCTTTGCGGTGGTTTACAATGGCGCCCGCATCTCGCTTTCCGAGCGGGCACGAGAACTGACAAGCCTCCGGGTGCTCGGTATGACAAAAGGGGAAATTTCCTTTATTTTGCTTGGTGAACAGGCTCTGCTTACCAGTGCTGCCGTACCGCTTGGCTTTTTGATTGGTATCGGGCTCTCTGCACTGCTCGCCCATGCGCTCAGTTCAGAACTCTATCGGCTCCCTTTGGTGTTCAGCGCCTTTAACTTTCTCTTTGCCTTTATGGTTATTGTTCTTGTCTCGGTTGTCTCCGCTCTCCTGGTCAGAAAGCGGCTTACGGAGCTTGATCTTGTCGAGGTTTTAAAAACAAGGGAATAGATTATGGTATTTTCGAAAACACAGCGCATTGCAGGGATCTCGGTTGCCGTGGCAGCGCTCATTCTTTTTTTTGTTTTCCGCCCCTCTCCGCTTCCTGTAGATTCGGGTGTGGTCAGTCGTGGCCCCTTGCAGGTAACGCTTGAAGGGGAGGGAGTTACCCGCGTGAATGACCGTTTTGTTCTTGCCGCACCGGTCAGCGGAAAGCTGGTGAGGGTGGAGCTTGAAGAGGGCGACCATGTCCGGAAGGGGAGCGTGGTGGCCTCACTGCTTCCTGCCCAGCTCGACAGCCGTGAGTATCGTGAAGCCTCTTCACGGGCGGGGTCAGCCCGGGCAGCTCTTGACGAGGCGATTGCCCGGCAACGCAGGGCTGATCTCACCCTTGTGCAGGCTGAACGCCGTTTCGGTCGTTACCGTAATCTCTATGGTGAGGGGGCCGTTTCAAAAGAGAGTTATGAACTTGCAGAGAATGAGGCTCAAACATTGCGAAAAGAGCGTGATGCGGCCCGCTCAGGGGTTGAGGCTGCCCGTTATAACCTTGGAGCG
The DNA here is from genome assembly GCF_000020645.1 of Pelodictyon phaeoclathratiforme BU-1. Lineage (GTDB taxonomy): Bacteria > Bacteroidota > Chlorobiia > Chlorobiales > Chlorobiaceae > Chlorobium > Chlorobium phaeoclathratiforme. The sequence continues at coordinate 1,340,961 of NC_011060.1, forward strand.
CTTCAGGCCCTTGTTGATCGCCAGGTAGCGGGGCAGCCGGTGAAGGTACTCTCCCCGGTTGATGGTCGGGTGCTCCGTATCCATGAGCAAAGTGAACGGGTCGTGAGTGCCGGGTCACCACTGGTTGATATTGGTGATCCTTCGGCGATTGAGATTGTGATTGATCTGCTCTCTTCCGACGCCATCAGGGTAAAGCCGGGAAACCGGGTGGTGATTATGGACTGGGGCGGTGAAAGGGAGCTGCAGGGAGTGGTGAAAACGGTTGATCCGGCGGCATTTACCAAAACATCGGCACTCGGGATTGAAGAGAAACGGGTGAACATTGTGGCGCTTCTCAGCCGCAACGAACCGCTGCTTGGCGATAATTTTCGTGTCCAGGCAAGCATTGTGCTCCGTGAAGCGAGTGCTGTGCTTCAGGTGCCGGTAAGCAGCCTCTTCAGGGGAAAAGAGGGCTGGCATCTCTTTGTTCTTGAGGATGGCAGGGCGGTTGATAAAGCCGTGAGGATCGGTATGAGGGGCACCTTGCAGGCGCAGGTGCTCGCAGGGGTCAGGGAGGGGCAGAAGGTGGTGGTGCATCCTACCAACGAACTCAGGGATGGCATGTCGGTGAAGGCGCAGGAGTGATGAAAAAGAGCGCTTGCACGTTTCCCTGTACGGAGTAACTTTACCCACACTATGAGCAGAATTGAAACAACAGCAGCGGCAGTCAGGAGTGCGGAGATCTCCCACTCGATGATTCTTATTATTGGCGGTGGGGCGGCAGGAATGATGGCGGCGATTGCAGCACGTCGGAGTGCAAAAGCTTCCGGCAACTCCTGTTCGATAACCCTTCTTGAGCGGAATCCCCGTCCGGGAACAAAAATCAGGATATCGGGGGGCGGTAAATGTAATGTAACTCACACTGGTACTTCGGCGGAGCTGCTTGAGCAGGGTTTTCTGCGTCGCAATGAGGCGCGTTTTTTGCGTCAGGCCCTCTACAGCTTCTCAAACAGTGACCTTCTTGCTCTCTTGCGTTCTCGGGGTGTTGAGAGTGAAGAGCGGCCTGACGGAAAGGTGTTTCCCGTCAGCGAGGATGCCTCAACGGTTGCCCGTGCCTTTGAGGAGCTGCTGAAGGAGTCACGGGTGCAGGCACACTTTTCCTGCCGGGTCAGGAGTGTCGAACGCAAGGGTGAACTTTTTATGGTGACCACTGCCGATGGGGTATTCACGGCAGATCGTCTCATTCTTGCAACCGGTGGTGTCTCCTATCCCGGAACCGGTACGACGGGTGACGGCCTTGTGATTGCTCGCTCGCTTGGCCACTCGATAAAAAAGCCTTCGGCAGCGCTGGCGCCCCTCTACACCCTCAACGCTCCTCCCGCTTCACTTTCAGGGCTGGCACTCCGCTCAATCAGCCTTGTAGCCACTTCCGGTGGACGGAGTGTTGAACGGCGTGGCGACCTGCTCTTTACCCATCGCGGCGTCAGTGGTCCGGCTGCACTCTCGCTTTCACGCGACATCGCCGAGCTGATTGGTGAAACAGGTAATTGCGCTCTCTTTGCCGATCTCTTTCCGGAACAGAGCAGCGCTGAACTTGAGGCTGAGCTGCTGCTCCAGGCTCGCAGGAGTGGGGCACAGATGGTACGCAAATTCCTGCAGGGATGTCCGATAGCTCCTCTCAGTGGCGCTTTCGGCATGGCTCGTCAAGGGACGATTCCAACCGCTCTTGTACCCTTTCTTATGCGCCATGCAGGCCTTGGGAATGATGTGACCTGGAGCGGACTTGCGAAAGAAAAACGGCAGTCGCTCCTCTCAACGCTCAAGCGATTTCCGCTTGGCAGTGTACGCGATGTGCCGCTTGATCAGGGGGAAATTTCAGCCGGAGGCGTTTCGCTGGGGGAGGTGAACCCCAAAACCATGTGCTCAAGGGTTGTTCCAAACCTTTTTCTCTGTGGCGAACTTCTCGACTACGCCGGTGAGATTGGCGGCTATAACCTGCAGGCCGCATTCTCCACCGGCTGGATGGCGGGTGTGAACGCGGTCAAGCCAGTAGTGACGAACTCTCTGTAAAAGGCAGAAAGCGTTGATGTTAATTGGCGTTTCCTGCCTCTAACCCTTTTATTCTGAGCAGGAATAAGCAGGCTCTTTTGTTGCACTGTCCATCATCCGTACTTCAAACCGGCACTCTTTAATGTCGAATGAGAAGGCGGGATTGTCGTGAAAGATGACCCGTCTGTTTTCGAAGCGCACCTTCATGGGAACGCTTACCTTCCGCTCATCACCGCAGACGTTGTTCTTTACTCCGGGATGGAAGAGCGCGCCCTCTTTATCCAGCACAGAAACATGGATGGCATGGTCAACAGTACTCAGCGCCTCTATGGAGCCGTCTTCTGCAAGCTGGACAGAGTTAATGTCGCCGTGAATCCCGTTCGGTTCGTTGTCGTAGGAGGAGATCACCCCGATTGGCGTAAGGATGTCAATCTTTTTGAGTGGCTCAAAAGAGCGGATTGAGCCTGACTCATAGAAAGCCAGCCCTTTTCTCACGGTGATTTCACCCATCGGCGTCTTTACGGTCAGGGTTTGATCCGGCCAGAGAGTGATGCTTTTGAGCGCACCGCTTTCGTAAAACTGCAAACCAATCACCTTGGTGGCAAGGGTTCCTATAGGCGAACTGAAGGTGAGGGTGGTGGCAAGGGCAAATTCGTTCTTCCACGACCAGAAGCCGCTCAGTTTACCGTCAAGTGGAAAGATCCGTTTGATATTGCCATTTTTATGGAAGGTCACCAGCTCCGCCGGGATGGCGCCGACCGGTGTTTCAAGCATGGTTTGCGATTGCAGGGCAATTGATTTCAGAGCGCCATCCTTGTAAAAGTACATCGGCTTGACGGCGCGTCGCCCCATGTCCTCGGCTTCGTATTGAGGCACCAGCGTGCCATAAGGGGTGCTCAAGCTGTTTGGCTCGGTGACAAGGCAGCCATCCGTTTTGCCGTTCGAAAAGAGGGTGCGGAACTCGACACCGGAAAGGTCGCCATATATGGTGCTTGTTGTGGCCATGATGTTTCTCGTTATGTTGGTTTTTCCAAACTCTTTTCACTTCCCCTTCCTTTATATTGCAATTATCGTGCCGGAAGGTGGAAAAAGGTATAAAATACTTATTTGTAAGAGGTTCCCTTTTCTCTTTCTGGTTGAGGATGACCAAAAAGGGCTACAAAATGGTAGAAATTATCGGGCGATCTACATTGTGGTAGAAAATGCGGAGGGAGTGGCTGGTCAGATTCGTTTTGCTTGTTGCTTCGCTAATCGCGTTTGGCGACGCAGTTCATTCCTGCTCAATTATCTGCTTTCGTTGGGGATTGCGCGGAAGGGTGGTTTACTGGTAAGCTACGGTTACATCAAAGGTTCCGGTGTAGTTCCCCGGTGGCTGGTTTGCAGAGACCTCCAGCTTTCCGCCGATATTGAATGCAGAGAGCCCCTCACTATTCAGTTTCAGGGTGTTTGAGGCTGGTGAGACGGTAAAGCTGTTTACCACCATGCTGCTACTCCCGTTGGAGATCGTGATTCCTGTATTTGGCAGTGTAACATTATAGGCAGAGTTTGCCGTACCGGTGACATTGAATGATGCTGGCCCGGAGACTGAGGAGACGAGCTGCACTCCTCCCGAATTTGTTCGATCGGAGGTTGATGGATTGATGGTCACCGTTCCTACTGATTCACTTGGAATGATGACTCCAAAAGCCAGATCGCCATGGGTGGGTGTTGATGTGTTTTTGGCACTGGAGATTCCGGGCGCGATTGTTGCTGTGGCGGTGCCTTCGGCAGCCTGTGCCACACTCCCGGAGGAGAACAATGCCCAAAGGGAGAAGAGAACTACAACTCTGTTTTTCATGGGGAACCTCCCATTTAACTTCCATGACGGAGGCTGCGTCTCTGAAAAGGATAACAATAAAGTATAATAACCTTAATGCGGAACAAATGTCAGGATAAATTCATACCCCCATACGCAAATCTATAACAGATTTTGAAGAAAACAAATCCTGATATGATAATAGTTTTTATTTCAGGGCAGCAGGGGAGTTTGAAGTGATTTCTCTTTGCCGGAGTCGACTGGAGCCTTCCCGTTCGATTCAACAGGTGTTTCAATGCCCGGTTCAACAGTTAGCGGCTCAAGTACCAGATTGATATTGTCGATATATGCTCCTTCGGCTGGAATGACCAGCTCCTTGAATGGCGCTGTAGTGCCAAGTTTTGCGGCCTGTTCGGGTGATACGCGCAAGGTGTAGTTCCCGGTGGGGAGCGCTCCGAGAATGTAAACACCGTCATATTCTGACCGGGCCTTGCCAGCTACCTTTCCCTCCTTGTCAACAGCTTCAATGGTGATACCGGACGCAGGTTCCTCAATGCCCTCTTTCTTGTTGAAAACGGTACCGCTCACTTCACCGGTGACCCATACGGGAAATTTTACCGGGAGAGGATAACCTGGTCTTGGTACCACACGTACCCCTTTGTCGGCAGGCACCCAAAGCAGCTCTTTAAGTGTTGAGGGTGAAATGGTGATATCCGTCAGAATGTTGGGAGAAATTCCCTGAATAAAAGCGATACCCTTTGCATCAGTGAGTGCGGGATTGCTTTGTTGATTGACAAAAAAACCGGCATCCTTGATTTCGGGCTCATCGGGGTCCAGCTCCCTGTTGCGATTCTTGTCGAGGTATGCCTGGGCGGAGATTCCTGCCTGCTGGCTGCTCAGGCTTCCATCGATATTCCATTGACCACTTTTTGGCTCATGACTGAGGTTCGTCGAGAGCTGGATACCGATACCCCATGCTCCGCCACTGGTATAGTTACCTGTAACTCCCATTGCCATCTTTTTGAAGGTATGGTTGAGCCCTGTTGATGCAGTCAGGGTTTTGCCAAGCGGTGTGTAGGTAATGCTGTTGAGAAGCAGCCATTCATGCTTGAGGCGCAGTTCGCAGGTACCTCCAACGGTGCTGATGACTCTTTCAGGAAGGAGCTGGTATCCAATTTCAGCCCTGAGTGAGAGGTTTTGGCGTGTCATGCTTGCATATGAGCTGCCAGAAAGGGCATCACTTTCTGTGTCACCATCCAGCATTCGTTCCAGTGTAACGGTGTGTGTATGATCAATACCCCAAGTCCGGTTGCTGCTGGTCATGGTGGCACTCTTCGATTTCCGCAGTTCATCAAACTCTGTCTGGGCCAACGTCATCGAGAATCGGGAGTTTGTCAAAAAGAAAAAGGGGTTCAGGCCGTCGATGCGGATATCCTCTTTTTTCAGATATGAAAGAGTCCCGGTTGTTGTATGCCAATCTTTATCATACTCCTGCATCAGGACGGAGAGTGTTAATGGTCCAAATCGTGTCTGGATACCTGCCTGCCTGGCCAACCGACTGGTGGCAAGATTGCGGGCTATCTGCAGATCGAGCTGTATCATTTTCAGGTAACCGCTGAACCCCGCTCCGGCAAACGTCTGACGTTCGTCGTCGATGAGCGCTGATGCGAGATAATTGGTTGCAGTGAGCCATTTGTTCACGCCAAGTGTGCTCTTCCAGGTCATGAGGGGCGCTGGATCACCATCTGGTGATGCGAGCAGCGAACGTTGTGTTGCGTTGGTTGCTGTTATTTGATAGTTCCAGCTACCCGGTTCGATCATGTTGCGTCCGACATTGTAGATATGCCGTTCAACCCGCTGCTCGCCCTGGGGGCCATGGAAAACAAGTCGCAGTTCATTCAGACCATAGATGAGTGGGATATCGGCAAATGAATAGCTCTCACGGGGGTTTGATGGGCGGTAGTCGAGCAGGTTTGCATTGCTGAAGAGTTCTACATCCCAACCCTTTGCAAGAAAACCGTTCAGGGTCAGCTTGTCAAAAAAAGAGGATTGATTGATCGGGTAACTGCTTACCATGATGCCGGTTCCGACACTGTTGCCTATCAGTGGAAGTGTTTCGGGCTGAATATCCCCGATGGCAATCTTGCGAGCGTCAAGTACTCCCAATATGCCGCCCGTCGGGCTTGTCCGTTCAAGGATCATGGTGCCGTTGTCAACTCCGATAATCGATTTGCCGGCGCCAGCAATATGGCCTGAAAGATCAAGTCTTCCGCTCATCCAGAGGAGATCACCAGAGAGGCGGGTGTAAAAGCTGCTGTTTCCTGGAGTAATGTTAGCTGTCCCCTCTCCGGTCAGTGAGGAGGAGAGGGAGATGTCAATGCTCGGGCCGGCAAGGAGGCGGAATGGAGTGTTCAACAGCGGATAGCCGGGATCATTGTAGCTGCCATAGCCCCATGTATTGGAGCCTCGCTGGCTGCGCGCCATGCGTTGCTGAATAGGAAGCGGTTCAAACGGACGAATATCGACTGCAGCATCAAGGCGGTTGGCATCGATGCGCATGGCAAACCATTCGGCAAGCAATCTGCTTTCGACATAGATATCGTCAGTGAGGGCTACCACCAGCTTCGGGTCGTACCGGTATGTGTTGCCGTCTACGATAATGGAGGATTTTGCCATATCGAGCATGAAAGACTGAGAGGGCAGGGCAACATGGCCTGATCCGACTCCTTTTGCAGGATCAACAGTAATGCCGAGTTCAAGGCTTCGGCTCAGCTCACCAAGAGGAAGAAAGAGTCCAGGAGGGGCAGAATAGGTGACCAGATTACCGGAAAGCGTCGCTCCGCCAAGACGAACGACGCAAAGCAGCAAATCGTCCTCACTGAGGGCGGTCGGAGACTCTGCCGTCCTCTTCTCTTCACCATACAAGAGTTCCGTCTGGTGGCCGGTCGCAAGGCATATCCAGAAAAAAAAGAGAAGTGAACTTCGTAAAACTCTGAAATAATTATGCAATGACGACAATATGACCCTCTGCGAGTAGGTGTTCAGCGCTCTTCTCCTTATTGCTGTAGTGAATGATCAGGGCTCCTGCTGCCAATGACTCTCCAGCGCCTTGAACAGTAGTAGCAATGAAGAGGCATGGCAGAAAGTTCCTGATGTTCAGAGTACTATTGAAAACCGACAAAGTACTCTTCCGGCGAGCGCTTAATTGTAATTTGCCGTCACGGTAAAGGTTCCGCTGTAGTCTCCGGATGGCTGATTGGCAATAAGTGAGAGCGTTCCGCCAACCGTAAATTCATTGCTGGAAGGGGAGTCACTTATCGTTAATGATGATCCTGTCAATGAAGAGGTGAAATCGTTGATCGACATATTGATTCCACCGCCTTTGGTAATGGTAACGATGCCATTAGCGGGCAGGGAGATGGTACAGGCGAGGCCGGTATCACCAGCAACCCTGAATCGTGCAGCTCCAACGGTTGAGCTGACAAGTGTTACGCCACCACCAGCGCTCCGCACACCATCCGTACTGATGGTAACGGTTCCCCCTTCTGTACTGCTTGGTGTGATGGTTCCAAAGGCCAGATTAGATGGGGTTGCAGAGCCTCCATTGCCAATATTGCTGATACTGATTGCCCCCCGCACCGTCGCAGTGGCGGTTGCACTAACACTTGCAGCCTGCGCCTCACTGCCGAAAGCGAGCAGGGTGGCCATGCATAAAAACGTTGAAATTCTCTTGTTCATGATAATCGTCTCTTTATGAGTGACTGGATTGTCGCCAGTTACTACTTTGATTTTGCATATCTACTCCGCCCCGTGCGTCATTTTCTGCTCCTGTTACTGTCGAAAATATATACAATACATATATTAATTCCAATCTAATTAAATATCGTGTATGTGCAAAATGGCGTAATACCATGTTCCCTGTAAGAGGGCGCTTTTTCGATTTGACGAATAAATAGTCTCTTATTGCCTGAAAAATATCTATTTAAGGCCGTTTCTCGGTTGTCTGGCATACACTCATCCGCGACAAATTTGCAAGGGAGGTTGTTTGCTCTGTATATATTGTCAGTATATATGGCTGCAGAGAGATGCCGGGGAGTTATACAGTTTCCATAGCCAGCCAATCCTCGGGAGCTGAGGATGTGGCTGGTAAGAAACAAAGGGGGGCAGGGGGAGTGGCGGAGTGCAAGAGCGAGATTTTATGGAACGGCAATCTTGCCTTCAGCGAGTACCTGTTCAGCGCCATTTTCCTGACCGGTATAGCGGACCATTAGCTCTCCGCTCCGAAAATCAACACCTTTTTGGGGGGTGAGGGCAAGGAGCATGGTGCGTTTTGCATTGGGTGTATAAACGGCCACTCCTTTTATCAGGGCAACGGAGATGGCCTTGTTTCCCGGCGCTTTCCAGAGCACCTCGACATCACCATAGGTAGAGCGAGTTCCTTCACGCTGAATGGTCAAAGCCAGCGCCGGTTTCCCCTCATTGCCTTTCGGGTCAAGACGAAGGCCGCTCAGTCGTGCTGTTGCTGTCAGCGAACCGTGGCGCACAATGACCGGAATCGTCACTCCATAGATCGGCACCAGTTTGATCTGTATACCACGGCTCACCGAATCGGGTTTGACCGCATTCTCGGCAGTGGGTATCAAACGAAAGCTGAGATGGGAGCGGTACTCACCATCAGCAAGATCAGAGGGTTTGCGCAACATCATGCGCACCATCTGCACCTGGCGGGGCTCAAGGATCACCCTGCGCGGGGTAAAACGGACGAAGGTATCAGCAAAGCGGTCATTCGGATCAGCCGGGGTACCTTTCTCGATCTCCTTGATCTCTCCGTTTTCGCTCATGCGACACTGCACAAAGGAGATGGCATAGGTGTGCGCCTTGTCGCTGCGGTTGACCAGAGCCAGTTCAGTGGTCGGCATATTCCCCTCAAAGACAATCCGTGTAGGGGTTACCAGCAGATCCTGAAGTGAATAGCCAGCAGAAGCAGGCTCATCGGCAGCCAGGGTTGATTTGGTGGAACTGCAAAATGTAGCCATCATAAAGAGGGCCGAAAGCAGGTGCTTGATGTTCATAGAGGTTAATAGAAACTATTTTAAGGATGGCATAGTGAACCGTAAAAGCGCAACAATACGCTCAAGATAGGTAAAGAGCGTGTAATTCACTATTGATTATTGGCGGATGAAGCGGGAGTGATGGTAACGCTTTCCCGTGCAGGAGTGAAACGAAAAGAGTTTGCTTTTACGCCCAACATACGGGGAAGCCGGAAAATTAATGCCAGTCTTCCCGTATGTGTACAGGAGAATGCGAGTTGCGAAGAGTTACTTATTGGTATAATACAGTTACATCAAAAGTGCCATTGTAGACCCCTGAAGGCTGAGCTGCAGCGACAGCCAGTTTTGCGCCAACCTTGAAAGTTCCTTGACCGGCAGGATCACTCAGCGTACCTTTATTGTCGATCAAGTTACTGGTAAAGTTTGTAACTGCCATGTCAGTAATAACAAGAGCACCAGTTTTATGGAGAGTTGCAGCACCTGGTAAAGTTACAGAATAACCTGTACCACTATCACCTGAGACAGCAAATTGAGCTGGACTCTGTGTTATCTGAGTGGTCACCGTTACAGCAAAAGAGTCATTCGTTCCACTTGCAGCAACCGTAACTGTTCCTGGTGTTTCTGCATCGGGAATAATGTGTCCAAAGGTTAGAACGCCACCATTCACTCCATCTGCATCCTGTGAAACCGTGAGCGCACCCGCAATTGTTGCTGTTGCATGGCCTGTTGCAGCATAGGCATTGGACCCTGAAGCAAGCAAAGCAGCCATACCGACGAGTGCCAAAATTCTCTTTTTCATAGGTTGTTATTTTTTTCTTAGTAAGGTATAAAGTATATATCGACATAGGTTCCAATATATATAAATCACAAACCGTTTATATGTTTTTTATCACTGGTGTCCAACTGTTGAAAAAATAAATCCATATAGATTATAATAATAAAATAGAATACGAGGTTTTTTAACCGTTACCGACTTGAAAATGCCTGCGATCTTCAATCATTTTATAATTCTTCACCAAGGAATGATCGATGTACACAGGAAAAAAGTTGGTTGAACACCTGTCGCTTTATCAATTTCGCCTGGGTGTTAAGCGATACAACGGCCTTTTCAAGGTTCAATCGTTCATCTGCCTTGATCAATATCTCTCCCTGTTCTTTGCACAACTGACCTATCGAGAAAGTCTTCGTGATATCACGACATGTCAGCTCGACATGCAGAACAAATGGTATCTCATGGGCATTCGTGGAGCACAAGAAGGCTTATGATGATTTTCTTATTCAGAAGAGAACGCCCAAGCGCGGCCTGGTAGTCACGTATAATAATGAAGCAATAAGCCGACACATTAGCCGATATGCGGGATTCCAGGCACTGCTTTCCAATGGCATCAAGGATCCTATCGAAGTCATGAGGGTTTACCGTGACAAGGATGCAGTAGAGAAGTGCTTCGACGACCTGAAAAACTCGTTTTATAGTTGGACAGTAGTGTTTTTTTTATAAATCTCTACGGGTCATATTCCCCGCCGCTTGCGGCGTGATATGATGTATATTAGTTGGCATGAGCGAATATATTCACAAGAGCCACAATGTCACCGTTCTGATGTATCACATAGTGCTACCAGCAAAGTATAGACGCGTGATTTTTGATAATGAGGTGGATGAAGTCCTAAAAGACGTGTGCTTGGACATAGAAAATCGTTATCAGATCAAGTTCCTGGAAATTGGTACAGATAAAGATCATGTGCATTTTTTGGTGCAATCAGTGCCAACGTATAGTGTCACGAAAATCGTGACGATGATAAAGAGTATTTCTGCTCGAGAAGTGTTCAGGCGATGTCCCAAAGTAAAAAAACTGTTGTGGGGTGGTGAGATGTGGACGGATGGGTATTATGCCGGAACGGTTGGAAAGCATGGAAATGAAGACATGATAGGCAAGTATGTCAAAGGGCAGGGCGGTACGTATCAGAAACGCTACAGTGATTATCAGTTGTCACTGTTCTAAAAGAGGAAATCTTCAATACCCCGCTGCTTGCGGCGGGGATTCTTTATTGGAGTTGATGCGCTTTTTGTGGAGGGCTTGTATCGAACGGCTATGCGGAGACGATGCTAAAATAAAATAATGCCTCTTCTTCGAAAGGAGATCTTTCGCGAAGAGGCATTGACTTTGTGTTACTTATTGATATACAACAGTTACTTTGAATGTCCCGGCATATATTCCGGACTTCTGATCTGAAGGTACCTCAAGTACACCACCAACAGAGAATGTTCCCTTACCCTTAGGATCAAGTGTAAGGCTTGTTGCAGATTCAGCCAACTCAGCTTTCATGCTACCTTGTCCAGCGTCTCCAACCAATTCTACGCTTTGTTCTGCATCTATATCGCATATACAGCTAGCACCTCCACTGACAGAGAATTGGGCTGCTCTGGTCGGTGATGTACCTGCGTTGATTTGTGTAGGACCGTCAAAATTGGCTGTTCCATCTGCAGCAACGGTAACTTTCCCTCCGCTACCAGGTACCATGGTTCCGAAAGAGAGCCCTTTATTGGAATTTGTTATCGTTAAAGCGGTTACAATTTTTGCTACCGCATCCGCACTAGCTGTTTCCGCCTGAGCCTCACTACCAAAGGCAAGCAAAGCTGCCATACATCCGAGTGCCAAAATTCTTTTTTTCATGATAATTCTCCTTTGTGTGATTTAAATATCTATCGTTTGTCAAAAAAACTGGAAGCTCTGTAATCTGATTGCCTGATGAAGGTTTGTTAAAACATCCTTTCCCGATCAGCGCCATCTTTCTACTGGTAGAAATATATATAAAATATGGATATTTGCAAATAAATATATATACGCCACCCCCTTATTATTTCCGCGTTATTACAATTTTTTTTATTGAAAAAATCTTAAAATGTTTATTTATAGAGTTTTAAAAAAAGTTAGAAACGGCGATCTCTCTGGTGATGCGCTTGGGTATATATATATGCGGGGTGAATGATACGTGTTTTTTATACACTGGAGCAGGAGCCCTTTCTTTTTTCGGTGAATTTGGTGGGTTGACTTATGCCGGGAGGGGATCGCGAAAAGAAAGAGCTTTTTTTTCGGGCGCCTTACCTGCTGATCACTATATTCTGTACCGCTCAATGGCGGGCGCTGTTACGGAGTGTTCACGGTGACTTTCGGTAACGCGAAATCATGAAATAAGTTATCTTAACAGCACGCATATTGTATGGAACGAACCATCACACCGAATATTTATTATGTCACTGGCGGGGCGCGGAGCGGTAAAAGCTCGTTTGCCTTGCAGCTTGCAAAGCCTTACTACAGTCGCGTTTTTCTTGCGACGGCGGAGCCCTTTGACGGGGAGATGGTACAGCGTATCAGTAAGCATCGGGAGGAGCGGGGTGAGCAGTTCACAACGGTTGAGGAGCCGCTTGCTCTTGATCGTGCCCTCCTGCACCTGCCGGAAGGTACTGATGTGGTGCTGCTCGATTGCCTGACCGTCTGGACCGGAAACCTGATGCACTACGGCGAGGGGAAGGGAGAGGGGGAGATTGACCAGCAGATTGAGCGCTTTCTTGAGGTATTGCGTCATCCTCCCTGCGATATGATTCTTGTTTCCAATGAGGTGGGGATGGGCATTGTGCCGGAGAATGCCATGGCCAGAAGGTTTCGCGATATTGCCGGTATCATCAACCAGCGGGTTGCCGCACTCGCAACGGAGGCTTGGCTGCTTTGCAGTGGTCTGCCGATTCGGCTGAAATAACCTCGAAAATGTATTGAGTAACCAATTAATAGAGTAATGAGAGAATCTATCATGCCTGAAAAGTTGCAGTTATTGCTGGATCGAATTAAACCTGCCTCCCGGTCGCTGAGTGATGCGGCCCGAGCCCATCTTGATGATTTGACCAAACCGCAGGGGAGTCTTGGCCGTTTGGAGGAGATTGCTCTTAAATATGTTCTGGCGACCGGCAACCTGAGCCCGTTGCTTTCAAAAAAGAAAATCTGCTGTTTTGCCGCCGATCATGGTGTGGCGGCTGAAGGGGTTTCGGCTTTTCCGGCAGAGGTGACTCCTCAGATGGTTTATAACATGCTCGGTGGCGGAGCGGCCATTAATGTGCTGACGCGTCATGCGGGTGTTGACCTCGATGTGGTGGATATGGGTGTGAACCATGATTTTCCTGATCTGGCAGGGCTCGTCAAAAGAAAGGTGCAGCCGGGAAGCGCCAATATGGCTACCGGCCCCGCCATGAGTGAGGAGGATGCCCTGCAGGCTCTGCTTTGCGGTGCTGAACTGGCGGCTGAAGCCCAGGAGGCGGGCTACCATCTCCTTGGAACCGGTGAGATGGGGATTGCCAATACCACTCCGGCAACGGCGCTCTATGCTGTTTTGCTTGATGTATCGGTTGAGAGCATTACAGGAAGGGGCACCGGTATTGATGATGAGCGCCTGCTCCACAAGATTGCTGTTATCAAACAGGCGATTGCCGTTAATGGCTCCCGCTGCACCACGCCGTTCGCGACGCTTGCCGCGCTTGGTGGTTACGAAATTGCGGCCATTGCCGGATTCATTCTTGGCGCAGCCGCAGCCCGCACTCCTGTGGTTGTTGATGGCTTTATCTCTTCTGCAGGAGCGGTGGTGGCGCTCAAACTCTGCCCGGCAGTTGAAGACTATCTTTTTTTCAGCCATCTCTCCAATGAACAGGGGCACAGGGCAGTTATGGAGAAGCTTGGCGCCCGGCCGATTCTTGATCTTGATCTTCGCCTTGGTGAGGGGACGGGTGCGGCTATTGCTATGCAGCTTATTGAGGGCGCTGTAAAAATTTACAATGAGATGGCCACCTTCAGTGCTGCAAGGGTCAGTGAAAAAAGCGGGGAGTAGGGGATGCTGAGCGGCCTTGTTACAGCGTTGAGAACACTTACCCTCTTTCCTGTTCCCGGAAAGGAGACCGACACCTTCAGCCGCTCGCTTTTCTGGTTTCCTGTTGTGGGGTTGCTGCTTGGATCTATCCAGGCGGCGCTCGGCTATTTTACCTCTCTTCTTGGCTGGAATGAGCTGTCGGCTGCGTTTGTGGTGCTTGGCGGTATTGCGCTTACCAGAGGAATGCATGCCGATGGGCTTGCCGATCTGGCTGATGGTTTCTGGGGGGGCAGGACGAGGGAGTCGGCTCTGCGGATTATGAAGGATCCCAACGTCGGCTCTTTTGGAGCCATCGCTCTCTCCGGCATGATGCTGCTCAAATGGATTGCCATCCTTAAGCTGGTTGATATCGGAGCGTTTGCATGCATTGCTGCAGGGGTACTGCTTGCCCGCTGGGTGCAGGTTCTCCTCGCCTCAGCGCTCCCTTACGCCCGCCGGGAGGGAGGCACGGCGCAATCTTTTGTAAGCGGGGCAGGTGTTGTCCATATCGTGGTTACCTCCGCGCTGACGCTCTTGTTTCTTTTTCCGCTTCTTCATGCCGACCTTTATGCCAACCTTTATGCCGTTGTCGCAATGATAAGCGCCGCACTCGCTGCCGCTTTGTTGACTGGCCTCTTGAGTTACCGCAAAATCGGGGGAGTTACCGGCGATGTGCTTGGGGCAGGAAGTGAGGTGACCGAGTTGTTTGTCTGGATTGCGGCAGCGCTCTCTGCCGCTCTCAAGGCGTAGTCTCTGTTTTGTTGGGGGCGAAACAGTGATCAGTCACGGTTTTCAACCTGAACGATTTTTCTTTCCGGCAGGATCACAGCCGTCAGCCTCCCCATGAGCGGGTTTTTGCTGTAGACGCAACCGGTGTCGATGGCGATCAGCCGTTCAAGCATTACTGGTACAGGAATTGCGGTGTGGCCGCAGACAACGGTTTTTTCCCATTTGTAGTTGTTGCTTTCAAGGAAGGTGGTACGCATGTGCACCCGTTGCCAGCAGAACTCTTCAGGTTTGTAGTAACGGATATTATCTTTGATGGAGAGTTCAGGATCGAGGCCTCCATGGGTAAAGAAATAGTGCTCGGTTTCAATGAAGTGCCGGCAATTACGAATAAAGAGCAGGTGCTCTTCCTCCAGATCGCAGCCGTCGAGGCTGTTGTAGGATGCAAGGGTGGCCTGCCCTCCGTTGCCGAGCCAGTTGTCTGAGCTGCAGTTGTCGAGATAATCAAGAAACATCAACTCATGATTGCCCATAAGGAAATGGCAGGAGTACCTGCTGCTGAGTTCGATGAGAAAGTCAATTACCTCTTTTGAGTGATTACCACGGTCAATCATATCGCCTAAAAAAAGAAGCTGATCTTCAGCTTCAGGCTTAATCTGCCGGATCAGTTTTTTGAGGGGATGGAGGCAGCCGTGGATATCTCCGATAGCGATGATCCGACGGGTTTCTGATAACAAAGGTTGCATTGCGGTAGTAACATATTCTGTATTGCAACAATATCCATGCTTTCAAGCAGGATTGCCGATGCAACTCTTCTGGTTTCTGCTGTTTTGTTGATTGAAAATGGTGGTGAGTCTGCGCTATTTAAAATATTTCATTTCAACCGTCACCTCAAGCTCCTTGGTGTCGAGCGTAAAAACGGAATCGTTGAATTTAGGTCCGCCCATTCCAATTTTCGGGTTGTTTGAAACCCCGACACCCTCTTTTGGTATCCCGATAAAGTTGGTATCAAGTTTTCCATTATTGTTTTCGTCGTGCATGATGCTGACGGCGTAACTACCGTAAGGAAGATCTTCGAAGACAACGGTTTCGGTAGTGCCGGAGATTTTTTTCAGTTCCGAGGTATAAGCTTGCTCATGTTTGCCGGGAAACCCTTTTTTTGAGTTGTAGAGTGAAACGCCAAGCATGCCCTTAAGGTGCTTTAACTCTATGATGTGTACCGTGATTTTTCCGGTTTGGGCGGCTGTTGTTTTGTTGATTTCATCGGCGGACAGAGTTGCGGTACCTATAAAAAAGAGTACAACAAAAAAGAAAATGTTCTTCATAGCGAGAAGGAGATACGTTTCACAGGGTTTCATCAAGAGCATGATCACTCAACATTGCGACTTCACTCACGTTGTGAGTATTGACCCAATATCGGTAATCATGGCATCAGGTACAAGCAGATAACATGGATAGAGCGTGATAACCGGTTTCGATGCTGCTGTTTTCGTTTATATCTTGTAAACATTGCGAATTAAAGCTAAATAGCTCTATCAGCAACCCGGATGTGTTGATGACAGAGTTTCCATCTCCCATTGTAACTGTGGTGATGCTGGACTGTCTGAGAAAAAACAGTGTTTGAAATACGGGAAACCGCGATGAAAAAAAGCCAAGCCACCGTGACGGATATTTCTGAATTGCGATGTCGGGCAGAGGATCATCTTCGAAAAAGCCAGCCTGGTGAGCAGGGTTTTTCCCTGTCGCAGGGTGATATGCATCGGATGATCCATGAGTTGTCGGTTCATCAGATTGAACTTCAAATGCAGCAGGAGGAGCTGCTTCAGTCGAAGGATGAGCTGGAAGATGCTCTTGCACGCTATACCAGGCTTTACGATTTCGCTCCTGTGGGCTATCTGACGCTTGCTGTCGATGGCACCATTCTTGATGCTAATCTTACGGCAACAACGATGTTTGGTGTGGATCGCTCCTTGTTGAAGGGCTCCTGTATGGCGCTCTTTGTCGCTCCTGAAGAGATGAGGGTTTTTAAAGCGCTGATGGAGAGGGTTTTCAGCCATCAGGCGCAAGGCTCTTGTGATCTTACGCTTTGTTACGAGAGTCTCTCTGCGACTTTGCGATGTACCGTGCATATTGATGCTGTCATTCAGGATGATGGCCAGTCATGCTGCATGGCGCTTTCTGATGTCACCCGCCAGAAGCGGATTGAGAGAGAGCATGCGGCGATTCAGATAACTTTGGTTCAGGCTCAGAAGATGGAGTCAATCGGGAGGCTTGCGGGTGGTGTTGCGCATGATATGAACAATATGCTGCAGGTGCAGCTTGGTAATATCGAGTATTTACTCTCAATGGGGGAGCTTTCGGAGAGTGTGCGGCTGACCCTTTCCGATCTTCAGAATTCCGTCATGAGATCTGCAGGGATTGTTCGTCAACTGCTTGCCTTTGCCCGAAAGCAGATAATCCATCCGAAGGTGCTCGATTTCAATGCTGCGATAACTACTATTCTGAGAATGCTTGGACACATTCTTGGTGAGCATATCAAGCTGATCTTTGCTCCAGGAACTCTTCTCTGGTCAGTGAAGATAGATGCCGTGCAAATAGATCAGATAATGACCAATCTTGCTCTCAATGCAAGGGATGCCATCAAGGTGAACGGTACCCTTTTTATTGTGACCCGCAATGTTGTTGTTGAAGCTGATTTCTGTCACGATCATTCTGAACTGATTCCTGGCGATTACGTCTTGCTTGAGGTCCGGGATGATGGCTTCGGGATGGAGAAGGAGGTTCTCGATTATGTTTTTGAGCCCTATTTTACCACCAAATTCATGGGTGATGGCGCGGGTCTTGGGCTTGCAATGGTTTATGGCATCGTACAACAGAACCATGGAGCGATTTTTGCCTCCAGCATAAAAGGCACAGGGACGACATTCGCGATCTATTTGCCCCGTGTCCCGGCTTGCCCGCAAATCTGATGAACTTTTGGATGCCATCGCTCCATAGTGGACAAGGGGTTATCGAAGCTCTGCTGACGGAGCTGGGCTCCCTTTGCTGGCAACACACTCCTTGTTGCGTAACAACCCTTTTGGCAAAGAGCTGATATAGCCCGGACACGTCAGTTTGTCACATGCTGTTTTATTGTCAGACCAGAAGAGATGCCCGGTTATATCGACCTTGGCAGCAATCATGGTTTGTTCCGGTGTGTCAAGGTAGCCCACATCTCCCTGCTGCAGAATATAAGCCACTTTACCTCCGCCGTATGTATCGCCGATAATGAGCGGCGCTGCGGATGAGAGGGAAGAGCATCCTGCAAGAGCGGTACCAGTGAAAAGGAGCACTTTCAGATACCTTGATGCGCCTGTTGTTTCGAAGGGTTTCATGATGCTATACGTTAATTTTGTTCTGTTACCGTCAACAGTTTGCCTGTTATTCGATTATCGTTTAATCGAGCGGATGTCGATGGCCCGTTTTTCCGTTGCATCAGCATCGCTTTTGCGCCCGGTATGCGAATAGATGACCGCTAAATTTTCAAGGAGTGTTGCAACATTTGGGTGAATCAGTCCAAGATTTTTTTCGATGATTGCCAGTGAACGCAACGATAACGGTTCGGCCTCTTTATACTGCCCCTGGGCTACATAAATCACCGCCAGGTTATTCAAACTCACGGCTACATTGGTGTGATAGGGGCCAAACGTTTTCTCCCAGATTGCAAGCGAACGGTTCAGAAGAGGTGTTGCTTCATGGTATTTACCCTGATCATTGTAGAGTAAGGCCAGGTTATTAAGGCTTAATGCCACATCAGGGTGAAGGGAGCCAAACAGTTTTTCCCGGATGGCGAGCGCTCGCCTGAAAAGTGGCTCAGCTTCGCTGTACTTTTTCTCGGTAAGAAACAGTTGCGCCAGATTATCAAGACTCAGGGCAACATCAGGTGAATCGGAGACAAAGGCGTGTTCAAAAATCGCAAGCGTACGCTTGTAAAGCGGTTCAACCTCTTTGTACCGACCCTGGGCATAATAGAGCGCAGCAATGTTGTTGATGCTGAAGGCAAGATCGGGAGAATCAGAACCAAGGGCTTTTTCAAAGATGAGCTGTGCTCGTATAAAGAGCGGTTCGGCCAGTGTATATTGAGCCTGGGCATAATAAAGGGAGGCCAGGTTATTCAGCTTCACTGCTACATCAGGATGGTCGGGGCCGAGGATTTTTTCCTGCATGGCCAGCGCCCGTTTCATCAGTGGCAGTGCTGTGGCGTATTTTTCCTGAACCCTGTACAGTGTGGCCAGGTTGTTCAGGCTCCTGGCAACATCGGGGTGCTCAAGGCCAAAGCTCTTCTCCCTGATTTCAAGTGCACGCAGGTAGAGGGGCTCTGCTTCCTGGTATCTCCCCTGGGTTTTGTAGAGCTCAGCCAGGTTGTTCAGAATCTGGGCTACACGGGGGTGCTCCTTGCCGAATGTTTTCTCATGGATAGTGAGCGCCCGCAGGTAGAGCGGTTCGGCCTCCTGATATCTGGCCTGGAGTGCGTAAAATCCAGCCAGATTGTTCAGGCATGTAGCGATATCGGGCTGATCGGATCCAAAAACCTTCTCCCGGATGGCGAGCGCCCGTTTGGAGAGCGCTTCAATTTCTGCATATCTCCCCTCTGCCGAGTACAGCCCGGCAAGACTGTTCAGGCTGATGGATACCTTGGAATGAAAAGGGCCAAAAACCTTCTCCCGGATCGCCAACGAACGTTTGAAGAGTGGCTCAGCCTCTTTGTACCGCCCCTGCATTTTATACAGCTCTCCAAGGTTATTAAGACTTGTTGCAATATCGGGGTCATCCGGATAAAGAGCCTTCTCCCGAATGGCGAGTGCCTGCAGGTAGAGCGATTCGGCTTCTGCATAGCGCCCCTCGACAAAGTAGAGTCCTGCCAGATTGTTGATACTTGTTGCCAGATGAGGATCAAACGGGTCAAGGTTTTTTTCTCGGATGGCCAGTGCCCGGAGATACAGCGGCTCGGCTTCACTGAATTTCCCCTGAATTTGATAGAGTTCACCCAGGTTGTTCAGAGGCCTGACGACATCAGGGTGATTCTGGCCGAGCAGACGTTCATCAATCTGGAGTGCACGTTTAAAGAGCTGCTCCGATTCTGCATACCGACCCTGGGCAAAGTATAATCTTCCGAGGTTGTTCAGACTCATGGCTACATCAGGATGATCTTTGCCAAGGAGTCTCTCACGGATGGCAAGTGAGCGGAGAGAGAGCGATGTTGCCACGCTATATTTGTCGAGAGTACCATAATACTCAGCCAGGTTGTTCAGGCTTACGGCAACATCAAGGTGATTGTCTCCAAAGATTTTTCCCCTGATGGCCAGCGCCCGCTTGAAGAGCGGTTCGGCCTCGGTGTATCGTCCCTGAACCTTATACAACTCAGCGATATTGTTCAGGCTGGTTGCCAGATCAGGATGGTTGCTGTCGAGGATTTTTTCACGGATGGCGAGCGCACGCCTGAAAAGTGGTTCAGCTTCGGCATAGAGCCCTTGAGCATAGTACAAGCCGGCAATATTGTTCAGGTTCAGTGCCAGATCGGCAGAATTCACTTCGCTGTTTTTCTCTGCATTCTCCAGATCTTTCTCTGCGATGATTTTGATACGCTTGACCCGGTAAAGTTCATCAACATCCCTGTTGACTGCTGCCCGAAGAGTCTCTCTGCCCTGAATCCCCGCACAGGCGAGAGCAACAAAGAGAAAAAGTATTCTATAAACGGATCTCATCGGACACCTGCTGGCTGCGGACGTAAAAAAAAATATTCACCGAGCTACTCTTCTTGTCTTATATAACCCTGTAATACAAAGTACAGATGTAATACATAAAATGCAAACAGGCAGAGATAATAGCTCTTCAGAGAAAACATTTCGGTTCACTTGCGTATCTTTTATCCGCAGGGGAAAAACAAAAATCTTTATGGTGCATGACCTTTTATCGCTCATCAACAATGCCTTCTGTTCTTGAAAATGTCTCTCTTGGGAAGAGGGGTTATTACGGAATTGGGGGTAAGGCCCGTTTTTTTGCCCAGCCTGGCAGTCCGGCGGAACTTGCAGATCTGCTGCACTGGTGCCTTGATCAACAACTTTCTCTTGCCCTTATGGGGAGTGGGAGCAACATCCTTTTTTCTGATAATGAGTTCCCCGGTATGGTGATCTCTCTGGGCGGGATGCAGCGACTTTTCTGGCTTTCGGATGATGAGTTGTTCTGCGAGGCCGGTGTGGAGAACAGCCGGATTGCTGAAGAGCTGTTACTGTCTGGCAGGGATGGGGGAGAGTGGCTGTATCGGCTTCCCGGCCAGATTGGGGCTACAGTGAGGATGAATGCCCGCTGTTTCGGGGGAGAGGTCTCTGCAATTACGGCCGCTATCCAGACGATCTCTCTTGAGGGTTGTCTGCGCTGGCAGTTGCCTGATGAGGTCTTTTATGGATACAAGCAGACCTCTTTGATGGAGAAGCCGGAAATTGTGGTTGCCGTCCTCTTGCGTTTTCCTCAAATCAGACCAGTGGAGGAGATCAGCCGCTTGATGCAGGGATATGAGGAGGAGCGTTCTGCAAAGCACCATTTCGATTTTCCAAGTTGCGGTTCGACCTTTAAAAACAATTATGCTCTTGGTCGTTCAAGCGGTACTATCTTCGATGAGCTTGGTTTCAAGGGTCAGTCGGAGGGTGGCGCGATGGTGAGCAAGCACCATGCCAATTTTATCTATAACAGGGGAGGGGCAACTGCCGGTGACGTCCTGAGGCTTGCCGGACGCATGAAAGATGCGGCCTTGGAGCAGGTTGGGGCCAAACTCGATCTTGAGGTTGAGTGCATCGGGTTGTTTGATGCGGATCTGCTTGGATCGTGTGGTGTCCGGTTTGTGCCTGATCGTCGTGATTCTTCAAAGGGGTGGGCTGGTCTTTTATGGAATCCGCAGGAAGAGGAGTTGGTTTCCCTTCCGGATCCACTTTTTCCCCGCACGCTTATGCATGGGCCTCTTGTTGGTTATTCCGGTCTCGACAGGGAGTTTCCGGCCTCAGTGTTTGTCTCTGTTGAGCAACTGCTTTCGCTTCAGGATGCCGCCGCCGATCCTGCAGCGCCTTTTCTTCGCTGGACAACTCTTGGCAAGTATGAAGCTCTTTTTGTAGTAAAACCGCCATCTGTCATTCCGGCTGGAAGTTTTACCGACGGACTGTGGCACTACAGTGTTTCCGAACTTTTTATCGCTTCCGGGGATCCTGCTGGAGGCTATCTTGAGTTTGAAATGACTCCTGACGCCCACTGGGTTGCGCTTCGTTTCGAGGCGCCAAGAAAAAGGGAGAGAGGCTGTGAAGTGCTTTCACCGGAGCCATGGGAAAAACAGGTGCGCATGGTGCAGGGTGAGGGGCAGTTTGGGATGGAGTTGTCGTGGGAATTGATTGAGCCTTTTGTTACAGGGGAGCTTCTTCTGCTGCAATGTTGTGCATCTTCAGGAAAAGGGGAGTATGCCCTATTTCCCTGGTGGCAGCATCCCTCATTACCGGCTGATTTTCACCAGCCGGCTCATTTTTTCAGGATTCGTCTTGTTTGAATTCCCTGAACAGAGGAGTTACAAATCGGCTGCTGGCATTCGGGAAACTTCCGCTGCCGTAAAGACCGGTCCCTCCTTGCAGACATAGACCGAGCCTACATTGCATCGTCCGCATTTGCCAACTCCGCATTTCATGCGATTTTCAAGTGTTGTATAGACGTTTGCTTCATCAAAGCCAAGCTTTTTGAGCGAGATCAGGGTGAACTTGATCATGATTGGGGGCCCGCAAATGACGGCTATACAGTTTTCGGGAGAGGGGGCAGCCTCCTCAAGCACGGTAGGCACGAAGCCGACCCGGTGCTTCCAGTCGGGTGATTCTCCACCTGGATCGACGGTAAGGACAAGATCGACATCAGCGCGATTTTCCCACTCTTCCAGTTCATGTTTGTAGACCAGATCGGCGACGGTACGGGCTCCATAGACAATGGTGACATGCCCGAATTTTTCACGTTGGTCGAGGCATGACCAGATGACACTTCGCGTCGGTGGCAGGGCTATACCTCCCGAAATGAAGAGGAGGTTTTTGCCATAGAACTCCTCAATGGGAAAGCGGTTTCCGTAGGGTCCCCGGAAGGTTATGAGGTCACCGATATCAGCATTTGCCAAAACAGATGTTACCCTGCCGGACTGGCGGAAGGTACATTCAATATAGTCGTTGCGGGTTTCAGGGCTTGCGACGCAGAAGGTGCTTTCTCCCTCGCCGTAAATACCGTAGAGTCCGAACATGCCGGTACGGAACGTTTTTTTGAACTGCTCAAGGTCGTCCGGGTTCTGAAATTCAAGCCTCAGGGTTTTCACTCCGGGAGCTTCGTCGTGGCGGGCGACGATTTTCATGATAGCCGGTTTGTAGATGTTCGCTGGTGTGCTTTGGATGGTTTCTGTCACGGCTGTAATTTTGAAATCTCTTGTAAAGTCTCTGTAATTCCCATGTCAACCGGGCACTGGCGTGAACAGCGGCCACATCCGCTGCAACTGTTGACGTTGAATTTGCCGGGAAAATAGTTGAATTTGTGCATGATGCGCTGGCGCCAGCGTGCCGACTGCGTTGAGCGAGGGTTATGGCCAGAGGTGTGCATGGTAAAGAGGGAGAAGGAGCAACTATCCCAGTTTTTTCTTCTGATACCGCTGTAGGTATCCCCCTCGTCCTGAATGTCGAAGCAGTGGCAGGTGGGACAGAGATAGGTACAGGAGGCGCAGCCAATACAGCGCATCGAGATCTCTTTCCAGAATTTGCTGTCGAAGTTTTCAGGGTTTTGCAGCCAGGTAACGCAGGCGTCGAGATTAAATTTTTCGGGCACGACGACGGTCGGAAGCGCTGGTTCTGAGCCCTCCTGGAGATAGTCGGATATTATTGCGAATGCTTCACGACCTCGATCGGTCAGCTCCTCAACCAGCCATCCCCTGTTCCTTTCAAGAGGACGCAGAAGGATGTCGGAGCCTTTTGTGCTGTCTGGCGCCAGTTTGAGCGAGGTGCACATGCAGAAGTCGTCAGCGGTTGTGCATGCAATGGTGACGATAACCGATTCATTGCGTCGCTGAAACCAGTATTCATCCTTGTAGTCCCATCCAAACAGGGGATCGTCAATAGCCAGACCGGAAGCGTCGCAGGCCCTTGCACCGAAGATGATTCTTTTTCCCTGCGGGGGAGTGAAGTCAACCGTGTCGATCTCATTTTTTTTGATGGTGTAACGCACCATTGGTTCCGTCTGCGGAAAAAAAAGTTCCTTGAGTGAGCGGTCGGGCAGCACCATGCCGAAATCGAGCTCTGCGCCGTTTTCAACTGCGGCATATGTTGAAAGAGACTCTCCCCGCACAGGGCCAATGACCTCAAGACCCGCCGAGCGCCATTTTGTGACACAATGGTCAAGTTTATCGCTGAAAAGGATTCTTGTCATACGTGTTGGTTACTTAGAGAATGAATGTCTCGGTGTCGTCCTTTTTGAAACTTGCAAGTACCGGCTCCTGGGTCTGGCTTAACCCTGCAAAATGATCGAATTCCTCCATCACCTCTTTGGCCATTCTTTGGTTGATGAGGCGGAGCGGGATGTTGACGGGGCAGGCGCGGTCGCAGTTGCCGCATTGAACGCATCGTCCGGCAAGGTGAAATGCCCGGACAATATTCCATTCGAAATTGCCGAGGGTATGCGATGAGGTATTGATCCACTGAGGCTGATTGTTGTCAACAATGCATCGGCGGCAGTAGCACATGGGACAAGCCTGGCGGCAGGCATAGCATTTGATGCAGCGTGAAAACTCCTCCTGCCAGAAGTCGAATCGTTCCCGTGTATCCATTTTCCCGATACGCTCAAGAAGAGGCTCTTCAGGTATTTGCCTGGGGTGTTCCTTGCTGTCGCCTATCAGATCGGAGAAGTCGCTGGCATGGCGGCCCTGTAACGGGCTGACCGCTCTGTCGATGGAGTCGAATCCGAGGATAACGACCTGGTCGGCATTGAGTTGTGATTCTGCGGCGAGGATATTGATGGAGCGAATTCCTTCGGGTCGCAGAAAAATGCCGACCTTTTTTTCATCGCTCAGCAGCCCTTCGGCAACAAGATATCCCGAGAGATTTGTGACGCAGAGACTGTCGAGCACAAGCTGATCAGCCTCTTCAGAGGTGCGGATAAAGAGTGGTCGGCGCCGGTCGGAGGTTGAGCCTGGTTTGTAGCCAATAACCATTTTTACCGTTCCGCTGGCAAGAAGCTCTTTGACTGCGGTTCTGTATTTTTCCTGTGTAATCATTACCTGTTGATTTTAAAGTGTCGCCGGTGATTCACTCTCTTTGATCAATTGGTGATATTGATCAAAAGGGCCAAGAGTACGAATATCTTCCGTGACGCTGTTGATGAGATCGGCAAACTTTCCCCCTTCAGCAGCGCTTATCCATGAATATTTTACCCGTTCCGGCGATATGCCTGCGAAGTCAAGGAGGGCGCGAAAAACAATCCAGCGGCGACGTGCGTGGTAGTTGCCGTGAGTAAAATGGCAGTCACCCGGATGGCAGCCGCTGACAAGTACACCGTCCGCCCCCTTCTGCAGTGCTTTCAGAATAAACATAGGGCTGATTCTTCCTGTACAGGGAAGACGGACAATGCGGACATTGGGTGCGTATTTCAGCCGACTGGTTCCCGCCAGATCAGCTCCGGCATAGGTGCAGTAGGTACAGACAAAAGCAACAATCTTCGGTTCAAATGGTTCACTCATCAGCTTACTCCTGTAGCAGGGTTCTTTTCGTTCACGGTAAAAAACGGGCTTTTCAGAGGCCCATCACTTCAGCAAAGATCTGTTTTTCAGTAAATCCTGCCAGATCGATACTGTTCGAGCGGCAAAAGGTTACACAGGTGCCACAGCCTTGACAGAGGCCGGGATTGATATATGCGACCTGTTTAATAAGTCGACCGGAACGGTCGCGAATATCTTTTTTCTCGATGGCATTGTAGGGACAGGCGAGAACGCAGCCCCAGCATCCGGCGCAGGTTGCCTCGTTGTTCATGGCAATAACCGGTTCGCGCTCAAGCGTCTCCTTGCTGAAGAGGGCGAGTACCTTGCTTGCCGTTGCCGATGCCTGGGCAACCGAGTCGGGAATATCTTTTGGCGACTGGCATGCTCCGGCAAGGAATACGCCAGCCGTGGATGATTCAACAGGGCGGAGCTTGAGATGGGCTTCGTTGTAAAAACCGTATTCGTCATAAGCGATACCGATGATTTTTGCAAACTCTTTGGCATCGGACTGTGGTACCATAGCGGTGGCAAGAACAACCATATCAGCAACGACGGTAACGGGCTTGCCGAGAAGGGTATCGACACCCCGT
This sequence comes from Pelodictyon phaeoclathratiforme BU-1, assembly GCF_000020645.1. GTDB lineage: Bacteria > Bacteroidota > Chlorobiia > Chlorobiales > Chlorobiaceae > Chlorobium > Chlorobium phaeoclathratiforme. Next base: position 1,366,827 of record NC_011060.1, read on the forward strand.
ACCATCAGTTTGCCGTTTTCCTGCCATACTTTGCTCACTCTGCCCCGGATATAGGATGCTTCATCATCTTCAATAGCACGCCGGGTAAATTCATCATAGCCTTTTCCTGCCGCACGGATATCCATATAAAAAATATGGGTTTTTCCCTCATGCGCCTTATGGGCGTAGAGCATGGCATGTTTTGCGGTGTACATGCAGCAGATCTTGGAGCAATAGCGTACCCCTTTTGATGGATCGCGTGACCCTGCACATTGGATAAAAACAACATTTTGCGGCTCCGATCCGTCAGAAGGACGAAGAATTTTTCCGGCAGTAGGGCCGCTTGCTGAAGCGAGGCGTTCAAATTGCAGGCCGGTGATGACGTCCGGAAATTTTCCGTAGCCATACTCGCCGTATACAGCCGTGTTCTGGATCTGGAACCCTGTTGCGACAACAATAGCTCCTATTTCGAGATCTATGAATTCATCCTGCATCTCAAAATCAATCGCATTGATTTGACAGGTTTTCTGGCATACCTTGCATTTACCGTTTTTAAAGAAGATGCAACTTGCCTTGTCAATAACCGGTATGTTCGGAACGGATTGGGCGAAGGGGGTATAAATTGCTGTACGTTTGCCAAGAGCGCAGTCAAATTCACTTGAGATTTTTTTGACCGGGCATTTGGTCATGCACTCACCACAGCCTGTACATTTGTGTATGTCAACATAGCGCGATTTCATGCGGATCCTGACCTTGAAATTGCCGATGTAGCCATCAACACTCTCGACTTCCGCATAGGTAAGAAGTCGAATATTTGGATGTTGGGCGGTCTCAACCATCCGGGGGGTCATAATGCACTGCGAGCAGTCGAGTGTCGGGAAGGTTTCCGACAACTGGGCCATGTGACCGCCAAGTGAGGGTTCACGCTCGACAAGCACAACTTCCTGGCCGGCATTGGCAATATCAAGCGCAGCCTGGAGTCCCGCGATACCTCCTCCGATGACCAGAGCCCTGCGGGTTACCGGTACCTCAATAGGCTGGAGTTTGTTGTTGCGCTTTACCTTTTCGACCATTGAACGGGTGATGTCCATGGCTTTTTCAGTTGCCATATTCACGTCGGTATGCACCCATGAACATTGTTCCCGAATGTTGGCGATTTCACAGAGATAGGGGTTCAGACCCGCTTCAGCACATGCCTTGCGGAAGGTGGCTTCATGCATTCTCGGTGAACAGGCAGCAATGACTATCCCGGTAAGGTTATTATCGCGAATCGCTTTTTTGACGCTTTCCTGGCCAGGATCCGAGCAGAAATATTTGTATTCGACAGAGACCGCAACACCAGGGTGTTCCCCCATGGCGGCAGCCAGCCTGGTACAATCAACCTTGGCTGCGACATTTTCGCCGCAGTGACAAATGAATACTCCAATTTTTGCCATTAATTCAATCTTTTAGTATGAAGCCGCCAGGCTGAACGGTGTGTATGGAATTCTACCGAAACCGTCTCCCCCTTGATATTTGTTCAACGTCCTGATCGTAGCCTAACGTTTCGATACAAGGTCGAGTGCAGGAACAAAATGCTCTCCTACAGCAACTTCCGAAGGGTCGGCGCCGCAGGCGATGGCGACAAGCTCTGAAATATAGTAAACCGGCATCTCCTTGACATCTCCGAATCGTTTTCTCATGCTTCCCTGGCGCATATCAAGGTTAGCCTGGCAGAGGGGACAGGCGACGACAAAGGCTTCTGCGCCATTGTCTGCAGCATTTTTTGCAATGGTGTGCGTGAGTTCTTCGATAAGCGGTTGCTGTGCAAGTGTGAGGCCCGCTCCACAGCACTCAATTTTGAATGCCCAGTTGACGGGTGTTGCTCCAAGTGCGGTCATGATTGCCTCCATCTTGAGCGGGTTTTCCGGATCATCAAAACCCATATCCTCCATTGGACGAATCAGCAGGCAGCCATAATAGCAGGCAAGATTAAGACCGGTAAGAGGCTTTTTGACCCTTTTTTTGATCTCTTCCGGATCCATGGCTTCAAGAAGCTGGGTAACACCGATAAATTCAGCTTTGCAGGTGAGCTCTATGCCGGTAATTGTCTGAACATCCTCCCGTAGCTCAGGAGAATCCATAAGAGTTTTCCGGGTGGTAACCTGACGGTTCTGACAGGCGGCACAGGGCGCCAGGACCAGTTCCAGTCCTTGTGCGTCGGCCAGAGCCTGGTTTCTGGCGGGCAGAAGAACAGCAAGCTTGTGGTTGGTGGCGTGTGCCGATGTTGCGCCGCAGCAGTTCCAGTCCTCAATTTCCTGTAGTTTAAGATCAAGCAGGGAACACATTTTTCTGACCGAAATATCAAATTCCCGAGCTGTGCCGCTAAGCGAGCATCCAGGATAATATCCGATGGTCATGCCAGGCTTGATGGAAAATGGCGCTCTCGGGATGAACTCTTTTTTTATCGGACGTCGTTTCGGAACCCTCAGATGCGACTCTTTTACTGAAGCTTCAAAAATTCTGGCGATCTGCTCTTTTCCCTTTACCGACCCTTTTCCTGTCAGGGTGTGTAAAGGTTTTATCTTCCCGTTCATGATCATCTTGACGCCTGACTGGGCATCCTGAAGAAAGCTTCTGGTGCGGAGCTTGTAACTGTTGACGAGTGAGAGTTCCTCCAGACGTCCGTGTTTGCGTACGTTATTGAGGAAGGAGGTGTGAAAGGCGTTGACCAGCTTTTTTGCCCGGTTTTCTGAAACAATATCCTTCTCAAGTGCAAGAGCCCTGAGTGAGTCCATGGTTGCCGCAATATCCATGTTCTGCGGACAGCGGGCCGTACAGGTCATACAGCCGACACAGAACCAGAGCGCATCGCTTTTCATGGCATCTTCTATATAGTTCGCCTGAACCAGACGCATGATTCTTGCCGGAGGATTGTCCATGAAGGCTCCGGCAGGACAGCCAGCAGTACATTTTCCGCACTGATAGCAGCAGTTATAATCATTTCCTGTGGACTCTTCAAGCTGGTGCTTAAGGCTGTCCATTACTGTCATCTTGATTTTTGACACGAGGTATAGGTTGCTTTACGTGGAGCGGGAAGTGAACTGAAACAACGGGGTATGTTAAGGAAAATTACATTAATGTCAAATAATTCAACGAGCCAAATTATTTTCGGCACGACAAACAGTATAATACCTGCAAAAGAGCTCAGGAGAGAGCCGATTACAAGGAACATCACCCAGCATTAAAGCATTCAATGTGCGGTCTGTAATTCACCAATTTCGTGCAGCAGGGAGCGGGAAAAGATCAGGAAGGCTATGGATATGATACTCTTTTTGCTTATGATGCGATGGCTTTTCATTTTTGTATCATGAATCATTTTTTCATTACAAGACCATGTTTGATGAAATAGAGTTTGACAAGATCAAGCGTCTTCCCAAGTATGTTTTTGCTGCAGTCAATGAGCTGAAAATGGCTGAACGCCGCGCAGGAGAGGATGTTATTGATTTCTCAATGGGTAATCCTGATGGCCCGACCCCCCAGCATATTGTCGATAAACTGATTGAAAGCATCAATAAACCCAGAACGCACGGTTATTCTGTTTCAAAGGGGATCTACAAGCTTCGTGGTGCAGTTGGAACCTGGTACCAGCGCAAATATAATGTCGATCTGGATCTGGATCGAGAGGTTGTTGCAACGATGGGTTCAAAAGAGGGCTATGTCCACCTTGTGCAGGCCATCACCAACCCCGGCGATCTTGCAATGGTTCCTGATCCTTGTTATCCCATCCACTCACAGGCATTCATTCTTGCCGGTGGCAATGTTCACCGCCTGAAACTTGAACTGAACGACGACTTTACCCTTGATGAAGAGGGCTTTTTCCACAATATTGAAAAAGCATTACGGGAATCTTCACCAAAACCCAAGTACCTCGTTGTCAATTTCCCTAACAATCCTACCACGGCAACCGTGGAGCTTCCCTTTTATGAGAAGCTGGTTGATATTGCCCGTCAGGAGCGTTTTTACATCATCAGTGATATTGCCTATGCCGAGCTTACCTATGACGGCTATGTGACTCCATCCATCCTGCAGGTTCCCGGCGCAAAGGATGTTGCGGTCGAAAGCTACACCCTCTCAAAAACCTACAACATGGCAGGGTGGCGTGTGGGCTTTATGGTCGGCAACGCCAAATTGATCGGCGCACTTGAAAAAATCAAGAGCTGGCTCGATTATGGCACCTTTACGCCTATTCAGGTTGCCTCCACTATCGCCCTTACCGAGGATCAGAGCTGCGTTGAGGAAATCTGCGAGGTCTATCGCAAACGGCGCGATGTCATGGTTAAAAGTTTTATCAATGCCGGATGGCCGGTTGTATCCCCCAGGGCAAGCATGTTTGTCTGGGCCCGGATTCCAGAACCATTCCGCTCCATGGGAAGCCTTGAGTTCAGCAAAAAGCTGCTGAGCGAAGCCAAGGTTGCCGTAAGCCCCGGCATAGGCTTTGGCGCCTATGGTGACGACTATGTGCGTATTGCCATGATCGAGAACGAAGAGCGCATCCGCCAGGCCGCCCGTAATATCCGCAAATTTTTGCGGGAATAATTGTTGTGGGGTATGTGTTACGCCGTTTCAGGGTGCACGCCGCAGGGGTACATATCGGTAAGGGCACGGCATGCCGTGCCCTTACGACAAATGTGATACCTCGAAAATTTCCTGTATTGCCTGCTGGATGGTGTCAACAACCATGCCGGAGGAGACCAGGCTTGCGACGTCGCTGGCGAGGTCTCCGGCCCTGCCGTGAAACCATGCGGCTGATGCTGCTGCATCTGAAAGGGATGCTCCTTTGGCTGAAAGCGCGGCAATCATGCCGGAGAGGACATCGCCTGAACCGGCAGTTGCAAGCGCTTCGGTACCGCTGGTGTTGAGAAGAACGGGCCCTTCAGCTTCTGCAATAATTGTGGGATTTCCTTTCAGAAGAACGCTCACTCCGTGGAGAGTGGCAAAGTTTCTGGCGCATTCAATCGGGTCGGATGCTATTTCTTCAATTGGTAATGTCGAGAGGCGGCTGAACTCTCCGTAATGCGGTGTGAGCAGCACCTCGCGGCATTTGCCCAACGCCTCTGCTATTCCGATAACCGGGAGGGCGTAGAGGGCATCAGCGTCAAGGATCACTTTTTTTGAGGTGACGATGGAAGACGCGAGCAGTTCTCTGACCAGCTCAATGGCTTCCTGATCGCGTCCGAGGCCGCATCCGATCAGGATTGTATCGGCCCAGTGTGCTTTTTCGGTAATGGTGGCAATATCTCTTCCAATAATAACTGCTTCCGGTATGGCGGTGTGCATTGCACCGGCCAAAGAGATCGGGAGGGAGAGACAAACATACCCTGCACCGCTTTTCAGTGCGGCTTTCGCGGAGAGGATGGCCGCCCCAAGCATCGAGCTTTGTGCGGTTTGTGATCCGGCAATGATCAGTACCTTGCCGTTCGTATGCTTTGCGCTCGACGCTTCTCTCAGGATAAACTGTTTAGCCGCAAACTCCTGGTCGACAAGAAGGTAGGAGGAGGGCTCAACGAGAAAGCGGGGGATGGAGATTTCCGCTATCTGCAGCTCTCCGCAGCACTCCGGCCCTTCGTTCAGATAGAATCCTCTTTTCGGGTATGCCATTGTGACGGTGATATCCGCCATGACTACCGGTGTGGCAGAGAGGCCTGTGGTTGCATCGAGTCCTGATGGAACATCAATGGCAAGGGTAAGGGCTCCTGTTTGGTCGCGGATGGTGTTGATCAGCTCAATGCCTTCAGAGAGGGGAGACGCAAGCGCCATTCCCGGTTTGTTCAGTCGCAGGCCGGTGCCTGTAATGGCATCGATGATGATATTGTAATGCGTTTCGGCAACGAAGGGCAGCGCCTCGTCATGGCTTTCGAAAATGCGCAAGGGGGCATCATGTTCACCGTAGGCTTGCAGTGTGGTGAGCCCTTGACGATTGACCCCTTGCAGCAGCGATTCGGGGTAGAGGAAAAGAAGATCGACCGAGGCTTCCAGATTGAGGAGATGGCGGGCCAGCACAAAGCCGTCACCTCCATTGTTGCCTTTGCCGCAGACCAGAAGAAAAGAGCATCCTGAAAAAGAGTCTCTTTTGAGGCTCTCTTTGATCACGCGAAGGCATTCACGACCGGCAAGCTCCATAAGGCGGGTTTCGCCGATATGGAGCAGTTCAATGGCAGCCTTGTCGGCCTTTTGCATTTCCTGTACAGTTACAACAGGCTGCATGACAGTTCCTTGTTTTTCCCGAGTGGGAGGGGTTAGAGTTCGTCAAGGTGGAGTGAGTTCTCAAGTGCGTGATAGTATGCGTCCGAAAGTTCCACAGTTGTGAAATGCAGGAGTTGCACTCCGTTTACAGCGATGTTGGCATCACGCTCCAAAACTTTTCCAATGACCCTGATCGGTACATGGTGCGCCAGAGCCTCTTCAATCACCTCTTTTGCCTTGTCGGGAGAGATGCTCAGCACGACCCGTCCTTGTGCTTCTGAAAAGAGCTGCTGCTGGATTTCGAAAGGCGTGCTGTTTGTCATTTCCAGATCGACGCTGAATCCCATTGGTACTTCGGTGTTCATGATCGCTTTTTCAGCAAGTGCAACAAAGAGACCTCCATCGGAAATGTCGTGAGCGGAATGGAGAAGCTTTTTTGATGCCAGTGCTACAAGCAGATCCTGGAGGTTTTTTTCATGTACCAGATCGATGGATGGAGCATCCTGGCCGGGTGTGCCGTATTGCATGATGAGGTATTCCGAAGCGTCCAGCGTGAGCTCAGGCTCTCCGAGAAGCAGGATGGCATCGCCGGGATTGGTGAAGGTTGATCCTACGAGATTGTCGATATCGTCGAGCAGACCGATCATGCCAATGGTTGGTGTGGGGTAGATTGCGGTGCGCAGGCCACCAATGAATGTTTCGTTATAGAAACTGACATTTCCGCCGGTTACCGGGGTGTTGAAGGCTCTGCAAGCTTCACCCATTCCCTGAACTGCTGTTTTGAACTGAAAATAGACCTCTGGCTTGTAAGGATTGCCGAAATTGAGGCAGTTGGTTATGGCCAGCGGTTTTGCACCCGAACAGGCGATATTTCTGGCACATTCAGCAACCGCAATTTTACCGCCTGCCAAAGGATTGAGATAGACATAACGGGCATTGCAGTCTGTTTTCATGGCAAGCCCTTTGCGTGATCCCTTGATGCGGATAACGGCGGCATCGGTATGGCCTACCGGAGTTACCGTATTCGTTTGCACCATGGAGTCATACTGGCGATAGACCCATTGTTTGCTTGCGATATTGGGGCGTGAAAGCAGTTCAAGGGCGATTGTCGGAAAATCAAGGTTTTTGTCCTCTTCAAGTTGCGCTATCGGGGTTTCGGGCTTTTTTTCGATGGCCTCGCGGATATAAACGGGTGCACCGCCTCCAAGTACCAGCGATTCAGCCGGAATTTCGGCGACAATTGAGCCGTGCTGCGAGACTCGCAAGAGATTGTCGCTCGTAACACGTCCGATGACGACGGCAAGCACATCCCATTTGCGGTATACCTCAATGATCTTCTCCTCAAATCCTTTTTCGGCAACAATAAGCATTCGTTCCTGTGACTCGGAGAGCATGATTTCATAAGCGCTCATCCCCGCTTCGCGAATAGGGACAAGATCAAGATCGATCTCTATGCCACCGGATCCGGTTTTTTCGATTCCTCTTGCACTCATTTCTGAGGTTGAGCTGGTTATTCCGGCAGCGCCCATATCCTGCAGACCGACAACATAACCGGTTGCGATAGCTTCAAGGGTCGCTTCAAGCAGAAGCTTTTCAGCAAAAGGGTCGCCAACCTGAACGCTTGGGCGTTTATCTTCCGATGCTTCGCTGAGATCTTCCGATGCGAAGGTTGCGCCGTGAATACCGTCTCTTCCGGTTGAGGAACCGACAATCAGGACGGGGTTGTCTTTACCGAGGGCCGTTGCACTGACGGTTTTATGGTGCTCAACAATGCCGACAGACATGGCATTGACCAGAGGATTACCGGTATAGCCCTCTTCAAAATAAATTTCACCCCCTACGGTCGGTACGCCGAATGAGTTGCCGTAATCGCCGATACCGCGAACCACACCATCAACCAGATAGCGGACATGGGGGTCTTTGGGTGATCCGAATCTGAGGGAGTTGAGCGATGCCACCGGACGTGCACCCATGGTGAAAATATCGCGGTGAATCCCGCCAACGCCGGTAGCCGCTCCCTGGTAAGGCTCGACTGCGGAGGGGTGGTTGTGTGATTCAATTTTAAACGCTACAGCAAGGTTGTCGCCGATATCGACCAGACCCGCGTTCTCTTCTCCTGCACCGGTCAGCAGCGCTCCGCCTTCGCGGGGAAGGGTTTTGAGCACCGCTATGGAATTTTTGTAACTACAGTGCTCCGACCACATGACGGAAAAAATGCCAAGCTCGGTAAAAGAGGGGACTCTTCCGAGAATGGCGCATATTTTATCGTACTCTTCACGGTTCAGGCCGTGTTCTGCGGCAAGGGCAAGGGTGACTTCAACTTCAGTATGTTTCACAGGGATACCGGTAAACGTTTCGGGAATTCAGGGTTGCTGTCCGTGACAGTTTTTATATTTTTTTCCGCTTCCGCAAGGGCAGAGGTCATTGCGGCCAGGTTTTTTTTCGGCTATGGCGGGCTGCTGCGGACTCTCTTCCTGGTTTGTTTCAGGTTCATCAGAAGATGCGGTGTAAACACTTTCTGCCGCTTTATGCTGTGCGATGAGTTTTTCCTGTCTGACAGCCGCTTTTCGCTGGCGCTCTTCCATTTCACGCGCCTCATCAGGGTTAACAGGAAAGAGCTTGAAGGCAAGAGAGAGGGTTTCGAGCTCGATGTCGTGCAAGAGATCAATAAAAAGACGGAATGCCTCCTGCTTGTATTCGAGCAGGGGATCTTTCTGGCCATAAGCGCGTAAATTGATTCCCTCACGCAAGGAGTCGATTTCGCGGAGGTGCTCTCGCCAGCGGAGGTCTATGACACTGAGAACGGCATATTTTTCAATTTGCTGCATGATCTCTTCGGGCATTGCAGCCTCTTTTCTGCGATAGAACGCAAGGGCGGTCTGGTAGAGCTTTTCGGCGGTAGCCTCAATCCCTTCGCGCTCAAAGGTATTGCGTTCAGGCTTGAATTCAATGGAGAGTTCGCGCATCAACTGTTCCTCAATAGCATCAACATCAAGCATCTTGTGGTGCTTTTTAATGACCAGCTCGCTGTAATCCCTGAGCAGGTCAAGGATATCACTGGTCAGGCGATCCTTGATAAGGCCGTTGCGGCGGCGTGAATAGATAACCTCACGCTGCTGGTTAAGGACATCATCATATTCAAGCAGACGTTTGCGGATCGAAAAGTTTTGCTCTTCAACCTTTTTCTGTGCACGCTCGATTGATTTGGTGATCATGGAGTGCTCAATGACATCTCCCTCTTCATGACCCAGACGATCCATAACGGAGATAACCCGATCGGAGCCGAACAGGCGCATCAGCTCATCTTCGAGAGAGACAAAGAAAACCGACTCACCCGGATCACCCTGTCGTCCGGCACGTCCACGGAGCTGGCGGTCGATACGACGGGACTCGTGACGTTCGGAACCAAGAATGAAGAGTCCGCCCAATTCGCGGACGCCACTACCGAGTTTGATATCGGTTCCACGTCCAGCCATGTTGGTAGCAATGGTTACTGCATTTTTCTGGCCCGCTTCGGCAACAATTTCCGCTTCACGATCATTTTGCCGTGCGTTGAGTACATTGTGAACGATTTTTCTTGCGCGAAGCATGCGTGAAAGGGTTTCCGAAACCTCAACACTGGTTGTACCGACAAGTACTGGCTGCCCCTTTTTCTGCAGCTCTTCAACCTTCAGAACAACGGCATTATATTTTTCGCGGCGGGTTTTATAGACCAAATCGTCCATGTCCTTGCGAACAATGGAGGCATTGGTCGGAATAACGACGACATCGAGCTTGTAGATTTCATAAAACTCTGAAGCTTCGGTTTCCGCTGTGCCGGTCATACCGGCGAGCTTTTTGTAGAGTCGGAAAAAATTCTGGATGGTGATGGTTGCCATGGTCTGCGTTTCACCCTCGATCTTGACATTCTCTTTTGCCTCGATCGCCTGGTGCAGTCCATCGCTGTATCGACGACCGGGAAGGATTCGTCCGGTAAACTCGTCGACAATCATAACCTGTCCGTTTTGGACTACATATTCATCGTCGCGCTCGAAGAGTGAGTAGGCTTTCAGGAGTTGACTGATGTTATGCAGCCGTTCTGAACGGTCAGCAAAAAGGCGGTATACCTCATCTTTTTTCTGAATTTTATCGGCTACCGGGATCAATGCGTCACTTTCAATGATGGCGACTTCTGAGCCGACATCGGGCAACATAAAAATATCGCTGTCCTGGTGGCTGAGCTTGCTGAGGAAGTCGCGACCCTTGTCGGTCAGATCAATGGTGTTCGCTTTTTCATCAACGGCGAAATAGAGTTCGTCATCGACCTCCTGCATCCGGCTTGAATTGTCTTTAAGGTATTCGTTTTCAGTACCCTGTACCAGTTTTGCCATACCCTGCTGTGAGAGCATTTTAATGTAGCGGGTGTTTTTTGGCTGTCCACGTTTGACGCGAAGGAGTGCAAGACCTGCTTCAGGATCGCCCGGTTTGGTTTTAATGAGTTTTTCAGCTTCACCGAGATATTTGGCGACGAGTTGCTGCTGTGCACGAACCAACTGCTCGATCCATGGTTTGATCTCCTGGAATTTGCTGTTGTCGGCATTGGGGACGGGGCCTGAAATGATCAGTGGCGTTCTGGCTTCATCAATCAGTACACTATCAACCTCATCAACGATGGCGTAGTAGAAGTTCCGCTGCACCATCTCTTCAGGGGTGCTGGCCATATTGTCGCGCAGATAGTCGAAGCCGAATTCATTGTTTGTACCATAGGTTATATCACAAGCGTACTGTTCCCTTCGCTCTTCGGGCCTCATCGTGTTGAGAATAACGCCTACCGAGAGGTTATGAAAGGCAAAGACCGGGCTCATCCACTCCTTGTCCCTCTGTGCAAGGTAATCATTGACCGTGACGACATGTACGCCTCTTCCTGTCAGGGCATTAAGAAAAACAGGGAGTGTTGACACAAGGGTTTTTCCTTCACCAGTTGCCATTTCGGAGATTTTTCCCGAATGGAGCACAATTCCTCCAATGAGCTGAACATCGTAGGGTACCATGTCCCAGATCATCTCTCTTCCCATGACCAGGTAGGTGTGTCCTTTAAGGCGCACACAGCTCTCTTTGACAAGGGCGAAGGTTTCAGGAAGAAGCTCTTCAAGTATGGCTGCGGTAGCCTGTTCGTACTCTTCAGCAAGGGTATCAAGGCGTGTGTTGATTGTTTCAGCCTCTTCAAGGTTGATATCCGGGTTATCGAGCTTCCGGGAGAGCGATGTTTTCTCCTGCTCAAGTGGCTCAAGAGTTTTTCGTACCCTCTGTTTCAGCGTTACCCCTCTCTCTCTCAACTGATCGTTACTCAGCGACGCCATGGTCATCTGCAGTTCGTTGATGCTGCTGACGAGAGGGCGGATTTTTTTGATATCCTTTTCGTGTTTGGAGCCGAAGATCTTTTCAAAAATTTTCAACATGTACAGGCCTTTGTGCTCTCTAAAGTTTCAGATAGTTTGTTGTGCGGAGAGGCCGGAGTATTTCTGATCCGTTTTCTCCGCTATGTCCAATTGATGCTCAAGGTATTGAATTAGACAGTGAGAAAAAAGCGGGATGCTTTGAAAAATAACTGGGAAGGGAGCTACCTGACCTTCCGGCTCCAGCGTCATTGTAGGAAGGAGTTCTGTTCTTATTCATTTTTCGTTGCAAGTTCAGCAAAAAACTCCTGGAGATGGTGGGTACCGAAAGCAGGAGCCACATGGTCAAATTTGAGTGCTTCAACAGCAAAAGAGAGGAGGTCGGCCAGGTTCCGGTTGAAAATCCCGGTCACCATAAGTCCTCCTTCGGCAAGCCACATAGGGAGTGGAGTTATCCATACCGGTTTTCCGCAAACATGGAATGCCATCTCCATCACTTCCCGAAAGGTATAGATATCGGGTCCGCCAACGGCAATTTCCCGGCATATGCCTTCTGCTCCATCAGCACACACCTTTGCAAGGTCGGCTCCATGAACCGGGTTAATTTTTTTTTCACCTTCACCAACCATGAACATATGGCCGCTTTGAGCCATTGAGAAAAATCGTCCCATGTCTGAAAAGTAACCGTTTGGGCGTATGACTGTCCAGGGAATTCCGGAGGCTTTGAGATCGGTAACAAAGAGTTCGTGAGCCTTGATTGAAGGAACATCAGCCATTTTGTCCTGGTTGAAGACCGAAACGTAGATGAATCTCGACACCTTTTCCTGGATAGCCTGCTCAAGGATGCGTCCGTTGCCGAGGTGATCGACATCAAAGCTGGTCAATTTCGGGTCGGGAGCTGTCAGGCCAAGTGAGGAAAAAACAAGATCGATCCCTTCGCAGATACCCTTGATGCTGTCAGGATTCGTTACATCACCAACGACAATTTCATCGGCGATATCGTAGACTGCTGGTTCGCCATGGGGGCCAGCAGTTTTGATTTTATCCGGGTTTCTTACCAGAATGCGGATATAATAACCCCTCTCTTTGAATTCCTTTATGGCGAATCTGCCAAGGTAGCCGGAAGCCCCGGCTATCAACACGTGCTTTTTTGTACTCATGGTATCAGTTCCTTTTTTTTGAGGTGCTTGCTGGCTGGATCAGTAAAATCAAGCATTTTTACGGTTAAAACGTTCGAAGTCCTTTTATTTCCTTACGCCAGCAGTGAAAAAGAAGATGACCAGCGTAGCCTGCAAAATCAGGCTTTAAAATGGTACGGGCCTCGGCATCAAGGGCAAGATAACGGGCCGGAGTCAAGGATTGAAGGGCTGTTGTGCTGTTGAACCATTGTCCGAGGTATTGTTTGACATGGGTATCAATCGGAAATGCGTCGAAACGGCCGAGCCCGAAGAGCGCAATGCAATCGGCTATTTTGTAACCGACACCTTCGTTTTGGCATAGAGTCCTGCGCAGTTCCGAAAGGGGGAGCAGTGGGTCAGAGAGGGCGTCAAGGTCAATTTTTCCGTCGGCAACTCCTTTGGCGATCCTCACGATGTTGCGCGCTCTGGGATGATTATTGTTTGTGCAAGTGCTGAGTGCAATGGGATTGGCGGCTGCAAGTCGTTCGGGAGAGGGGAAGTGGTGCAGGGTGATTTCCTTTCCGGAATATGAAATTGTCCTCTTTTCGCCATAGTTCTGCAGAAGCATGGAAACCTGTTTTCTGATCAGGGGCATGCCGATGCCCTGGGCACACATAAACGAGATCATGGTTTCAAACGGATCCTGCCTCATGATTCTAACCGGAAAATAGTCGGTCAGGAGCTGCCAGAGTGTTGGATACAGGTGAGAGAAATTATCAGGAAAAATCTGTTCGGTATCGATATCAAATGTAAAGTAATGGGAGATAAAATCCACTAACGGGACGCCATTAATCACCTTATCTTCAGCATAAACTTCAAGCTCATTATCAGCTATCTGCTTGATAATCAAAGGCTTGGATTTGATTATTGCAGCATAGAAATCCGGTTCATCTTTATTGATATTCCATAAAAATGATTGTCCGCTAAAGAGAGTTTGGCGGATATCGAACGGCGCCCTTGTTTTTATTATAGTGTAATAATTCAAGTAGTATTAGCTTGATTTTTATTGTGAATAATTATGGCATATTATTCTAAAATATACATTTGTATAAATTAGTCAACTGTTTTTAATGAAATAATTTAAGTTATTTGGAATAAAATTTTTTTAGTATTTTTCCGGGCCTGTTTTTTGTGATTAAATGGAGGTATAGTTTGTTGGTATTCGTTTATTAAAATCAAGAATTATTGATTTTATATGGGTATATATTTTTTTTCAGAGCTCCTGTTATTTTCTGTACAGATGTTGTGTGCAGAGGCGCTATCAGGCTGATATTCTTTTCATATACTGTTGTTTATATTTACTGTATGGTCAATTTTATTTATGAAAGGTGCTGGTATTGCTACTGAAAAAAAGATTTTTCTGGAGATTTTATTTGCCGTCATTGTTTGCTCTATAATTGCTATGGAACGGTGGTTTTATTGATGATATTATTCGTTTAAAATATCTTGTATTTACTTATATTTATTTATTTTATCAGTTTTTTGGGGATGGTATAAGCGAGAAAAATGAGGAGAGGTTAGTGTGTGGAGCTGCATCAGACCGGATAAGTTCAAACGTGAGATTATGAGCTTCCGGGGTAAAAAGAGAGATGACAGCAACTTCGGCGACATCACTTCGGTCAATAACTCCTGTAACGATATTGTCGCCGGTATCAAAGAGCAAGTCATGCATCAGTACGGGGCCGTCAAGCAGTCCGCCTGGCCTGAGGATGGTGTATGCATATCCCGGTTCTGAGTAGAGTTTGCGCACCTCATTTTCGCTCTCCAGCTTCATGGTGAGTACATGGCCATATTTGTTCAGGGGGTGATCAGGTTTGGTTACTCCGAGAGAGCTTATGAGCACAAAGCGCTTGATGCCCTGCTCTTTGGCAAGTGTCGCCAGCCTGATGACTCCGTCACGGTCGATGGCTGATGGAGGCGGGGCTTCTGGATCGGTTACCTTGCCGCCGATGGCGCAGATCACGGCATCAGCATGACGCAATGCAGCCTTGATCTCTTCAGGATGCTCAAGAGAACCGATAGTGAGTTTGTCGATGATTTCAGGACCGAAAAGCTCAAGCGCTTTTTTACCCGATCGGACAAAGAGATGGTAGTCGAGGTTATGACTCTGCAGGCGTTTGACTATCCACTCGCCCGTTCTGCCGGTAGCACCGACAACGAGGATGGTTCCGTTAAATTGTATCATGAGTGTTTTCAGTTTTGAGTTATGGTTTTCTGGCACCTCAAAAATTGCTCTTCTCATGTATTGAGGTGCCAGGGAGGGGTAGGATATGCTGGTTTTGCAGGATGCCGGATTGACAAATGTGTTCAGTTGAACAGTGAAAACTTGACGTTACAGACCATGGTCAAGTCAACCAGTGCGTGCAGAAAGATGACACTTCTGATATCGCGATACCAGAAAAAACTCAGGGCCCAGCTTCCGGCAATGAGCATCTGTACCGGCATGAAAAAAGGTTTATAGATGCTTGTCTGGACGACATGTTCCGGCAGAATATTGATCCAGAAGAGACCGTGGATGAGGCCGCTGTAGATTATGAAAAACAGGAAGCCCGTGATAAAAAGTGCCCAGGGGTTTTGCGTAAAGCGGCCTGCAAGAGCGGTACCGAGACGAAAAACAGCATAAAACATGAAGGTTTCGGCAATGCCGTTGCCGATACTGAATACCAGAACGGTAGGCCAATCGAGTGCACGTCCCCCATCGGTTGTGGAGTGGGAATAGACCCAGGCATTGATTGCAACCACGATGACAGAGGCAACCAGCAGCGAGACTCTTCTTGTGTCAAATTCTCGGTTGAATGTCAGAATATCTTTTTTGAAAAAGATGATGCCAACAAGAAATGCAAAGGCCCAGTAGGCATAAATCATCATTGGTACCGATAGTTCCATGATTCAGGTGAGGGTTAAATGGGTGAACAAACTGTTTCTGTTTTCTTGGTCAATGCTTCCGCATGATAGGAGCTTCGGACGAAAGGGCCGGATTGGACGTGCCGGAAGCCGGCTCCTTCGGCAAAGCTCCGGTACTGCTCAAACTCTTCCGGCGTGATGTAGCGTTCGACCGGCAGATGCAGGGCTGAGGGCTGTAAATACTGGCCGATCGTTACCATGTCGCACCCATGAAGGAGGAGGTCACCAAGCGAGATCGCCACCTCCTCTGCAGTTTCACCCATACCCACCATCATTCCTGATTTTGTGGTAAGACCGTGCATCTCTTTTGCCCGTTGCAACAGACGAAGTGATGTTGCGTAGTTTGCCTGCGGGCGAACCTTCGTATAAAGGGAGGGTACGGTTTCAATATTGTGGTTCAGAATTTCGGGAAGCTCCGCCATGACGAGATCCATAGCGCGTTCATTACCTTCGAAATCAGGAATAAGGCATTCGATGGTCACAAACGGGTTCAGGGTACGGATGGCACGAATCGTTGCCACCCAGTATTCTGCACCTCCGTCAGGCAAATCGTCACGGGTGACACTGGTCAGGACGGTGTGCTTCAGTTGCATGGAGTGAACAGCAAGGGCAATTTTTTCAGGTTCACGGGGATCAGGTGCCGGCGGGTTTGAAGCCTTGCCAACGGCACAGAATCTGCAGTTTCGTGTGCAGACTGTTCCGAGAAGGAGGAAGGTTGCTGTACCGCGTGACCAGCACTCCTGCAAGTTGGGGCACATTGCCGAACGACAGACGGTATGCAGACTGTGACGGTCAAGCAGTCGTTTTGTTGAAGCAAAAGATGCTCCGGAGGATAACCTTATTTTCAACCATTCCGGTTTTTTTCCAGGTACATGTTCCATGAGCACTGTACTGCGTGTAGGTTAATGATTCCAGGGGGCTTAATATAGCTAATCGGGGAGTTCTTTTTGGGACGAATTATCTTTTATGCAAGCAGGAGTACTCTCTTCAGTTGTGCTGGAGGAGGCAAAAAATAAGTCCACCAATTACTGCCAGATGATGGACTTGCAGAGAACCCGGGCAGCAAAAAATTCTGGTATTATGCGCCGATATCCATTTTTAAAGCTTTTCCTGGTTTAAACTTGACAACCTTTTTTGCAGCAATGGTAATTGCCTCGCCGGTCATGGGATTGCGCCCTTCCCGTTCAGCGCGGTCGACAATCGTGAATGTGCCGAATCCGGCAAGGGGAACATCAACACCATTTTTCAAAGAGTCTGAAACAATAGTGACAAAGGCTTTGAGGGCGCGATCGGCGTCAATTTTGCTCAGTTGAGCCTGATCGGCAATTTTTTCTACTAAGGCATTTTTTGACATATGGCGGCTGTTTTGATTGTTGAAGAGAGTGTTCTGATATCCATGGATTTTGCGGCACAACTATTTCTGCAAAAGGCGCAAAGCAGAAAATCCGTCAAGGAAGAGGATGAGCAGGTACGCACAGAAAAGAGCGTTGTTCTCTTGTTTATGGCAATTATCAGTTTACGCTATCCGATCCTGACCGGTCACTTGCTAATAAAACACAATATTTTCATGTTTTCCAAGCTGATACGATAAATATACCCTAAGCCTCTTTTGTGCCCTGCAACGCAAACAGGGGGTCGGGATAACAAAATCCGCTTTTTCAGACGATTTTTTACTACGTTCCAAAGATGATGTAACTCATTCGCAGTTGGCCATGGATGGGCGACCATTATCCCTTGTGATCTGATTAACCAACTGGCAGGATACCGTGAAAAAACAGGAGCTTCGAGGAAAATGGCCGTTGGTGATTCCGTCGAAGTATTTTGCCGGATTGTTTCTCTTTCTGGTGGCGCTTTTTTTTGGTACGACCCTTTTTGAATATCAATATCGGAAATCGGAAATTGAGCATATCATGCGTGAAGAGGCTACCTTGCTTATTCACGCATTGAACGAAGGTGCTGAAAATGCTATTACAGGCTACAATGAGAATAGCTCGCTGCTTACCGGGAGCCTTATGAGCCAGTTGAGGCTTCTTGATCGTATTGATAAAAAAACAGCTCTGACCTCTGCAGATTTGACTGAAATTGCCGGATCGGGAGGAATCTATCGCATCAATATTTTTGATCGTAACGGAAAGAGGATTGCTTTCAATACTCCGCCCGATCATGATCCGCTGGCCCAGCAGTGTGATCCGAAACTGGAGTTACAACCGATTTTTTCACGGCAGACAGACTCTCTTGTTGTCGGCATCAGAGAGAGTTCTTCCAAAAGAGGGGCACGGCTGGTTGTTGCTGTTGCCCGGAGCCGGGGTGGTGCGATTACCGGAAATATTGATGCGTCAAGGTTAATCAATCTTCGTCGTCAACTTGGGGTTGGACGACTTATTCAGCGCATTGGGGCTGATACAACGGGTATTGATTATATCATCTGGCAGGATACGACGGCCATTCTGGCTGCTACACCAAATGTTACCGGAGCAGAGCCTCTTCTCTCGGATACGGTTCTGGCAAAGGCTCTTTTACAGAAAAAGCCAACAACCCGATTTACAATATTTGACGGGCGCAAGGTTTTTGAAGTCGTTAAACCATTTTTTTATCAGGATATCAATGTTGGGTTACTTCGCATTGGTCTCAAAACTGATCATTTTACCATTGCCCTGACAAAGCTGCGCACCCGCTTTATCATGCTTGCCTTTCTCTTCTGTTTCGCTGCTCTCGTTATGCTGAATCTGGTGATGACCCGCAGGAGTGAGCTTCGTATGGCACAAGCTTATCAGCGTGCGCAGACTTTTTCGTCAACCATACTGGAGAGTATGGCAGATGCTGTTGTAGCGGTCAATGCAGATTGTTCTATCACTCTTGTGAATGGGGCTTCGGAAAGGCTTTTTGCTCTCTCCTCCCTCAATGCCCTCAACACACCGGTGGCGCAAATACTGCCAGAATGCGCGGAGTTTTTCTCAATCATCATGGCTGAAAAAAGAGTATCGCTCCACAGGGAACTTGAGTGTATCGTTGGAGGCAAAACCCTCTTTCTTGCTGGTAATTTCACGCTTATTACAGGCGTTGACCGCTCTGTTGAAGGAGCCCTTGGCGTTTTTCGGGATCTGAGCGAACAGCGATCGATGCAGCGAATCATCAATCGTCAGGAAAAGCTCAGTGCAATGGGTGAGCTTGCATCCGGAGTTGCCCATGAAATCCGAAACCCTCTTAATGCCATAGGGATTCTTGCGCAGCGGCTTGCTATAGAGTTTTCACCGACGGCGGATGAAGAGGAATACCGCCAGCTTGTTCGTGCCGTGGTCTCCGAGGTGTATCGCGTCAATGCCATTATCCAGCGATTTTTGAAATTTGCCCGTCCCTCAAAACTCATTATGATCAAGAGTGATCTGGATGAGTTTATGCTCTCCTATCGTCATCTTCTTCAGGGGGAAGCTGATGCAAAAGGGATCAGATTCTCCCTGAACACCGATAGTGGAGCAATGGTAAACATTGATCATGAACAGATGCGGCAGGCGCTGCTCAATCTTGTACAAAATGCGGTTGAAGCCACAGAGGAAGGGGGAGAGATTACGGTTTCTCTTTTCTGCCGTGAAAACCAGGCGCTTATTGAGATTGTCGATACTGGCAGAGGAATTCCGGAAAAAGAGAGAGCCCGGATCTTCAACCTCTATTTCACGACAAAGGATGAAGGGACGGGTATGGGGCTGAGTATTGCAAATCAGATTATTCAGTCACATGGCGGTATTATTGAAATTGAGAGTGAAGAGCATCAGGGGAGCTGCTTCAGGATCAAACTGCCTCTGGCGGAATAGTTCGTCATGATAACAACATAAACCAGGTTGGAGCATGAGTCATACCATTCTTGTTGTCGAAGATGAAAAGGTACAACTGGAGAGCATTGCCGGTTATTTATCCAAACAAGGCTATCATGTGCTTACCTCATCACGGCCGGTTGAGGCATTGGTCATAGCAAGGGAGCATGCTGTCGATATTGTGCTGACTGACTTCAAAATGCCCGCAATGAGCGGTGTGGAACTTCTCGATGCACTCAAAAAACTGAATCCCGGTATTGAAGTGATTATCATGACCGCATATGGCAGTATTGAGTCGGCAACAGAGGCTATGAAGCTCGGAGCGGTGGACTATATTACCAAACCCATTGATCTTTGCCAGCTTCAGCTTATGATCCGTAACACACTGGAACGGAAGTTACTTGTCAGTGAAAACCGTCAGCTTCGCCAGCAACTTTCAGAGCGCTTCAGTTTCGAGGGGATTGTTTCACAATCAACAGCAATGAGCCAGGTACTCAATATTGCCGGGCGGGTAGCTTCCAGCAACGCACCTGTTCTTATTACCGGTGAGACCGGAACAGGCAAGGAGCTTATCGCCAAAGCGGTTCATTTTGCAGGTTCCCACCATGAAAAACCTTTTGTTGCTGTCAACTGTGCAGCGCTGCCTGAAAATTTGCTTGAAAGTGAACTTTTCGGCCATGAGAAGGGTGCGTTTACGGGAGCTGATCGTCAGCGCAAAGGGCGTTTTGAAA
This sequence comes from Pelodictyon phaeoclathratiforme BU-1, assembly GCF_000020645.1. Classification (GTDB taxonomy): domain Bacteria; phylum Bacteroidota; class Chlorobiia; order Chlorobiales; family Chlorobiaceae; genus Chlorobium; species Chlorobium phaeoclathratiforme. The sequence continues at coordinate 1,387,028 of NC_011060.1, forward strand.
TGGCTGAAGGAGGAACCCTCTTTATTGATGAAGTTGGCGAAATACCACTGGCCTTGCAGGTCAAACTGCTCAGGGTTTTACAGGAAAAATCATTTGAACGTGTCGGAAGTTCTCATTCTCTTCAGACAAATGCGCGCATTGTTGCAGCAACCAACCGGGATTTGGAGGCGATGGTGCGAGAAGGGAAATTCCGGGAAGATCTTTTCTATCGCCTGAACGTTGTTGCTATCAGAATTCCTCCACTCAGGGAACGCAGGGCTGATATTCCTCCACTTATCGATGCATTTATCTCGCGCTTTGCTTCCGAAAACAAGAAACGGATTACCGGTATTTCAAGGGAGGCAATGGATACGCTTATGAAATATCCCTACCCGGGCAATGTTCGTGAACTTGAAAATATTGTGCAGCAGTCCATTGTGCTTTGTCGCGCGGAGATAATTACCCGTGACGACCTGCCGTTACGGGTTCATGAAGCCTTTTCCGAAAAAGCATCACCCCTCGAAATGGAGGGAACGTTCATCGAAAAGGTGGAAGCTTTTGAGAAATCATTGATTCTTGCAGCACTGAAAGAGGCTGGTAATGTGCAGACACGCGCATCCGAACGGCTGGGAATAGGCGAAAGACATCTGCGATACAAGCTGAAAAAATATGGAATGAAATAATCTTTCGGCGAGCGGTTTTTTTGCCTACAGTGACGACGATATGGTCGATTTTACGACGAACAAGTCGATACTTCGGAGAATACTGAGGCAAAAAACGCAGGGTACATAATTTTAAAATCTATGATTATCAATAGATAAGACTATTGACCCGTTTCTGGCACGCAATTTGATGTTATGGATAGTGATGGCGGAATGAACAGGGAAGAGTGTTCCGCTTTCAGAACGATAACATTATCCATTTAAACAGGAGTTCTCATGAAAAAAATTATTGGTATGCTTGCGGTTGCCGGAATGGTATTTTTCTTTTCACAGAGCAGTCAGGTTTTTGCGAAGGGTCCACAGAATCAGGGAATGAGTATGATCGGTGGGGGTGGTATGAGCAATTTTGTTGATCTTAATGGTGATGGCGTTAACGACAGGGCACTTGATGCCGATGGCGATGGAGTTATCAACCGTCTGGATGCTGATTATGTCCGTCCTCAGGATGGTACAGGCAGTGGTCGTGGAGCCGTTTCAGGGACAGGAACAGGTACACCAATCCTTGATGGCACAGGCCCTCATGGCGCAGGAAGAGCAGTTCGTTGATTGAGTTTGTAACCATTATTTCAGGTAAGGGAGCTTCCCTGTGAAAGCTCCTCCGCCTGGAATACTTTTCAAGAGAAGATTATGTTTGTTGCCAAAACAGTAACTATTGTTGTTGTTGTCCTCTCTTTGGGCTGTTTTGTTCGAGAGGCATTTGCCGAAGAGCAGGCAACAGTCAACATGAAGCAGCAAGGGCTGCAAAAAAATGAATCACCAAAAAAGCTGCAATTTCTTGATGAAGATGGTGATGGCTTAAATGATCTGATTCGGGACAGTGATGGTGATGGTATTCCCGACGGGAGGATGTGTGACGGGAGTGGAAATAGCTTGGGCCGGGGAGGTTTTAACCGGCAGGGTGGTGGCTGGATGATAATGAATGGTGCGGGAAATGGTGGGTTCGGGAGAGGTTCTGGTAACGGAGTCCGTCAGGGACGGGGAAGAAGATAAACTTGAAGAGAGATAAATCGCTAAAATTTAATGATGATAACGTTATGAAACGATTGGTATTGGTTATGGGTATGGCATTATTTATAAACCCGGCTGCTGATGCGGCAACGAAAACGTTGGATGGTCAGGCAATTTTTGACAGGAACTGCAGTGTTTGTCATACGGTAAGCCCTCCACCAAAATCAGCTCCTCCGATAGCTCCTCTTGCTTCTCGATATCGTATAAAATTTAAAACGAAAGAGGAGGGAGTCAATCATATGGTCGCATTTCTGAAATCACCAAATACGCAAAATGCCGTTGAGTCACAAGCCATTAGAAGATTTGGGCTGATGCCGCCATCTCCACTTTCAGAACCGGAATTGAGAGTTGTAGCCGGATGGGTTTGGGATCAGTATAATCCGGCGACAGGAGCTTGTGGAGGTTTAAGAAACAAAGGACGAATGAACCAATATTGAGCACACAATGTTCGTTCAATATAGTTAAAGGTGAGGGTTGACGTTCAGTAACAGGTTATCTTCGGGTATGAAATGAAAAAGAAATTCAGTTGGCGGGTGTTTATCAGTTTTGGTCTTTTTATTGCGTTTTTTTTCCTGCTGATTTCAGGTGTATTCCTCTATATTGCCCCTCCCGGCAGGGTTGCAAACTGGACGGACTGGCGGTTGATGGGTCTCACAAGAACAGACTGGAAAAATCAGCATCTTATTTTTGGATTTGCTTTTGGCGTGCTTTCCCTGTTTCATCTTTTTGTTATTAACTGGAAGGGTTTTTTTTCCTACATCAAGTCAAAAACAACCCAGGGAATTAAAAGTCCGGCAGAACTGGTTTCCATACTTCTCCTTTCGCTCTTTTTCGGAATAGGCACCTTTTACGGGACTCAGCCTTTTACAGCGATCATAGAGTTTGGTAATCGTATATCGGGCTCATGGGAGCGTAAAGAAGGGCAAGCGCCGGTACCTCATGCTGAGCTTATGAGCCTGACACAGCTTTCGCAACAACCAGGCCTTGGTGGTGATCCTGAAGCATTGAAAATAAAGCTCGAAAAATCAGGATTAAAAGTGGTATCGGTTAATGAGTCTCTTGCTGAGATCGCCGAAAAAAATGGTATGGCGGCAGAAAAAGTTTACAGCATTCTTGCTCCAGCAGAAAGAAAAGGATCACAATTTAGTGGAAAGGGTTTTGGACAAAAAACCCTGCAGCAGATAGCCGACGAAGCAGATGTATCAGCGACTTCACTGCAGCTTGCACTCCGCCAGAAAGGGGTTGAAGCGAAAACGGATACATCGCTCAAAACAATTGCCGAAGAGAATGGTATTGAGATGAGAGAGTTGCGGCGATTGCTTGAAACGATGACCAAGAGATAAAAAAAGAGTGAAGCGTAACACCAGTCTCTCTGCAAGGTTATGGTAAGCCGGAATCCTGTTTCGCGTTTCCGCGTTTTTTTCCGGCTTGCCATTTCTCTTACAGCAGGGTTTGAAGTCTCAGGAGGGGTGATGGGCTCATGTTGGTTTAATGGCAGCCATGACCCTGACAGGCTTGTTGTGGGGTTACTTTAGCTAACAGCCCATTGCTGAAACGCGTTAAAGCCTCTTGAAGAGTCTTCGATAGTTCTGCCATGTAGACATCGATACCCATCATCTGCAGTCTTGCGATAGCTCCAGCCCCGATTCCGTTGCACAGTACCACGTCAATGCCATGTTGTGAGAAGAAATCGGCAGGAGTACATTGTCCGTGATCATGATGCATCGAAGCGTTTGGAATAATTTCAATTGAATTTTTTTCCATATCTGCAACGGCAAAAAAAGGCGCACTACCAAAATGTTCACTCAATTTTGAGTTCAGATCAGCCTGTTCAATTAAAGGGATAATTACTTTCATTGTTTTATTTATTGGATTTATTGTACTGCATAGCGGGATTGAGCTGCTTTATAAGCATATGCTTATAATATAGCATATGAAAGTCATCAACCAAGCATAGCGTACCTGTTTTTGTGACAGGGTATCAGCGCTCTTCTGCAGGTTATTGGGTAATTTGTTTCAAAACCAGTCAATAGTAACGCACCAAGAAGTCATGAGATTATCTGAGCTTCCGATCTGACCAGACGGATAGCCGACAGGGTAACGATTCTGATGAATAAATGAGAGATGCTGGCGTTTTAAATTTTTTTTATAGCTTAAAAGATAGTAATTGATTACTTTCTTTTAAGGGAAAAGCAGAAGCAGAAACAGAATATGAAAAGAGCGATAAAAAATCTTTCGGCTGAGAAAAGGCGGTTGGTTACGGTTGAGGCGGTTATTCAACTTGCTGCTGAAAAAAACCCGGAACATATTACGACGTTGCAGATTGCAGAAAGGATGAATTTGACGCAAGGCGCCTTGTTCCGCCATTTTCCAACCAAGAATGCGTTATGGCAGTCGGTGATGGAGTGGCTTGCCAGTCAGTTGCTTGGAAGGATTGACAGGGTTATTGAAAATATTGAATCGGCCATAGAGGCTCTTGAACTTATGTTCATGACCCATCTTGATTTTGTTGTACAGCATCCGGGTGTGCCAAGAATGATCTTTGCTGAACTGCAGCGACCGGATAAATCGTCGGCAAAAAAAATTGTAGAAACCATGCTGGCGAGTTATAGTGGGCGCCTTGAAAAACTCTTTAAAAAAGGAATTGCTCAGGGAAAAATTCACCCTGGCCTTGATGTGTCATCAGCATCCGTACTGTTTATAGGGATAGTTCAGGGCTTGGTGATGCAGTCACTTATAGCGGGAGACACATCAAAGATGCTCAGCAACGCCAAACCTGTGTTTGCTCTTTTCCTGCAGGCAATAAAAAAGAGAGAACAATGAAAATAAAGACAATCAATAAAAAAATGGTGGGATTGCTTGCCGTTCTGGCACCTCTTCTCCTGCTTTTTGTCTATGTGGCATTGCGCTCGGGTCCTCTTGCTCCCGTGCCGGTAACGGTTATCACTGTTGAAACAAAACAGATTCGCCCCGTGTTGTTTGGTATTGGTACTCTTGAGGCAAGATATGCGTATCGGATCGGCTCTGTAGCTGCGGGCAGGATCAAGCTCATTAATGTTGAAGTGGGAGATGTTGTTCGCGCCGGTCAGGTCATAGGGGAGATAGATCCGGTTGATCTCGATGAGCGTTTGAGCGCTCAACTCTCCCTTATCAAACGGGCAGAGGCCCAGATAAAATCTGCCGAGGCACAGCTTCGCGATGCCGATACAAGGAAAGAGTTTGCCAGTGGACAGGAAAAACGTTACGGTTTGCTCCTTTCTGCTCGTGCTGTGAGTGCAGAGTCGGCTGAAGCGAAGCATCAGGAGGCAGAGATTGCCCGAGCATCTGTTTCAGGCGCTGAGGCTGGTGTCCATGCGGCACGTCAAGAGCTCGCTTCACTCAAGGCAGAATATCAGGGATTGGTGAAGCAACGTCATAATTTGCTGCTCATAGCGCCGGTTGATGGTCTGGTAACAGCCCGTGATGCAGAGCCGGGGAATACGGTGTTATCCGGTCAGACCATCATCGAGATGATTAATCCGCGAAGCCTCTGGATTGATGTGCGTTTCGATCAATTGCAGAGCGCAGGCCTGAAAGCGGCTCTTCCTGCACGGATAACACTTCGTTCTCAACCGGGTCATATTTTTTCCGGTTTTGTCGAGAGGGTTGAGCCCCTCGCTGACCGGATAACAGAGGAGCTTCTCGCAAAAGTTCTCTTTACTGTTTTACCCGATCCACTGCCACCGGTTGGCGAACTCTGTGAGGTTACGGTTTTGCTTCCTCCTTTGCCAGAACTTCCCGTTGTCCCCAACGCAAGTGTACATCGAGTTGATGGCCGTCTTGGTGTATGGGTTGTTGAGGGTTCCAGGCTTCATTTTGCCGAGGTTCGCACCGGCATGGCTGACCGTGATGGTAATCTGCAGATTCTTGGAGGATTAAAAGCTGGAGCAAGAGTGGTGGTGTACAGTAAAAGCGTTTTGCATGCTGGAAGCCGCATTTCGATTCTTGATCGAAAGAGAAAGGATGGTACCCTGTGATATCTCTTGCCGGACGCGATATTCTGCATGGATGGGGCCGTTTTCTTTTGACTGGTGTTGGCCTTGGTCTGCTGATTGGAGTGACACTGAGTATGGCTGGTATCTATCGGGGAATGGTTGATGATGCCAACGTCCTGATTGAGAGCAGTGGAGCTGATCTCTGGGTTGTGCAGCAAGGGACGCTTGGGCCTTATGCCGAACCATCAAGTATTTATGAGGATACCTACCGGAGTATTCTCGGAATGCAGGGGGTCGCCAGGGCGTCAAATGTGACCTACCTCACCATGCAGGTGCGCCATGCTGACAGTGATGTCCGGGCAATGGTGGTCGGTATTGTTCCAGGCGGAGCGGGCGAACCAGGCCAGCCCGGCTTTCTCGTCGCCGGTCATCACCTTACCGGAAGCCGCTATGAGGCGGTTGCGGATGTTAAGGCTGGATTTTCCCTTGGTGATACCATTACTATTCGCCGTAACCGCTATCGGGTTGTTGGGCTTACCCGACGTATGGTTTCATCGGGCGGTGACCCGATGGTTTTTATTCCATTAAAAGAGGCGCAGCAGGCACAGTTTCTCAAGGATAATGATGCACTTCTTCAGCAGCGACGACGTACGGAAGCCAATCCTCTCTTTAACCGTCCCGCAGTACCGGGGCTGCTTGAGGCTGTTATTGCCTCTCAGACAACCAATAGTTACGTCAACGCTGTTCTGGTACAGTTGAAACCTGAATATGATCCTGAAATCACGGCTAAAAATATTCAGCGATGGAAACGGTTGCAGGTCTATACCCGGTCACAGATGAGGACTATTCTTGTTGATAAACTTATTGCGACATCAGCCAAACAGATCGGGATGTTTCTGGTCATTCTCTCCATAGTAAGCGCTGCTATTGTAGCATTTATTATCTACACCATGACGATGGCCAAGATCAGGGAGATTGCGGTTCTGAAGTTGATCGGGACAAGAAACAGGGTGATTGCAAGCATGATCCTTCAGCAGGCATTGGGGCTCGGAGCAATTGGCTTTGTCGTTGGCAAAATAGCCGCAACACTCTGGTCTCCTTTTTTTCCAAGATATGTTCTTCTTGAACCAGGTGATGCCATAAGAGGCTTTATCGCTGTCATGGTGATCTCTGTTCTGGCAAGTATACTGGCCATTACAGCAGCTCTCAGGGTTGATCCTGCTGAAGCTATAGGAGGTTGAGATGCATACAAGAGGTATTATCATTGAGGGACTGAAAAAACAGTATGGAAGCGGTGACACCCTGGTGGATGCCTTGAAGGGGGTTGAGATGCAGGTTGCTCTCGGAGAGGTTGTCGGGCTTGTTGGTCCTTCAGGATCGGGGAAAAGTACCTTGCTGAAATGTCTTGGGGCTGTAATCGAGCCTTCGGCTGGACGGATGAAGCTTGGGGAGACGATTATCTATGATGGAAAGTGGAAAATCAAGGATTTGCGTGCGTTGCGGCGGGATAAGATAGGGTTTGTGTTTCAGGCGCCATATCTCATTCCCTTTCTTGACGTGATCGATAATGTGGCACTGCTGCCGATGCTTGCCGGTGAGGGTAACAGCATTGCCCGCAAAAGAGCCGTCGAGCTGCTTGAGGCACTTGATGTCGGACATCGGGCGAAAGCCATGCCGTCACAGCTTTCCGGCGGTGAACAGCAGCGAGTGGCTATTGCCAGAGCGCTTGTCAACCACCCTCCGGTAATTCTTGCTGATGAACCAACGGCTCCTCTCGACAGTCAGAGGGCGCTTGCCGTGATCGGTATTCTCAATGATATGGCTCGTCAGTATGAGACCGCCATTATCATTGTCACCCACGACGAAAAAATCATCCCCACCTTCAAGCGGATCTATCATATTCGTGATGGCCGTACCCATGAAGAGGCAGGGGAGGGAAAATCACCCCGGGAACTGATTAAAACTGATAAGGCATGAGCAGAGCAAAGAGGCTCTCAGATTCATTAAAGAGGAATAGGGGGGGACTTCCTTTTGTCAGGTCGAAACTGAGTGTGAAGGGTTTTGATTGCCGAAGAGGAGGGTACTTTACATGGGAGAGCTGCGCCAACTCTTTGTGACGATGATCAGGCGGTAGATGAGCGCGGAGAAGAGTATTCTTGTTGCTGGATTCTTTTTTTAGGCAGAGTTATATAGATTGACATTATTTTGCAATAAGAGTCAGCCCTTTCAGTGAACAAATTGGAAGATGAGATTCTCAAACAGAGAGGCCCCATGAGCTTTACACATTTGGACAAGAGCGGTGACATTGCTATGGTTGATGTTTCCGGAAAACCGGGTACGCTCAGAGTTGCGAGGGCATCCGGCTTTATCCTGATGCAGCCGGAAACAATTGAGCGTCTCTCTCTTGACGGCTTTCCGAAAGGGAATGTTCTGACCACGGCCAAGCTTGCCGGTATTTTGGCTGCAAAAAATACAGCCCACCTTATTCCTCTTTGCCATCAGCTCAATCTCTCATGGGCTGATATTGTTTTTGATGTCCGGAAAGAGCGTATTGTCATTGTCGCGACGGTGAAAACCAGGGAGGCGACCGGTGTGGAGATGGAGGCTTTGACTGCAGTATCAGTAGCCGCGCTGACGATCTATGACATGTGCAAGGCTGTTGACAAGAGTATGGAGATTGGTTCGATAAAACTTGAAACGAAAACAGGCGGGAAGTCTTCCGTAACTGAGGGTTACCGACCGAAAACATCCATTATTGTTGTGTCGGACTCCGTCTCTTCCGGACGAGCAGTCGACCGTTCGGGTCAACTGTTGCGTGAAGGGTTTGAGGCTACCGGTTGCCCGATTGGCGAGGTGAAGGTTATCGCCGACAATCAGGAGGAAATTATTGCGGTTATTGATGAGTGGACGGCAGGATGTGTTGAGCTTATCGTCACAACAGGAGGAACGGGCCTCGGGCCTCGTGATGTAACCGTTGATGCGCTGCTTCCTAAATTTTCACGGAGATTGCCGGGAATTGAGCAGGCTCTTTTCAACTGGGGACAGGGAAAAACCAGGACGGCAATGCTTTCGAGGCTTGTCGCCGGTATGGTGGGCTCGACGATGGTGATTTGTTTACCCGGAAGCACAGGTGCGGCAGGTGATGCGATCGAGGTGCTTTTGCCCGCACTGTTTCATGCTTTTACCATGATGAAAGGTGAGGGACATTCATGATGATAACCGTTCAGGAGGCTCACAGCCTTATCAGTCAAACAGTTGTGCCATTGGGCATAGAGGAGCTTCCGCTTGGTCAGCTTCTGGGAAGAGTGCTTGCGCTGGAGATGACGGCGCCCTTTTCGCTTCCTCGTTTTACCAACGCAGCAATGGATGGTTTTGCTCTCAAATGGAGTGATATTTCCACTGCTTCGAGGCAGCTTCCTACTCCGCTCCATGTTACACAAAAGATACCGGCTGGTACTTTGTCAACCGAGCCGATTGCTTTCGGTTGCTGTGCGGAGATCATGACGGGTGCACCACTCCCGGAAGGAGCTGACACAGTGGTGGCGTTTGAAGAGAGTAGCGGCTTTGGTACTGAATTTGTTGATATTTACAAGGCGCCGAAAGAGAGGGCTAATGTGCGTTACCGTGGTGAAGAGGTCGCTATGGGTGAAATCGTTCTTCGTAAAGGGACATTTCTGTCGCCCTCTGAAATCGCCGTTCTTGCCTCATTTGGTATTGCATCGGCAGCAGTTTTCAAAAAGCCGAGGATTTCAATCGTTACGGTTGGTGATGAAGTCCGCTTCCCGGGTGAAGAGCTTTGTGGTGCTGAGATCTATAACTGCAACCGCTTTTTACTTGAAGCAGCTTGCCGCTCAGTCGGAATCGAGCCTGCCGTGGCTCACCACGCTCCTGATGAGAGGGTAGTGTTACGGGAGCTGCTCGCTCGTGCTCTCGGCGAATGTGACCTGCTTCTTACTGCTGGCGGTATCTCACAAGGAGAATATGACTTTGTCCAGCAGGAACTTTCGGCACTTGGTGTTATAAAAAAGTTCTGGAATGTTGCTCAAAAACCGGGTAAGCCACTCTATTTTGGTTCTTCATCCGAAGGGAAAGCAGTTTTTTCCCTCCCTGGTAACCCTGTTTCTGCGCTGGTTTGTTTTGTGGAGTATTGCATCCCGGCGATCTGCGCCCTGGCAGGAAAATCGGCACCTGAAAAATTTCGGGCAACTCTTGAGGAACCTTTTCCTTCAGATAAGAAGCGCCACCGTTTTCTTCTCGGACGTGTGCGGGCTGAAGAGGGGAGGCTTTGGTGCAGAATATCTCCGAAAGTTGAATCCCATATGATAACATCGGTTGTGGGCTCGAATTGCCTGATTGAAGCAGAACCCTCTTTTGAGAAGCTTGCCGGTGGCACTGAGGTGCTTTGTGCGATGCTTCCCTGGTCAGATCTTTAGCGCCATGCTGTTTCATCCGTTTGAAATAGCCTTTTGTGGATATTCCGGTTCCGGAAAGACGACGTTGATTGCTGCCATTGTTCGCCAGCTTTCAGCAAGGTTCTCCATTGCCTACTATAAGCATGGTTGCCACAGGTTCGACATCGACCGCGAAGGCAAAGATTCCCATGTGGTCGCTCTGGCCGGGGCATCCACCGTCATGATCTCTGATCCTGAAAAACGGGCATTGATTACCGGGCACAGCCCTGGTACTCCGCTGCTTGAGCGTCATGCTTTTTCAGACCACGATTTACTCATTGTCGAAGGGCTCAAGGAGCTTTCACTGCCGAAACTGGTTCTGGTTGACCGGGAACGCAAGATACTTGATCTTGTCGGAAAGGGAAGCCTCACCCATGTAGTCGCCCTTGTCGTGCCGGATGATCCGGCTACCTATGCTTCATTCAGCATCCCTGTTTTGTCTCGGGACGATATCGGCGCCCTTGCGGCCTTTCTTGAAACACTCTTGTTTGATCGATCCCGGAAAGAAAGTCCGCTGTATGGTCTCGTCCTGGCTGGAGGACGCAGTGTACGCATGGGGAGTGACAAGGCGCTTCTTGCATACCATCCCGATAATCAGCTTGTTCACACTGCCGCGCTTTTGCGACAACAATGCTGTGAGGTTTTCGTCTCCTGCCGCGAGGAACAAGCGGATACATACCGCCATTTTGGTATGCCCCTTATCACCGACTCCTACCTCAGCATTGGACCTATGGGGGGGCTGCTCTCTGCACAACGGTATTCTCCCGACGCTGCATGGGTTGTTGCCGCATGTGATCTGCCTCGCCTTGATGAGGCTACTCTTCAGCAACTCACTTTACAACGCAATCCCCTGCGTTTCGCTACGGCCTTCAGAAACCCGCAGTCAGGTTGCCTTGAGCCGCTCTGTGCCTGCTATGAACCAAAATCCCGCATGAAACTGATTCTTCGGCATCTTGAGGGAGACAACTCCCTCTCAGCCTTTCTTAAAGAGTCCCGTATCGAAGAGCTGGTTCCCCACGATGGCGGGGTACTGTGGAATATCAATGATTCCGAAAGCAGGAAAAGATTATGCCGTTCTTGAAAAATCGTACAAATTTCCGGCTTACGGCACTCTCCAAGCGTTGTTTAGATAGTTTCCGCTTATGGGCGATAGAGCTGTTATTATTTTATTGACTCATCTCGTTTCAACATTTTCGTCCACTCTTCCATCGCAGCGTTTGCCACAGGGTTTGGGGCTTCAAGAAATGTGATAATAAACGTGTTTTCGAGTTCAACAATACCGATTGAGCGAGGCCTTACTGCCATTACTCCCGGATTCTTGATTTCCTTGCCAAAGCAGAAAATAATATTTTTGGCATCTCTGATTTCATCGGCAATAAAACCGTCGGGTAGCGTGGTTGTATATGCATAATGGTCAAAGATTCCAATGAATTTCACAATCGGGTTACTTTCGATTATTGTCTTGAAATGCATCAAAATTTCATCAACACTCTTGCAGTTTGTTTCATTTTTATCAAGTTCAAGGGTGTAGACCGGGTATTTCTCCTGTAACAGTGTCTGCCGCATAATGTTCTCCTCCTTTTTTTAGTTGAAATGTTAGTTGAAATGAAAATTTGGTTTCATGGCAACCTGACCCTGAGCCGTGACTTTCGTCAGCACTCCATTGCAGAAACCCGTTAAAGCTCTTTCAAGATTTTGTGATTCTGCCCTGTAGAGATCAATAGCTGTCATCTGTGGTCTTGCTAAAACTCCTGCACCCGGTACATTACATTATGCCGATACCGGGTTGCAAGAAGAGATTGGCAGGAGTGCATTGTCCGTGATCGTGATGCATTGATATTTTTGGGATAATTCCAAACCCATTTCCCTCCTTATCTGCAACACCAAAAAGGATGCACTCCCGAAATGATCACTGATTTTATTCCCATGGAATGAGTCTTTTCTCATGAGATATTTCTACCTTTCTGGTAACCCTGACCTTCTGGTTAAAAGGTGAAGAGCTTGATACCCTCAGCCCTCATTTTTTGGGCAATAACCGGAGGCTTTGCGATACTGACGCCGTTGATTAATTGAGATTCGCTCATATTGACATTGGGCAGAAACAGCGGACATACTTCAACCGCGACACCGCGTGCAATCAATGCTGCAAGGAGCATCTGTGGCGATTTGTTTATCGGCTTGAACATGGTCTGCTTGCTGTATTTTAAAGCAAGTTTTCCCGCTTGACCGCACAGCAGAATTTGTACCGATTTACCCTGTTCGATTGTCTGCGTCGAAAGGACAAGGGCCATCATCTGGGTCATCGGCTCTTCATCGGTGAGGATGACAAAGAGTCCTTTTGTGTTGTCAACGCTTGATGCAGGCTGAGCTGCAGCCGCTATTGTTGGCTCTGCTGCCATTGTCTGTATCGGGAAGAGCAGGGCAAGCACAAAAGCGAGGGTTGCGGTTTTTTTGCTGAAAAGTGACATTATCAAATCTCCTGTGAATGGTTTAAGATATTGGATGCTGTTTTTTTTATAAAAGAGAGCACTCTCCCTATTATAAGCATATGCTTATAATAAGCCTAACCGATTTTGTAAAATAATTGAATACCAGAAGTCCTCTTTCCGCTTTTTTGCCTGTTGATAGTGTGTCCTGAAAAATCAGTATTTCGTTAACCCCATTTCAAGGAATCAGATTGCTACATCAGAGAGGAATTGTCATAAAACCGGATAAAATTTGAAAAACCACTGGTAACGGTTGTTTTTCGCAAAATGTACCACTCTGTTGCTCATGGTGGCAGCAAAGATGATGTAAAATTATGGCTTTAAAGGATGGCGTCACCAGCAAAAGAAATGGATGAAATCAGTTAACCGATTTTAATAAAATTATTTAAAAAGGTGTAACGCGAAATAATTTTGATGTAGGAACATTATCGATGCATCGTTACATTACAGTTCACGTCTGTTATACAAGAGAAATAATCCAGGAAAATAGCTGCTGTTTGGTTCCTTTTTTATAGAAAATGCGGTAAGAAAATCGCTCTGAAGGGGAATATTTATGCATAAAAATATTACGCGCCGTCAGTTCCTCAAAGTTGCCGGTCTCTTGGGAGGTATCTCTCTTTTGCGACCGTTGTGGAGCCTGGGGCATAGCTCGCTTGATAACAAATCAGCTTCTGCCGGTGGAATGGTTCTTTGGGTTCCAAGTATTTGCAATTTCTGTTCCTCGTTTTGTAACATCAACGTGGAGACGAAGATAGAAAGTGGTGTCAGGCGCGTTGTCAAGATTGAAGGAAACCCGGAGAGTCCCCTTAATCGTGGCAAAATCTGCGCACGGGGACAGGCTGGATTATACCAGACTTATGATCCTGATCGTCTCAAGCAGCCGCTTATCCGGGTCAAGGGCAGCAAACGCGGAGAGTGGAGTTTCAGGGCAGCTACATGGGATGAGGCATATAACTACATCGCAGGGAAACTCATGAAGGTTCATCCATGGGAAATAACCCTGGTGGGAGGATGGACTGCCTGCGTCTCGTATATGCACTTTAGTTTACCCTTTATCAGGACACTCCAGATTCCGAATATCATTGCCTCTCCTCTTCAGCATTGTGTTACCGCTGGTCATTTTGGCACCGATCTTGTGACTGGCAACTTTAACGTTCATGATGAAATTCTTGCTGACTTTGAAAATGCACGCTATATCCTTTTCAGTCTGAACAATGCTTCCGTTGCAGCGATCTCGACAGCAAGAGCCGTCAGGTTTGGACAAGCCAGAAAAAATGGTGCAAAAGTGGTCTGCCTCGACCCTCGGGTGAGTGAATTGGCCTCCAAATCAGATGAATGGATACCGGTAAAGCCAGGTACTGATCATGCCTTTTTCCTTGCAATGCTGCATACGCTGCTTCGTGAAAAACTTTATGACGACTCCTTTGTTTCCCGGCATACCAATGCGCCTTTTCTCGCCTACAAAGATGAAAAAGGGCTTGTCTGCCTGGCCACTGACAAGGGGAGTAACGGTAAACCATCATCATACTGTGTCTTTGACCAGCTCGGGCAGCATATCGTTGCCGTTCCTGCCTATACAAACACCAATGAATGGTCGAAAGGCAAGAGTCCTATTCTGCCCTTGCTGCATGCCCCCACAGGATTGGTCTGGAATGGGCATGAAGTAAAAACGGTTTTCGACTTTTTTATTGAGGAGTCTGAACCATTCACTCCTGAATGGGCTTCCAGCATTACCGATATTGATGCAGCAACCATTCGACGTATCGCCATTGAATTCGGACAGGCCAGGCCGGCATTGGTTGATCCGGGATGGATGGGCGCCCGTTATCACCATCTCATAGGTCAGCGCCGCCTTCAGGCCATTCTTCAAACGCTGGTTGGTGGAATCGATAAGCCGGGTGGATGGCTGATGAGCGGCGAATATCACCATAAAGCTGAAAAATTCCGGCAAAATGTACAGAATGGCAAAGGGAATGAAAATGTGCCACCGGTCGAATTGCCTGGCATGGGGTTTGCCTTTGCGTTGCTTGATATTTTTGGAAATCCGGATGCATGGGAACATGGAAAGCCGGCATTTTCTTTTGCGTGGGCAATGGATCAGCAAAAACAGGGAAAACCTTCGGTGTTCATTCCTGCCATGGCCGATGTGGGTCTGCTTGAAGCGGTCAGAGGCGAGTTTAACTATAAAGGGGAGCCTTACCGTGTCAAGGCATTTCTGATGAATGCGGCAAATCCGATACGTCATTATTTCCCGGCCAAGCGATGGGAGGAGATTCTTTCCCACGAAAATGTTGAACTTGTCGTTGCTATTGATGTTCTTCCGTCTGACACGACGCTCTATGCCGATGTTATTTTGCCCAATCACACCTATCTTGAGCGTAATGAGCCACTACTCTATCCCCTTGGACCAAGTACGGATCTTGGATATACCACCCGTCTGCGAGCCATTGATCCGCTTTACAATACGCGTGATACCTCCGATATGCTTTGTGAAATAGCGGAACGTATGGGTAAGCTTGAACCGTTTCTTGATGGAGTTGCCGAGTATGCCGGACTTGACAGTGAGATGCTGAGAATGGAGATCCATGCCGCAAAAAAAGCTGGAACTCCACTTAATGAAGCGTTTCTCAAGAGCGCATATGTTTCCATGGGGAAGTTTGCTGGTCATGTGAGGGGAAAAGAGATGACGGGCAGTGAGGTCGAGGCCATTATTCGCAAGAAAGGGATGCTGATGCTCAGGGATGCTGCAACTGTCCTGAAGGAATCTAACATGCCCGGAAAAATACCCGTTCCGACAATTTCCGGGAGACTTGAGCTGTACAGTCCGGTTCTTGCCTCGTTTGCTGATACTGCGGGTGTGCAGCCTATCTTTAATCCTGTACTTGGTTATGTGCCCAGAGTTGTCAGCGACAGGTTGGAGAAGCCATCTCTTGATGCCAATGAATTTTATTTTACCTATGGAAAGGTGCCGGTTGTTTCCCATGCTTCCACCAACAGTAATAATCCAATTCTTGCTTCGGTAACACGTCCTAAATCGGGTGCATTCATGGGGTTGTGGATGAACAGCCTCCGGGCAGGGGAGCTTGGGCTGAAAAACGGCCAGACCGTTGAGGTGACCAATCTTCGTTATGGACCCAAGGTAAAAGCCATACTCTTTACGACCGCAATGATTCGTCCAGATACGGTTTTTCTCCCCTCCTCATTCGGCAGTCGCAGTAAAAAGCTCTCGGTTGCTGGCGGAAAAGGAACCCCGCTGAATGAACTTATGCCTTACAGTATTGAGCCGATTGCGGCTTCATTCATGTCACAGGAATTTACGGTAAGCGTTCTGCCGATTTAACAGTTAAATGGAGGAATGAGAGCACATGGCCCGTTATGGAATGGTAATAGATATGCGTACCTGTGTTGGATGCCAGGCTTGTATGGTTGCCTGTGCAACGGAAAACCAGACTCCGTTCTGGAGCGATAAATTTCGTACGCATGTTGAAGATAAAGAAAAAGGGGTGTATCCGGATGTTCAAAGAATCTTGCTTCCGCGCTTGTGCATGCATTGTGAAAACACCCCATGCTTGTCGGCGTGTCCTACCGGTGCAACCTCTATAACAAAGGATGGTATTGTTCTTGTCAATTATGACCGCTGCATTGGTTGCTATGCCTGCTGTATAGCCTGTCCTTATGACGCCCGCTATGCCTATGAGAGTGAAGATGTCGATACAGAAAAGGAGCTTTACGGAGATCTTTCGACTCACGGTGTTCCGCATGTCGATAAATGCACCTTTTGTGAGCACAGAATTGAACAACACCGGGAACCGGCATGTGTCACTACCTGTCCGACACATACCCGAATCTTCGGTGATCTTGACGAGCGGTCGAGTGCTGTGCACAAACTCGCCGCAAGCGGAAAGGCGACAGCGCTGAATCAGGGACTTGGAACATCTCCAAAAGTATTTTATATCCCATCATAGAAAGGAGAATACTTATCATGACATTTGTTCATCAGGAAGTGTGGGGCTGGCAGATTGCGACCTACCTTTTTTTGGGAGGACTGGGGGGGGCTACTTTTGCAATAGGTGCGATTCTTCATCTTTTTGAGGGATGCGACCGGAAAATGCTCTCTATTGCAGTATTGTCCTCAATCGGGTTTTTAGTTCTCGGTACCGTTTTTCTCCTTGCAGATATGCTTCAGCCACTGAAAGCTGCCTATGCTTTGACTAATCCGAAATCCTGGATCTTCTGGGGAGTTGTTTTCATAAACTTTTATTTTCTGGCGGCCATCGTTTATGTCATACCGCTACTTGAAGAGTGGCCAAAACTCCTTCCGATTATCAAAAAAATTCCTGCTGGTTTTCTGGGATTGCTTGAACGGTTTAATCGTCTGGCAGCACTGGGTGGATCTGCGGCAGGTTTTCTTATCACCATCTATACGGGACTGCTGATTTCCGCCGCACCCGCTATCTCTTTCTGGAATACCCCGGCACTTCCTCTTTTGTTCGTTTTTTCCGGATTTTCAACCGGCGCAGCCTATCTGCTGCTGTTGTCAACGATTTCAAAACAAGAGGCATCCTGGAAGGTAACAGAAAAACTGGAGCAGCTTGATGCTATCCTGATTGTGAGTGAATTGATTGTTCTTGGCGCCTATTTCAATTTTGCGCTTTTTTTGCCAACAGGAGCCAGAGAATCAGCAGAATATCTTTTTCATAGCCCTCTCTTCATCGTTGGTTTTTTTATTGCCGGACTTGTTGTTCCTCTTGTTGTAGAGACGTATGGTATTTTTTTTGCCAGCCATTCAAATAAATCAAAATCACTGCTTATGCTTGCAAGTACACTTGTACTTGTTGGCGGTTATCTGTTGCGTCTTTATGTCCTGAACGCAGGGCTTTATCAATATCCTTGGTAAACGCCTCTTTTTTTGTATCAAACTCATCATGGGTATACTGAGTGTATGCCGTTTCTTTATTTTACGTTATCTATGTCTATCCCCATCCAGCACGCATTTGTTTTCAGGTTTCTCAGCCTTGCTTTCGCCTATCCCAACGAGGCATTCCTTTCTGAATTGAAGAGTATTGCAGATAAAATCAATGACAAAACCGGTTCATTCATTCGGTTGATTGCATCTTTTGAAAAAGAAAAGCAGGAAATGTTGCAGGCAGAGTACACTCGTCTCTTTATTAATGGTTATCCTCACACACCATGCCCACCCTATGAGTCTGTCTACCGGGAAAAAAGAATGCTCGGACAGGCAAGTATTGATGTACAGGCGCTCTATCGTGAATGGGAGATGAGTGTCGAAACAGGTTTAATTGATCATATTGCCACAGAATTTGAATTTCTCTCTTTTCTGGCTTCAGCTTCAACAGTGAAAACTATCGCAACAGCCGCAAAGGATTCATCAGATCATTTTATCAAGGAACATCTTTGTCGCTGGGTACCACAGTTTGTTGGTGATCTCAAATCAGCTACATCTCTTGACGCCTATCGGCTACTGGGAATCCTTGTTGAAAGTTCACTCAAGGCTTGCCGATAAAGGATTTCTCCGTCATTAAATTTTTTTATTTGTAAAGATTATTAGGGAATGCCGGTTTATGAGCGATTTTAAAAACAGATCACAGCTTTACCAACTGAAGAAGAGAGTCTTGAAAGGATTGGCTGAATCGCCTCAGAATCATGACAACGAGGCAATGGGTACAGGAAAAGGAGTCGGAGGTCAAGGATGTAGACCAATGAGTTCACTTGCGCATGGTATGCGTTTCTGTTTGGTATCATCGTTTACGATATGAGCTGCCTCGTAGATACGTTTCATCGCCATGTGGACTATGTGAGGATAGCGGTTACCTCCCGGTGTAATCTGAGATGTTCTTACTGCATGCGCGAAGAGCATGAAGGGAGAGCCGACACAGTATCACTTCTTGACAAAAATGAGATCAACACGATTATTGCTGTGCTTGCTGAACTTGGTTTTTCAAAAGTGCGCTTTACGGGTGGAGAGCCTTTACTGCGAGAGGGTATTGCAGGGCTGGTTCGTGAGGCAAAACAACATCCCTCTATCAAAACCGTAGGCCTCACAACGAACGGCGTTCTGCTTGACCGTTTTCTTCCTTCTCTGATAGATGCCGGGCTTGATACCATCAATTTCAGTATCGACACGCTTGATCGAGGACGATATTACGCCATAACTCGGCGAGACGTCTATAGACAGGTGCGGAATAATCTTGATAACCTTCTTAAAACAGCTCTCATAGCGGTGAAGCTCAACGTCGTGATGATGCGGGATATCAACAGTGATGAAATTTGTCGTTTTGTCGATTTCACCAAAGATTATGATGTGACTGTTCGATTTATAGAGTTACAACCGTTTGATGATAATCAAATTTGGCGAACAGGCAGATTTTTCGGGGCCGATAAAATCCGGGAGTTACTGCAACATCACTATCCCGGGCTTCAAGCCATCAGAGGCTCTGCAACACAGTATTTCAGTTATTCCCTGCCAGGGCATAAGGGTTCGATTGCCATTATTCCGGCATTTACAAGAAACTTCTGTAATGAGTGCAACAAGATTCGCATTACCTCGGACGGGAAGATCATCAGTTGCCTTTATGAAAATGAGGGGCTAAACTTGCTCCCACTGCTTCGTAGCAATGCCGGACATCAGGCTCTCGGTGATTTGTTCAGGAAAGCGGTGTCTCAAAAACCGGAAGATGGCAAACATGCAGCCGGAGGTTTACAAAGAACCAGCATGTCGGAGATTGGAGGGTAAAAGATTTTTTGAAATGCGTTATTCAGCCTTTTTCAGTATACCCATATCCGGTTTTATCGCACCGCCCCTCATAACCCGACAGAAAATTCCCTCCTTTGGCATGATGCACTCACCTGTTGCACTTTGTATGGCACACTTCGAATCATGACATTCCTTGCCGATCTGGGTGATTTCAAGTACAACGTCATCACCGACCAGCAGAGAATCGCCAATAATGAGGCATGAAAGGTCAATACCTCGCGTTACAATATTTTCTGCGAACATCCCGTGAGTAAGTTCCGGCATTTTTTTACGCATCCGGTCAATACTCTCACCTGCAAGAATTGAGACCTGACGATGCCAATTACCTGCGTGAGCATCGCCCTCTATACCCCAGTCCGGCCTCAACGAGATCTGACTGACGACTGTTTTTACGGTACCCTTTGCTTTACTGATACAGACTGATTCTATAAAGCCCACACCTTGAGTGTCAAGAGAAACCTTTTTTGTTCCGTTCATTGTAACAAATTATAAATAATTAACTTAAGCACTACCTCGATATCGCCTTTTTCCCGGATTTATTGAAGCGAGCTAAACAAAAAACCAGTGACACCACACTTCAATCACCGTTACCATCGAAAAAAAAAGTAAAAGAAGGGAATGCGTTATACCGGGTAATCTACAACATCACAGACTTATAAAAAGAGTTATTTGTTCTCGCTTTAAGCCAGCATATTGCACCTGACAAGTTTTGACTATTTTATGTTTAAAATCATTACGCAGCTTGCTTAATTATAACCATATGCTTATAATTGAGAACAGACATTTATATTCAATCTTACTATAAGCGTACTTGCTCCCATGAAAAGTGAAATGATCATCACGATAGGGGACGGAAGGAAAGTTGATGCTGAGTTCAATGGATTTACCATTCATACTGACCAGTCGGTACATGCCGGAGGTGAAGGTTCCGCACCTGAGCCATTCACACTTTTTCTTGCCTCAATCGGAACCTGTGCAGGAATCTATGTCTCTTCATTTTGTAAAAGCCGTGGAATTCCTGTAGATGGTATCCGTCTTGTACAATCACATTTTACAGGTGAATCAGGTCGTGGTATAGGAAAGATTGAGATCACCATCGAACTGCCTCCGGACTTTCCTGAGAAGTACAAGGATGCTGTTATCAATGCAGCCAATCTCTGTGCAGTGAAAAAACATATTCTGAATCCACCGGAATTTGTTGTAAAGACAGTTACAAAATAATCAGCCTGAAATTTGCAGGGAGTTACTGGTGAAGAAAGTATTTTTGTGTGTGGAATGATCGGAATTGATAGTCGGAAATAGTGCATGCAAAGCAGGAACATAAGGGAAAGATGAAGGAATACGAGAATCTTGTAACTCTTTTTTGCAGTACAGATACGGGTTACAATGCAGGGTTTGTCTTTAAAAAAAGCATCAGGGAGGTTTTTCTCTCTTTTTCTGTTATTGGTGGTTGGTTCCGGAAAAGCGGTGATAGTGACCGTAAAATTTCCGGGTGGTTCTTATGAAAACCAATCGGGTCGGGCGTCCGACTCATTGCCGAAGCATTCAGGATATGCCCCGGATAACCTGTTTTAAACCGGAAGGGGTTCCTCCTGAAGAACTGCAAAGTATTGTATTGACGCTTGATGAGCTGGAGGCTATACGATTGGCTGATAAAGAGGGGTTATACCAGGCTGATGCGGCAATAAGGATGCAGGTATCTCGTCCAACTTTTGGCCGTATTCTTGAGGCGGCCCATAAAAAAGTTGCAGAGGCAATTGTTGACGGCAAAAAACTCTGTATTCAGGGTGGTACGTTTCGCTCCCTTTGCGACTCGACCCTTACTGACCGTCCAAATATTTGTGAATGTCCCGAATGCGGTCTCAAGCTTCCGCATCAGAAGGGAGAGCCTTGCAGGGAAACAGTTTGTCCTCATTGCCAAGCCCCCCTGAAGCGCATGGGAGGGTGTCTTCCCGAATTTCTCCCTCAGGTATGAGGGTTTTGACTTAAAGTACCCTGTATCTTTAACTATTTTACCGTTTACCATGCCTGATTCCTGGAACAGTCCTGATAAATTTAATCGCGAAGCATCGCAGTGGGATGAGAACCCTCGAAGAAGTGAGCTTGCTTCGGTTGTGGCCAAGGCTATCATTGCAACGACCAAACCGACGAAAACCATGCGAGCCCTTGAATTTGGATGCGGAACAGGTTTAGTCACTCTTGAAATTGCACCGCTTGTAAGTGTGATTTCAGCGATTGATACTTCACAGGAAATGCTTGCTGTGCTTCAGGAAAAAATCCGGAGATTCGGAATCACGAATATAGAAACAAGGCAGATTGATCTTATGGCATCTCTGCAGAACGGTAAACAGGAAGAGTGCTTCGATCTGATCTACAGCAGCATGACCCTTCACCATATCAGTGATACGGCAGAATTTCTCAATCGCATCTCAAGCATACTCGTTCCTGGTGGTATGATTGCTATAGCAGATCTTGACAAGGAGGATGGCCTGTTTCATGACGATCCGCTGGAAAAAGTTCATCATGGGTTTGAGCGCGAGGAACTTGCCGCTATGCTTCATACGGCAGGGTTTCAGAGAACGATGTTTGAAACAGCACATCTCCTTGAAAAGGAGAACAGGGAGAGGAAAAGAGCTGTGTATCCGATTTTTTTGGTTACTGCTCTAAAAGCGAAATCCTGAGATTGGCTTGTGTCTGATATTGATAACAAAAGAGATAATAGGTTCACAATGATTACGAAACAGAGGAACACGATGCAAAAGAAAAGAGTTTTTGTAAGCGCCGGGGTATTGCTTGGGATGCTTTTTTTTGCCAGTTGCACCAGTAAACCACAAAAGAGTACCGATATTGACGGAAACAGCTACACGGTTATGAAGATGGGGTCAATGCACTGGACAGGAGAAAATCTTGATGTCGCACACTATCGTAATGGCGATATCATACCGGAAATAAAGGATCCCGCTGTGTGGACAAAACTGACAACAGGAGCCTGGTGTTATAACGGGAATGATGCAGAAAATGGCAAAATTTATGGAAAGCTCTATAACTGGTATGCGGTCAATGATCCGAGAGGTCTTGCCCCTGCGGGATGGCATGTAGCCACTGATGCCGAGTGGTCAGAGTTGGGAACTCTGCTTGGTGGAACAGAAAAGGCCGGTGGAGCAATGAAGGCAACCTCACACTGGAAAGAGCAGAGTGCCGGGTCGAACAAGAGCAGCGGATTTAACGCTCTTCCGGCCGGAGCACGCAGGGACACCGATGGAGAGTTTATGGCGCCAGGAGGGTACAGTCGCTTCTGGTCATCAACGGAGTTAACAGCAAAAACAGTCAGGGTTAGCGCTATTGGCTATTTTGACGCGGTTTTTCGGCAAGGCAAGGCTGGTAAAAATAATGCATTTTCGGTTCGCTGTGTAAAAGATAAGGATTGAGAGCTTTTCCTGTCAGTGAGTGTTTCTGCCGTGCGTCGTTACAAGTAAATTTTTTTTTCTGTATCGTAGAACCCGATAATATGTTGTGTACATGTTTGAGGGGTTTGCTGTACTTTTTTATAACTTTCCCAATAATAAAAATATTTTTGACATGAATATTGATCGTTTTGTTTTTGCCGTCGCAGGCTTCTTTGTGTTTTCGAGTGTCCTCCTCTCTATCTATCACGATCAGAACTGGCTCTGGTTTACAGGTTTTGTGGGTGTAAACCTTTTTCAGGCGGCTTTTACAGGGTTCTGTCCACTTGCTAAAATCCTGAAGGCTGTTGGCGTTGAACCCGGACATGCTTTTAAATAGTATTACTTTTTTTTTTGTGAATCCGCATATACATAAACGCAGGAAAATCGCCCATAACGTTTTGCATGTATGGATAAAACGAGCATTTATTTCGAACGATTGAAAAAATTGACACTCTATGGCGAAAGTTGTTGTTTTGGGAGCGGGGGTTTCAGGTCATACCGCTGCTTCGTTTCTCAAAAAGAAACTTGGCAAACATCATGAGGTGGTTGTTGTTACCCCGAATGCATATTATCAGTGGATTCCTTCAAACATCTGGGTTGGTGTTGGTCGGATGACGATTGATGATGTTCGTTTTGAGCTGAAAAAAGTGTACAACCGTTGGGGAATTATCCTCAAGCAGGCCAAAGCGATTGAAATCCATCCGGAAGGTGATGGTCAGAGCGCAAGAGGGTATGTGACGATTGAATATACTGACGGCGTGCGAAACGGAGAGAGGGAGATGGTAGACTACGATTATCTGGTCAACGCTACCGGGCCCAAGCTGAATTTTGACGCTACAGAAGGTCTCGGCCCGGACAAGAACAGTTTTTCGGTCTGTACCTATGGCCATGCAGCTCATGCCTGGGAGCACCTGCAGGATAACATCAAAAAGATGCAGGCAGGCCAGAAGCAGCGGATTCTGATCGGAACAGGTCATGCCATGGCGACCTGCCAGGGTGCGGCCTTCGAATACATCCTGAATGTAGCCTATGAAATCTCAAAGCTTGGTTTGAGTGACAAGGCACAGATTACCTGGATTTCAAATGAGTACGAACTGGGCGATTTCGGTATGGCGGGAGCGTTTATCAACCGGGGAGGCTACTACACGCCGACGAAGGTCTTCACTGAATCGCTTATGGCCGAGTATGGTATCAACTGGATCAGGCGAGCCGGGGTTCATCAGGTTGATCCTGGCAAAGTATATTACGAGACGCTCGAAGGAGAAGAGAAGAGCCAGGAATTTGATTTTGCCATGCTTATCCCCTCATTTTCAGGCGTGGGACTAACCTCTTATGACAAGTCAGGAGCAGATATTACCGAGAAGATGTTTGCGCCGAACAAGTTCATGAAGGTCGATGCCGATTATACTGCAAAACCTTTTGAAGATTGGGAGGCTGATGATTGGCCCTCAATTTACCAGAACCCTCTGTTTAAGAATATCTATGCTCCGGGCATTGCTTTTGCACCACCGCATCCCATCTCAAAACCGATGTCGAGTCCGAGCGGTCGTCAGATTTTCCCGACAGCTCCTCGTACTGGAATGCCTGCAGGTGTCATGGGCAAAATTGTGGCGCTGAATATTGCCGAGAAAATCCAGGGAGCCGAGGAGCATCAACACAAGGCATCGATGAGCAGAATGGGTGCAGCATGTGTCGTGTCGGCAGGATTTGGATCACTTGATGGTCTTGGTGCCTCAATGACTCTCTTCCCGGTTGTTCCGGACTGGGAGAAGTATCCTGATTGGGGTCGTGACATGAACTACTCACTCGGTGAGGCTGGTCTGGCAGGGCATTGGCTGAAAGTCATCCTGCACTATCTCTTCTTCCACAAAGCCAAGGGCTATCCCTTCTGGTGGCTGATTCCGGAATAAGCCCCCTCTTTCAGAATAACATTCAACAATCAAAAACCTATGAGCAAGAATAAAGTCAAGGCATACTACGATGAGGCTTATCCACCGGTACCTTCGAAAGGGACGCTCTACTGGCGGAAGAATCTGCTGTGGCAACTTTTTCGATTCGTCGTTTTAAATGTTAAAATCATGCGGATCGTTGTCGGCGGGCACTCCTGATGTTCTAATAGTAAACTGCCGCATAGAAAAGATTTTTTTTGATCTCGCTGATCACAAACTGGTAACTTTGTCTGTTTTTCCACCAGAGCACTCTGTCCCACCATGAAGGGGTTGTCGATACAAGAATAAATGTTTTTGACGAGCCTTTAAATGCCCGGTTCCACGTTTGATGAAGCCGGAGCATGTGTGGGGGATCGCTGACGATAATAGCGCTTTTCCATCCCTTCTTTTCCATAGTGTTCGACGTGTTCTCCGCCTCTTCCCATGTGGTTTTTGATTTGGTATCTATTTTGATTGCCTTTTTGGGGACGCCAAGTGCTATCATCCGGCGTTCACGCCAATTCGGGTGGCTGGGACGATAAAATCGCTCATCAATTCCTGTCAGAATAACATGGCTTGCATATCCTGCGTTGTAGAGTTCTGCGCCTTTGCGTACCCTTAGTCCGTTATCGCCTCCCAGCACAATAATGACATCGCATTTTTCAGGGTCTGCGGCATGTTGTGAAACCAGTATACCGAGGCAGGATAACAAGAGAGCGGCAGCGGTGGTTAGTGAAAGAAAAAAAATCAGGGTGATTTTAACAAAAAGTCTCATAGCAACAATTGAGGGTTTTGATACGACAATACAACCAGTTCGGTTGAGAATTGCCTGGTTACGGGGATTATAACCAATTTTTTAAAGCTTGCCGCAGGTTTGCCAATAAGGAATATCATGCAGTTAACCTGTTCGGCTTGTACCACATTTCGTATTCGTGAGTCAGTTGAGGTTCAATCCTTTCCAGGGATCTCAATATGCGTTTTTGCCGATCAATACCAGATAAGAAAAAAGAAAGAATAGTGTATTTTTATTTTATTATTTAGCTTGTCGTTACACGAATTTGTGTGCCAAGTATCCTGATATATTTGGCGTGTACTCGGGGTAAAAAAAGACGATACGGCTTGATGCTTCTGCCAAAAGCTTAAAAAGAAACTCCAATGACAGTGGACGGTGACAAAAAAAAAACAGACACATGCTCTTTCGAAGAGGAGCGGATTGGAGTTCGTGAACGAGCTTTTACTAAAGCCATGGTTGAGAGTCTCCCTGGATCATTTTCTATTAATGATGCTCATGGACGACTTGTCTGGTGGAACGCCTATCATCGTGATGAAATTGTTGGAAAAGATGAAAGCGAAATGTCTGAGACCAATGCAATGGAGGTCTTTCATCCCGATGACCGGGCCTTTGCATTGGAGAAAATGCTGAATGTGCTGAATTTCGGTATTGAAGAGACCTCTGAAGGAAGAGTCATGTTGCGTGGAGGACCGAAATTTCAATGGAGAATGATCACGGGCAAGAGAATTATCATTGAAGATCATCCGTTCGTTGTGGCTGTTGGTATTGATATTACTGAACGCAAGCGGTTTGAAGCCATTATGGCATTGCGACTGCGTCTTCTTGAAATGGCGGAGCATTCTACTGCCGAGGAGTTGCTGAGAGCGACACTCGATGAAGCTGAACGCCTTACGGAGAGCGTAATCGGTTTTTTCAATGTTATTACTGAGGATCAGAAAACATTTTCAATACGGGTATCATCATTATTCCGTCAAATCAAGACGCAACTACCGGAAGGGGAAGAAAACGCTATCGCCCTGGATGAAGAGGAGATATTGACCGATGCGATACGGGAACGTCGCAGCGTTATTGATAATAATTACACCGGATCGCTCAACTGCTTTTCTGCGCAAGAGCCCCATGCCAGTTTCAAACGAATACTTATTATTCCCCTGATGCGAGGGGCAACGGTTACTGCACTTCTTTGTGTTGGAGGCAAGTCTTACGATTATGATGACGATGATGCAAGAACGGTGGGTGTACTGGCCAATCTTGCATGGGATATTGTCTCTCGTAAACGTGCCGAGTTATCAGAAAAGAAAATACAAGAGGTGCTTTTGCAGGCTCAAAAGATGGAATTGCTTGGTCAGCTTGCCGGAGGTATCGCCCACGATTTCAATAACATGCTGGGGATAATTCTCGGTAATGCAGAAACGGCTATGAAGAGAGAGGTCATTGAAGAGCCTCTTCTGGGTAATATGAAAGCTATTCTTAAAGCTTCCGAACACTCAGCAGATCTTTGCAATCAACTTCTTGCATTCTCCCGGAAGCAGGCCGTGATGCCTATCGTTCTTGATCTGAACAGCATGGTTGAAAGGATGCTTACGGTACTCAGGCGACTGATGGGCGAAAATATCTCCCTGCTCTGGATACCTGAACGTCGCAGTACCCCGGTCAAGATTGATCCTGCACAAATGGAGCTTATTCTTGGCAACCTGTGTGTCAATTCTCGTGACGCTATCCATGATATAGGTGCAATTACGATCAAAACATGCAGGATTCATGTTGATAAATCCGAATCCACTGCCGCTCATCCCTGTTGTAAGGAGTCTGGTGATTATGTGATGCTCAGTGTGATCGATAACGGCTGTGGTATCAATAAAAAGGATCTTCCACATATTTTCGAACCCTTCTTCACGACAAAGGAGAGAAGAAAAGGTGCAGGAATGGGTCTTTCAACAATCTATGGTATTGTCAAACAGAACCATGCCGCTATCGAATGCCAGAGCGAACAGGGCAGGGGAACCACCTTCAACATTTATCTGCCACAGCATATCGGTTATGCAGATCAGGAGGAGAGTGAGCAATCGATTGTATCGGCTGGTGGAAGAAAAGAGATGATACTGCTTGTAGAGGACGAGCCTGATATCCTTAATATCTATAAGCTGATGCTCGAAAATAATGGCTATACCGTACTTGATGCTGCGGCTCCGAGTGATGCTCTGCGGATTGCCAGTGAGTACAAAGGGCAAATTCACCTCTTGATAACCGACGTCGTCCTGCCTGAAATGAACGGTTGTGACCTCTCAAAAAAGTTGGAATCACTTTTCCCGAAGCTGAAAACCCTTTTTATGTCTGGTTACACCACAGACTCCATTAACAAACAAGTGGGGGGAGAGTTGGGAGTGAATTTCATTCAGAAGCCATTTTCTATTGATGCGCTCATCAGCGCAATCAATAAAATTTTTACACTTCCTGGATGAGTGAAACAGATGCTGCAAGGGATAGCATGGTTGCACCATCCTCCAACGGGAGAAGGCGAGGTATGAAAAAGAAGAAGATGGTGGGCTCCCTCGGCGTTGTCATTACGGGGGGGAGTAGAGGGCTGGGATATGCTCTTGCTTTGGAATTTCTTGCAGCAGGTGATCGCGTGGTCATTTGTGGCAGGAACCCCGGGCGCCTCGATGAAGCAATACAGACTCTTCAGCAGGCAGTGCCATCTGGTGAAGTATATGGTATTGTGTGTGATGCAGGAAATCCATCGGGTGGAAGGGAACTTGCGGCTTTTGCTGCCGAACGACTCGGAAGAGTTGACCGATGGATCAACAATGCCGGAACCGCCGGGCTGTTCAAGCGCCCTTTATGGGAACTTCATGCGGAGGATATCCTGGAAACCTGTACGACCAACCTTTCAGGCTCTGTCATGCTGTGTGCTGAAGCCGTTAGAGTGATGGATCGCCAGCCCCTCTCCCCTGAACCGGTGTATCATATTTTTAATATGGGTTTTTCATCGATCGGGGCAAAATTTTCGCGTTCAGCGCTGTCACACAAGGCGTCAAAAAGAGGGGTGGCAGAACTGACGCATTTTCTCTACAGAGAGTTGAAAGCTGCAGGAAAAACGAGTATCGGTGTTCATGAGGTGAGTCCCGGTCTCGTGCTGACGGACTTGCTGTTTCAAGATGCCACGGAAGAGGCAATGAGGTTTTTCTCTGTTATCGCAGAACGAGCTGAAAAGGTTGCTTCCGTTTTGGTGCCGAAAATACGGGAGATAACCAGACGCACAAGTCGTATAAGGTACCAGCCACTTGTTATGATGTTTTTCAGGTTGCTCATTGGAATGAAAGTGGTTATCGGCAAACCAAAAGAGGTTGGTCGAGCCAAAGGGCACTCCTGATTGATCAGAAGAAAGGAAATGCCCAATAGGGGGATCAATACTGCGGCTTGTTAATGTCGCAGAGTTGTTTCATTATCAGGTTACAGCTTTTAATTAAAGCGAGTTTTTCATAAATTGGCAACGTCAAAAAAAGCTGTCGGTATAATCTCTTTCCGAAAAATCGATGAAGCATTCGCTCTCTTTGTTGTTGTTCTTTTTATTCATTCTTTCCGGCTGTTCTGGTCAAAACAAAGAAAAAAAAGTCAGTGAACACTCTTCGGCTGGCAAATTACAGGCAGGTCTGGTTTTTGATGTCGGTGGCAGGGGTGATAAGTCATTCAATGATTCTGCCTATAACGGCCTTGAAATCGCCAAGGCAAAATATGGGATAAACTTCCTTTATATAGAACCACAAGGCGAGGGTGCGGATCGTGAGGCGGCATTACGTCAGATGGCAGTGGATCCGGATATTGGGCTCATTATCGGAGTCGGCATGCTTTTCAGTGAAGATATTACGGCTATTGCATCAGAATTTCCCGATAAAAAATTTGTCTGCATCGACTATATTCATCAGCAGAAAACCAGTATACCTGCAAATCTCGAGGGAATCGTTTTTGAAGAGAAAAAAGGCTCTTTTCTCGCAGGCGCCCTTGCCGGACTGGTTATCAAAACAAACACGGTTGGATTCATCGGCGGGATGGAATCAAGCGTCATCAAAAAATTTGAACAAGGCTTCATTGCCGGTGCCCGCTCCGTCAACCCCGGTATCAGAGTTCTTTCAGGTTATATCGGCATGACCGGAAGCGCCTTTGCCGATCCCGCCAAGGGCAGGGAACTCGCACTTGGACAGTATGGAAGGGGAGTGGATATTATTTATCAGGCAGCCGGAGCCAGTGGACTGGGTGTTATTGAAGCTGCAAGGGAGAGCAAAGCTCTTGTTATCTGCACAGACCGGGATCAGGAAGCTGAAGCTCCGGGATTTGTGTTGAGCAGTATGACCAAAGCCGTCGACAGGGCACTTCTGAAAACGGTGGAGAGCGTATTGAATGGAAGTTTCAAGGGTGGCGGTGTTTCTGTATTCGGTCTGGCAGATCGTTATACCGATTATGTGTACAACGAAAAAAATGCACCATTGATTGGTATTAAAAATCACCAACAACTGGAGGATATCAGAAAAAAAATAGTGTCAGGGGAAATTGTTGTCGATGAGACCGCCGTTGTACAATAATGGTTACAGTACCGTTCAGTAACCACTGGTGGTCTTTTTTTAGTGAGCGGAAAAATGGTGGATTGTTAATTGATTGAAGAACAATACTGGTGAATAAAAAAATCCTTGTAACCGGAGCAACTGGTTTTATTGGTTCGTGTCTTGTTAAAAAGCTGGCTTTAACTGATGATGAAGTTTCAATTCTTGTCCGAAAAAATTCGGATTTAACCTCTCTCTCCGATGTCCTGCACAAGGTCAAGCTGGTTTATGGTGATATTACCAACAGGAGCTCACTTGATGCTGCAATGAAAGGCATTGATCTTGTCTATCACTCTGCGGGTCTTACCTATATGGGGGATAAAAAAAATGCCCTGCTTTATAAAATCAATGTTGAAGGTACCCGCAATATGCTGCAGGCATCAGCCGCAGCCAAAGTGACAAGATTTGTTCATGTCAGTTCTATCACAGCGGTTGGAATTGCTTT
Organism: Pelodictyon phaeoclathratiforme BU-1; assembly: GCF_000020645.1. Taxonomy (GTDB): domain Bacteria; phylum Bacteroidota; class Chlorobiia; order Chlorobiales; family Chlorobiaceae; genus Chlorobium; species Chlorobium phaeoclathratiforme. Next base: position 1,417,633 of record NC_011060.1, read on the forward strand.
CGACAAAAAACCTGTCGATGAATCCGTCATATGGAATTTCCACCAGATCGGTCTGGAATATGCAAGGACGAAACATCTTTCAGAAGTCGAGGTGGCTCAAGCGGTGAAAAATGGGCTTGACTGTGTCATTGTCAATCCGGCATTTGTGTTTGGAGCAGGCGATATTAATTTTAATGCAGGACGGATCATCAAAGATATTTACAATAAGAAACTGCCGTTTTATCCCTTGGGCGGAATCTGTGTAGTCGATGTTGAGATTGTTTCAGATGCGATTATATCCGCCATGCAAAAAGGAAAAACGGGTGAACGGTATATCCTTGGTGGTGAAAATGTCTCTTACAAGCAGCTTGCAGATACCATTTCAAAAATTACCGGAGCTCCGAGAGTCAATTTTCCTCTCCCTTTCTGGATGGCAAAAATACTGAAACAGGCGCTGGACCTCTATAAAAACAAGAATCGGATATCCAAGCTCTTCAACATGTCCATGTTCGGGGTAGCATCTCATTTCCTCTATTTCGATTCAGCAAAGGCTATGCGTGAGCTGAATATGCGGTACGAACCCCATGAACACAGCATTAGAAATGCCTACGAATGGTATCGTGATCGTAATATGCTTGGTTGAGTTGATTCTCTGATTGGTTTTCGACCTGACTACAGATCAGAGTTACGGTTTCCTGCAAAAGAGCATCATTCTTGGCGAATCATTCTCTCTGAAAGGTTCGCCTTGATAGTTGCCTGCGATATTAACCACCGAAAAGCCTGCATCAAGCAGCATCGGAAGAATCTCTTCCCTGTCGTAAAGCCTGACCGATTCAGAAAACGTCACGTTTTTTTCCAGAGGAGCAGTAATCGTGATGGTTTTGGTAACCCTGTTGCTCTCAAGCGTGCGCTCTTCAAGAAGGGTCAGATTGCCTACGGTTCTGCTGGAGCGAGGTACCAGATTTCGGGCGAGCGGTATGGGGTTAAGAAGATCCAGAACATACCATCCCCCGGATTTAAGTGCTTCATAGACCTTGCAGAGGACTAACTGGTCATCCTGCTTCAGGTCGAAATAGCCAAAACTGGTAAAAAGCTGAACCACAAGATCAAAAATGCCTGATGCTGAAATTTCTCTCATATCGCCGCAGGTAAGGTTAAGCTGCAGCCCTTTTCTCAGCGCTTCCTTTCTGGCCTCTTCAAGCAGAAACGGTGAAAGGTCATTCCCCGTGACTGAATAGCCGAGTCGGGCAAGCTCAAGAGCGTGGCGGCCAGCTCCACAGGCTATATCAAGTACCGAAAGTGATGCTGGCTCTTTGAGTTCAAGGCCAGCCAGAGAGAGAATAGTCTGAATGCAGGATGCGGCTTCATCACTGTCCCTGTGGCTGTAAACATCAAGATAGAGCGGATGGTTAAACCACTCTTTGAACCAGGGTGATGAGGAGTTCGTTACTGAACTCTCTGTATATTCAGACATGCCGGAGGGGAAAAAAGGTGAGATTCAGGGCACCCCGTGGGTGCGGTGCCCTGATAAAAAGGTCCGGTACGATTACTTTGAGTAATCAGCGATTGCTTTTGCAAGAATCACCTGGTCATTTTCTCCGTTGGGGATCCTGACATTCTTTTCAATAAATTTCCATGCATTGGTCTTTTCTGATTTGACAGAAAAAATAACTTTGGCACACTTGAAATCACTGGTACCGGTTTTTTTGCCTTTATCAGCAAACGATTGTTTCTTTGCCATGACTCGTAAGGTAGTACTTTTTGGTTAAGAGGCAGTTCTGTTTTTTTCTGCACAAAATCAACATGAAGGTAATAAAATTTTGTCGATAATCAAATTCCCCTGCATGAATTCTTCTCAGAGTTCGTTCCATCCAAGAAGCGCACCCTTGTGGACGATTCCTCGAGATTTTCCCTTGAGGGGGCGATCGATAAAAGGAGTGTTTGAGGATTTGGACTTCAGCGAGCTTGCCGTTAAACTCCAGCGGGCATCGGGATCAATGATTGTAAAATTCGCCTTTTCTCCAGGTGCAAACAGAATTGGTTTAAGCCTCATTATTTTTCTTGGATTAACCGACAGCAGTTCAATTGCACGGGAGAGCGAGATGATATTTTTATCAACCAGTTCTGTTATGGTCAGGCCCAGTGAGCTTTCGAGACCGGTAATGCCGAACGCAACCTGATCGGATGGACACTCTTTTTCGTGTGAAGCATGGGGTGCATGGTCTGTAGCTATGGCATCAATAGTTCCATCGGCAAGGGCTTCGAGCAACGCTTCACGATTCTCCCTTGAAGAGAGGGGAGGCTTCATGATATAATTGCCTTTCAGTTCAGCATGAAACAGATCTTCATCGCAGAGTGTGAAATGGTGTGGAGTTACTTCGCATGTAACCTGCAATCCATCCAGCTTTGCCTTTCTGACAAGATCAAGGGATGCTTTTGTGCTGATATGGGCCACATGGTATCGTGCCCTTCTCAGCGGATCGTGCAGTTTATGCTGTTCAAGATAGTGCATCAGAAGAAGGTCTCGGCTGAGCATAATGGCCTCGGATATATCGGGAATTCCCTTCAGCCCGAGTTGTGTCGAAAAGAGCCCTTCATTCATGACCGCCCCAACCGTAAGGGATCGATCCTCACAGTGCTGAATGATGAGAAGGTCAAAATTTGATGCGTACTCAAATGCAAGCCGCATGATCTGGCTGTTCTGTATGGCCGAACCATCATCCGATACGGCCGTGACTCCATAGGAGCTGAACTTGCCGAACGGTGCAAGATGTTCACCTTTGCTCTCAACAGTCATTGCTCCGATCACCTCGATGTCAATGGGAAGCGTTGCTGCGTGGTGGCGGATATAGGCGACGCCCGTCGGATTGTCAATAACCGGTTTTGTGTTCGGCATAAGGGCTACTCCGGTAAATCCTCCCGTAACCGCAGCTTTTGAGCCGCTCTCAAGAGTCTCTTTATATTCTTGACCTGGCTCCCTGAAATGACAGTGCATATCGAAAAGTCCGGGAGCCAGAATCAAGCCTTGCAAATCAATAACGCGATCCTCCGGTGATGCAGCCAGAGATTCATTACCATACAGAACAGCTTCGATGATTCCATCATCCCCCACTTTGACCGTTCCGGTGAGATCGAGATGTTCAAGAGGATTGATAATGCGGGCTTGCTGAAAAATAATGCTCATGGTTCTGGAATAATTATTAGTGTTCCCGTAAAAATAAGATCACCTCTGCCTGTTCAGTGAAGATAAGACAAATAAATAATATGCAAGCTCTTGCCTGAAAGGAGTGCACAGAGTTATGCTCTCTATTTATGCTGAAACGACTCCTCGACCGGAAGTGCATTGTTTCGAAGAGAAAGAACGCTATTTTATTATTTTAGGTTTCGTAATCTGCAAGATCTGTTCAATATTGCGATTGGACGCAAGGAATCAGGAATATCAACATGTAACATGGATACACAACGTGGGGCGCTATGAATCCGGATAGAGCTCTTGCTGATGAGAAAGCAGCATTGAGGGTGGAGATGATTGCCAGAAGGCGATTGCTTCCGGAAAAATCCCGGAATGCAAAGAGCATGGCAATTACTGATTATGTTGTCTCCATGCAGGAGGTTGTCAACGCCCGTCATATTCATCTCTACCTCTCCATTCCGGTTCTGGCTGAAGTGTGTACGACGGTAATTGTTGACCGGCTTGCTGCAATGGAGAAAGAGCTTTCTGTTCCTGTTGTCCGAAATGGAGAGCTTGTTTCGGCCCTTTTTCGGAAAGGTGATACGCTCTTGCCAACTCAATTTGGAGCTGAACCCCGGGGTGTTTCTCTTGTGGATGAATCAGATCTTGATGTTGTGCTGATGCCCCTTGTTGCTTTTGATAAAAGGGGATATCGTATCGGTTATGGAAAAGGGTTTTATGACCGTTTTTTGCAACGGCTTTTACAACAGAACATTTCTCCTTGCCGTATAGGACTATCCTTCATGCTGCAGCAAGTTGACGTTGTTCCTGCAAACTCCTGGGATGAGCCTCTTGATGGAGTTGTGCATGAAGAAGGAATTATTCGATTCAACTCATAATTTATGACACTATTTATGCAAACTGGAAATAAAGAAAATGTCAAGGTGCAAGCTGCTCCGGATTTTTCGGACACCTCCCTGTATGTCAACAGGGAGTTGAGCTGGATCTATTTTAACCAGCGAGTACTTCATGAGGCGCTTGATCCTGAAGCTCACCCACTTCTTGATCGGGTAAAATTCATCTCGATTTTTAGTTCAAATCTTGACGAATATTTCATGATTCGAGTTGCCGGTATTGAGGATCAGTATGAGGCGGGTATTCAGGATCGAACGATCGATGGCCATACTCCCTTTGAACAGCTCGAAAAAATCCGGATGATGGTTCTGCAGCAGTTGAGTGAGAGAAACAAGTGTTTTTATCACGATCTGGTGCCAGCATTGCAACAGCAGGGTATCCTCTTCCTTAGGGTTTCCGAACTCTCCGTACTCCAGCAGAAAGCTTTGAGTCACTATTTTCGCAAGGAGATCTATCCGGTACTCACTCCGCTGGCTTTTGATACCGGTCATCCCTTTCCATTCATGTCGAACCTCTCCCTGAACCTTGCTGTTGAACTGGAGGACGAAGAAAGCAGCACATTGAAGTTTGCTCGTGTAAAGGTGCCGAGCATTCTTCCCCGACTGTTGCAGCTTAATGCAATCAAGGGTTTTAATGATGACGGGATCATACGTTTTATCTGGCTGGAGGATCTCGTTGAACACAATCTTGCTCAGTTATTTCCAAAAATGAAGATTATTCAATCGCATCTTTTCAGATTGATTCGCGATGCTGATATCGAAATTGAGGAAGATGAGGCGGGTGATTTGCTTGAAACCATCGAACAGGGAATCCGCTCACAACGCTACGGGAAAGTCGTACGACTCGACATTACTCCTGCCATGCCTCTTTCGGTCAGAAAACTTCTCATGAAAAACCTGGAAGTCACCGAGCGAAACGTTTATGAAATAGATGGGGCTCTTGGATTAGGGTGCCTTCTGGATCTTCTGAAGATCGATAGACCAGAGCTGAAAGATGAACCTTTTGTGCCCGGTAACCGTATTGCAGAGCAGTTTAATAACGATATTTTCAGCGCCATAAAAGCAAAAGATCAGTTACTCTATCATCCCTACGACTCCTTTCAGCCTGTTGTGGATTTTATCAGTCAGGCGGCAATTGATCCCGATGTACTCTCAATAAAGCAGACACTTTACAGGGTCGGAAGTAATTCGCCTATTGTCCAGGCGTTGATGAAAGCTGCTGAAGAGGGCAAGCAAGTTGCCGTACTCGTTGAACTCAAGGCAAGATTTGATGAAGAGAACAACATCGTCTGGGCCCGGGCGCTGGAAGATGTCGGGGCGCATGTTGCCTACGGTTTGCCGGGATTGAAAACCCATGCAAAGCTTACCCTGATTGTTCGTCGTGAACAGCAGAAGCTGAAAAGGTACCTGCATCTTGGTACAGGTAATTACAACCCCGCAACCGGAAAGATCTATACTGATTACAGCCTGTTTACGGCGAATGAGCAACTTGCAAACGATGTTGCGGAACTCTTCAACGCTTTGACCGGATATTCAAAACATACCGAATATCGAAAACTGCTCGTCTCGCCGATCAATACCAGAAAACGGATAATCGAGATGATTGACAGGGAGATCGAGTGGAACAGGAAGGAGAGTAAAGGGAGAATCATCATGAAGATGAATGCTCTCGTGGATGCCAAAACCATTCGAGCGCTCTACCGGGCCTCCTGCGAAGGGGTCAAGATTGATCTCATCATCCGTGGAATCTGTTGCCTGAAGCCCGGAATTCCGGGAGTCAGCGAGAATATCAGGGTTATCAGTGTTATCGGACGTTTTCTTGAACATAGCAGAGCCTACTTCTTCCAAAATGGCGGGAAAGGAGAATTATATCTTGGAAGCGCTGATATCATGCCAAGAAACCTTGATGATCGGGTTGAAACGCTTTTTCCGGTATTCGACAAGGCGTTCATTCAGGTTGTCAAATCTGATCTTGACCTGATTCTGAGTGATAATGTGAAAGCGTGGCAGATGAACGCCGAAGGCATTTACTCAAAGATCAGCAACGATGCGCCGGAAGTCGACAGTCAGGCACTGTTTTTATCGAGGGCTACACTGAAAAAAAAGGCACTATAAATTCAAAATAAATGTGTTATGAAAATTGCAGTTGGAAGCGATCATGCCGGATTTACATTCAAAAAAACTGTTACCGATTGGCTTGAACGCCATGATTATGAATTCGACGACATGGGGCCATATAATGAGGAATCAGTCGATTATCCCGATTATGCCCGCAAAGTTGCCGAGGCTGTAGCAGCTCAGCAGTGCGATTCGGGGATACTGTTGTGCGGAACTGGTATTGGTGTTTCAATTTCAGCCAATAAAATCAAGGGCATCCGGGCGGCTCTTGCCTGTAACCCGGAATTCGCGACACTTGCCCGACAGCATAATAATGCCAATATTATCTGTTTTTCCGCGCGTTTTACCGATAAAGCTACGATTGAACAAAGTCTTCACAACTGGTTTACCACCGATTTTGAAGGGGGAAGGCATCAGCGAAGAGTGAATAAAATCGAACCATGCTGTTAACAGAATACATTGAAAGTAATCTTGACAGATCCTTCCCATTCTTTGCGGATGATACCTTGGTCGTGGAGGTTCTCGCCTTCATGCAAAAAAGAGGTCTTGAGTTTGCACCGGTACTGCATGATGGAAAAATCGTGGCAATGGCGAGCATTATGGACCTTTTACCCTCAGAGCAGTCAACAATGACAAACGGAGTGCTTCTGAGGGAGCTCAAGCTTGAAAGAGTTGGGAGTATCGGACTTCATGAGCATGTGTTCGATATCTTTTCACGGATTGGTACCTTTTCATCTCCTCTGATCGCGGTATCAGAAGAGGAGGGAAGGTACATCGGTGTGATTGAAAAAACGCTCCTTCTTGAGCGTATTGCCGCTATTTTTCATTTGGGCGAAGAGGCGGTAACCCTTGAGCTGAATGTTCCATCCTTTGAACTGAAACTCTCCGAGGTTATTGCCGCATTTGAAAAAAATGATGCGACTGTGCTGAGTTTTGGTATGTACTCCGCAACTCCGGAAGGTGAGGGAATGGTTATCGCCTTCAGGCTTCAGACACATGATCTCTTTCGGCTTGTTAAAAATCTGGAAAAATATGGCTATTCCATTCGCTACACATCAACATTTTTCAGGGAAAAAGATGATGAGATGAGAGAAAAAGCTCTTGAATTTATTCATTTTATGGACATGTAGCTTTTTCAGGCAAGCAGGAAGTGCGTGAGCCATACTGTAGAATGGTTTTCGCTGAAGTGTAAAAGAATGGTGGTGGTTGTCTGTTATGGAGTGGTACTCACAAGTTTTATAAATCGCAGGTTATGTATGAAAAATGAACACTCTGCCGGACTTTCCGGACGGATTCAGAAGCGTGCAGCAGAGATTTTTGCGGAAGTTGTTGCCTTACGGAGGGATATTCACCTCCACCCTGAACTCTCTTATGAAGAGGTAAGGACAACAGCCCTCATTGCAGATTATCTGCTTGGCCAGGGTATTACACCGGAGTCGCCCCTCCTTGAAACCGGTGTTGTTGCCATGATTTCTGGAGAGCACAAATCAAACAAAGGTAAAGTTGTTGCCTTAAGGGCTGATATTGATGCACTTCCCCTTAACGAAGAGAACCAGCACGGCTTTTGTTCCCTTGAATCCGGAAAAATGCATGCATGTGGTCATGACATGCATACCGCAATGCTTCTCGGGGCAGCAAAAATTCTATCGGAGATGAAAGATGAGCTTGAAGGAGATGTGCTCCTTGTTTTTCAGCCAGCCGAAGAAAAAGCCCCGGGTGGTGCAAAACCATTGCTTGATGCCGGTCTTTTCAAGCGCTTCCACCCATCGGTCATTATTGGTCAGCACTGCTTTCCCAATGTTGAAACCGGAAAGGTTGCCCTCTGCAAAGGGAGTTTTATGGCTGCTGCTGACGAATTGTATTTTACCGTTACAGGGCAGGGAGGTCATGCTTCTGCGCCACACAAATCTGCCGACCCTGTTCTGGCTGCAGCTCATATCATTACTGCGGTTCAGCATCTTGTCAGCAGGGTTGTTCCTCCCCATGAACCAGCCGTTGTTTCGATAGCATCCATTCATGGTGGCAATGCGCCCAATGTCATTCCGAGACAGGTAACGATGTCAGGCACCATGAGAACCATGAATGAGGATGTACGATCTCTGCTCCAGGATAAGCTTCGCCAGACAGTCGAGCATGTTGCCCGGGGACTCGGTGTTGAGGGTGAAGTGGAAATCAGGAAGGGCTATCCGGTACTTTTTAACGACCTCGCTGTTACGGAAAAAGCGGAAACTATCTGTGGCGAGTATCTGGGTACGGAAAATGTGCTTGCGAGTGAGCCGCTTATGACCGCAGAGGATTTTGCATACTATCTGCAGGAGTGTCCGGGGAGTTTCTGGCAGATAGGGACAGGAACCCTTCAATACGAAAAGGGAAACACCCTGCACTCGCCAACCTTCAATCCTGAAGAACGAGCTCTTGAAATTGGCAGTGGATTGCTTGCCTATGCAGCAGTACGTCTCCTTCAATCAATATAAGGGACCTCTTTTTCCACCGCACAAATTTTGATTTCTCAAAAAAAAAGGCGCCCATGAGCGCCTTTTTTACTGAACTGAAACAAATTACGCTTTGCCGTCAGAGCCGAGAACGTTGATGATCTTGTGAACATAAAGTTTCTTGAGAGCATCACGAGCCGGGCCCAGATATTTTCTCGGATCGAACTCTTCAGGTTTTTCATCAAGCACTTTACGGATGGCGGCCGTCATGGCAAGACGTCCATCAGAGTCAATATTGATTTTGCAGACCGCTGATTTGGCAGCAAGGCGAAGCTGATCTTCACTGATGCCGATAGCATCCTTCAGTTTTCCGCCGTGCTCGTTGATGGTTTTAACCAAGTCCTGTGGCACAGAAGAGGAACCATGAAGGACGATAGGAAATCCGGGAATACGGTGTTCAATTTCGGTCAGGATATCGAGGCGGATTTTCGGATCTTCGCCCGGTTTGAACTTGAAGGCGCCATGTGAAGTTCCAATGGAGATAGCAAGACTGTCAACACCGGTTTTTGAAACGAAATCCTCAACCTCTTCCGGCTGGGTATAGGTGTGATGTGCGGCGGAAACCTCATCTTCAATACCTGCAAGCACGCCAAGTTCACCCTCTACGGTAACGTCGAACTGGTGAGCATAGGCAACAACTTTTTTGGTCAGTTCAATGTTATCCTCATAAGAGAGATGCGAACCATCAATCATCACTGAGGAAAAGCCGGAATCGATGCAGTCTTTGCAGAGTTCAAAGCTGTCGCCGTGATCAAGATGAAGGACAATCGGAATCGGGCTGCCAAGTTCGGCTGCGTAGGCAACAGCTCCCTGGGCAAGATAACGAAGCAGGGTTTCGTTGGCATAGCTTCTTGCACCCTTCGAAACCTGCAGGATGACGGGAGATTTGGTTTCAGCACAGGCGAGGATAATTGCCTGCATCTGCTCAAGATTATTGAAGTTATATGCAGGGATTGCGTAGCCGCCTGTTACTGCTTTACTGAAAAGTTCCCGACTGTTGCAGAGCCCGAGTTCTTTGTAACTGATTTTGTTCTTTTCCATTGAAAGCTTTTCTTTTATTTACTATAATGTGCGGAAATTTTCTTCAGAATATCTGCCTTTGAAGGCATTGCCAAATGCTCCCTAATATATGTATATTCGCTTTCTTATTCAAGTGTAGTTTTGACTGCTGCCCTTAACCCTTTGAAATCATCACGCACAAAATGCTTAGAAAAAAACTGCTTCTCATGATTGTGATATTGGGAAGTAATGTGCCGGTATTTGCAATAAATGCAAAAAATTCCGTTCCTGCTGTGCCGGTTGTAACCCTCAAGCCTACAGCGGCACAGGAGGAAGCTGGCAAATATATCAGTCAATATCTTCTGCAGAACCACTATAGAAAGGTATCAGTCAATGACTCTCTTTCCCGGCAGATACTCAATCGCTATATCGAAAATCTTGACGGAAGCAAAAGTTATTTTGTTGCAAGTGAGGTAGAAAGCCTCCATCATGTTTATGGAAACCGTATTGATGATGAATTTCTTTCCGGCAAGGCAAATGCGGGATTTGGGGTCTATAACTTTTTTCTTAAACGTGCTAAAGAAAAAATGCGGTATATGAGGGCTGTTGCGGATACCGTGCATTTTAATTTTTCAATTCCGGAAACCCTTGACCTTGATCGCAAGGCTGATCCATGGCCTGCCGACCGACGTCAGCTCTCCGAACTATGGAAAAAAGAGCTGAAATATCAATGGTTCAATCTTAAATATTCCGGAGAAAACAACAAAACCATCAGGCAGACACTTTCAAAGAGTTTCACAAACCGATTGAACCTTCTTAACCGTCAAAAGCCGGAAGATGCCTTTCAGGCTTATACCTATGCCTTGACCACATCGTTCGATCCCCATACCAGTTATTTCTCTCCGGATGAGTACGAAAACTTTCAGATCGACATGAGTCGATCCCTTGAGGGAATTGGAGCCAAACTGCAGACAGAGAGCGAGTATACCGTTGTTAATGAGATTATTGCGGGAGGCCCGGCTTTTAAGAGCAATCTCCTGAAAAAAGGGGATAAAATTATTGGTGTCGGGCAAGGGCGGAGTGGGAATATTACTGATGTTTCCGGTTGGAGAATTAATGATGTCGTAAGGCTTATCCGCGGGAAAAAAGGTACCATCGTACGTCTTAAAGTTTTCCCGGCAAATCAGGGTGGACGTGGGCCAGCAAAAATTGTACTCCTCCAGCGAGACAAGGTCGATTTGCTGGAACAGGCGGCAAAGAAAAGTATTATCCAACTCAATGGAGAGAAAATAGGGGTTATTACCATACCCTCATTTTACCTTGATTTTGAAGGTCAGCAACAGAATGCCGGTAATTACAACAGCACAAGTCGTGATGTAACCCGTATTTTGAATGAACTCAAGAATGAAGGTGTCGAGGGTCTTGTGATAGATCTTCGTGACAACGGCGGCGGTTCGCTTGAAGAGTCCGTGAATGTTACGGGACTTTTCATTCCAAATGGCCCTGTTGTGCAGATAAGTAACTCAACCGGCGGCAAAATGGTGCTCAGGGATGAAGACCGCAGAGTTCTTTACAGCGGCCCGCTTGCTGTGTTGGTCAATCGTTACAGCGCATCAGCTTCCGAAATTTTTGCTGCAGCCATACAGGATTATGGGCGTGGAGTTGTTATTGGAGAGAGAACGTTTGGGAAAGGAACGGTTCAAAGCATCATAAAACTGACGAGGCCCTTCTCATTTTTTGGAAAGCAGCCTGATCTTGGTCAAATCAAGCTCACTGTTGCCAAATTTTACAGGATATCCGGGGGCAGCACTCAGCATAAAGGGGTTTTGCCCGATATTATTATGCCCTCCATGATTGACACCGCTCTTGTAGGAGAGGATACCTACAGCAGCAGTTTGCCCTGGAGTACTCTTTCACGATCGTTTTATCGTCCTACAGCAGATGTCAGCCCGGAAGAGATCACTCTGCTTCGTCATAAGCAGCAGGAACGATCATCAAAGAACCGTTTTTATCAGGCCTATCTGCATGACTTGAGTATCCTGAACCAGATTCGCAAAAAAAAGGCGGTCTCACTTCAGGATTCTGCCTTTAAATCGGAAACAGAGCGCATCAAGCTGATTGAAGGATTGTGGAGTGCCGATACTGATTCGACCAACGGCAAGAACAGGGATGTGTTGCTCAACCAGTCGGCAGCAGTTGTTTCCGATATAATAGATCTGAAAGCAGCGCAAAGAGAGACGGTTACGCGGACGTTACCATCACTGAACTGACATTTCCTGAACCTTCAAAACTGCCGGAATTGGCACGGGGAATCGGCAAAGGGATGTGAGAATTTAAAAAAGCACAGGCTGATTTTGAAAATGAATTCAATAAGGTCGTTGATACCGCACCATCAAGGAATGAAGATGATGTTTCGGTTGATAATGAAACATGAAAAATCAAGTAAATTGTATGAGAAAAAAAATTTTGTTTCTTAAAAAATATTTAAATAATCCACAGAGTATTGGCTCCGTCATACCCTCTTCTGAATTTTTGGCAAAAGCCATGTTTAAATCAATCAAAGAGTTGGATGATACGGCTGTTATTGAGATCGGCGCTGGAACCGGAGCAATCACAAAACATATATCAAGCCTGAACCCGTTACTGGTTGAAATCGATCAGGAATTTTGTGCCGTACTACGGAAAAATTTCCCCCATCTGAAGACGGTCAATTCATGTGCGCTGGAGGAGTTAAAAAAAGTTGACGAGCGGTTTGGTCTGGTTCTTTCAATTCCCTTGATCAACAATCCGTTCAAGTCATCATTTATCCCCATTGTTAATACACTCTACAGCAAAGGCCTCCTCAAATGGTGTGTCATGTACACGTATGGCCTCAATAATCCTCTTGATGAAGTTGATTTTCGGAGTAAAGCAAGAAAGCGGTTTGTTTTAAAAAATATTCCACCAGCCTCTGTCTGGGTTTATTCATAAGCTTATCATACCTAACGACAATGCTTGGAAAAAGTCTGTTTTGCTTTGTGGTTGCATTGGGAATTTCCTTGCAGCTTCGGGCTGCAAATCCTCAGGAGCGGGCTTCAGCCCAGACGGTTACTCTTCTCAAACCTACTGCTGAAGAGAAAGAGGCTGTCCGGGTTATCGGTCAATACCTTATGCAGAAACACTATAGAAAGGTACCTGTCAACGATTCCCTTTCTCAGCAGATCTTCAGCCGTTTTATTGACAATCTTGACGGCAGCAAAAGCTACTTTCTGGCAAGTGATATAGAGCGGCTCAGGAAGAGTTATGGCAATACGATTGATGACGAATTTCTTGCTGGCAGTGCACATGCAGGCTTTGACATCTATAACCTGTTTCTTCAGCGTTCAAAAGAGAAAATGCGTTATATGAAGGCATTAGCCGATAAGGTGCATCTCAATTTATCCGTACCGGAAACCCTTGATCTTGACCGCAAGAGTGATCCCTGGCCTCTTGACCGGAGCCAGCTTATCGCTCTGTGGAACAAAGAGCTGAAATACCAGTGGCTCAATTTGAAATATTCAGGAGAGAGCAACAAAAGCATTCGTGGAGAGCTGGCAAAAAACTATACAAGCAGACTGAACATTCTGAACCGCCTGAAGCCGGAAGATGCTTTTCAAGCCTATACCTACGCTCTGACAACGTCATTTGATCCCCATACAAGCTATTTTTCACCAGACGAGTATCAGAATTTTCAGATCGACCTGAGCCGTTCACTTGAGGGAATCGGCGCCAAACTGCAGACAGAAGGGGAGTATACGATTGTTCATGAACTCATTCCGGGGGGGCCGGCATTCAAAAGCAATACCCTGAAAAAAGGGGATAAAATTATCGGCGTCGGTCAGGGGAGAGCCCTTGCAATCGTTGATGTCTTCGGCTGGCGAATCAATGATGTGGTAAAGTTGATTCGGGGGAAAAAGGGCACCATCGTTCGCCTGAAAATTCTTCCGGCCAGCCAGGGTGGGCGTGGGCCGGAAAAAATAGTCGAACTCCTGCGCGACAAAATCAACTTGCAGGAACAGGCAGCAAAGAAAAGCATTATCATACAGAAATCGAAGAAAATCGGAGTCATTACCATCCCCTCCTTTTATCTCGATTTCGAAGGACAGCAACAGAACGCCAGCGATTACAACAGCACCAGTCGCGATGTCAGCCGTATTCTGAACGAACTGAATGCTGAGCATGTGGACGGCATCGTTATTGATCTTCGTGATAATGGCGGTGGCTCGCTTGAAGAGTCTGTGAGTGTTACCGGACTCTTTATTCCAGGCGGACCGGTCGTTCAGATAAGCGACGCTGCAGGTGGAAAAGTGGTACTCAAGGACGAAGACAGTCGGGTACAATATAGTGGGCCACTTGCCGTTCTCGTCAACCGTTACAGCGCCTCTGCATCCGAAATTTTCGCTGCGGCCATTCAGGATTACGGCCGCGGTGTGATCATTGGAGAGAGAACGTTCGGGAAAGGTACCGTTCAAAGCCTGATCAGACTTTCACGGCCAAACTCTTTTATTGGGAAGAAAACTGAACTTGGAGAGATAAAACTTACCATGGCAAAGTTTTACCGGATCTCTGGAGGCAGTACCCAGCACAAGGGTGTCGAGCCTGATATTGCCATGCCCTCCATGATCGATATGGCAAAAATCGGCGAAGATACCTATACCAGCAGTTTGCCATGGAGCACCATCTCGCCATCACTCTACAAACCCACCGCAGAGGTCAGTCCTGAAAAGATCAATCTGCTCCGACAAAATTTTCTGCAGCGCTCATCGAAGAATCCTCTCTATCAGAGTTATCTGCACGATATCGCTACCCTTGACCAGATTCGCAAAAAAAAGGAGATATCGCTTCAGGACTCCGCCATCAAATCAGAAACAGAGACCATTAAACGGATTGAGAAGCAGTGGGTCAAGGAGCAGGATCCTGCAAAAGATCTCGACAAGGATGCCGTGCTCAACCAGTCAGCAGCAGTTGTTGGCGATCTGGCGGCAGAACTTGAGGCAGGGAACCTGAAAGCAGGAACCCTGCCATCACCGCATTAAAGCTCTTTTCTGGCTTTCTCAATCTGGAGCGCTACGGAGTCAAATGAGCAGCTCCCATGTGTTCTTTTGGAGTTTACACTTACATCCGCTTTGAGGGAGTCGTAAATATCCGGATCAATAACCTCACAAAACTCCCGGAACTTCTCTACCGGGATATTTGGCAGGGTCACATTCGAAGCGATGCTCCAGGTAACGATTTTGCCGGTAATACGGTGCGCATCGCGGAAAGGAATCTGACGGCGCACAAGATATTCCGCTATCTCGGTGGCAAGGCTGAGATCCTCTGCCGTCAGTTTTGCCAATCGCTCCTCTTTCAGCTTGGTATGCTCAAGCAGTTTTGTAAAGATGGCGACACTCCCGATCGTCGTCTCTGCGCTGTCAAACAACGGCTGCTTGTCTTCCTGCATGTCGCGGTTATAGGAGAGAGGCAGCCCCTTCATGATGGTCAGCATAGCCATAAGATTACCATACACCCTTCCTGTTTTACCCCTTACCAGCTCGGCAATATCAGCATTCTTCTTCTGCGGCATGATGGATGAGCCGGTCGCAAAGGCATCGCTGATCTCAAGATAGCCAAACTCGTAAGAGCTCCAGAGAATCAGATCCTCGGCAAACCGGGAGAGGTGCATCATGATCATCGAACAGTCGGAGATGAACTCGATGACAATATCACGATCACTGACCGCATCAATACTGTTGGAAAAAAGATCGTCAAAACCAAGCAGAACAGCCGTTCTTTCAGCATTGAGCGGCAGCGTACTGCCAGCAAAGGCTGCTGCGCCAAGAGGAGAGATATTGACCCTTTTCATGAGATCAATAAGGCGCTGACGGTCGCGCAAAAACATGTTGAACCATGCAAGGTAGTAATGGCCGGCGGAAATAGGCTGGGCACGCTGCAGATGGGTATACCCAAAGATGATCGTCTCTCGATGGCTCTCCGCCTTCTCCACAAGAACCTTCAAAAGACCTCCCAGAGCCTCCTGCAGTTCAGTAATCTGACGGCGCATATAGAGACGGGTATCGGTTGCAACCTGGTCATTACGGCTTCTGCCGGAGTGCAGTTTACCGGCAACAGCTCCGACCTTTTCCTTCAGCCTGTTTTCGATCACCGTATGAATATCCTCATCCTCCCAGTGGGGGAGAAGCGTGCCATCGGTAAGTTCCACCTCAATCTCCCTGAGTCCGGCAATAATTTGGGTTGCATCCTCAGCGCTGACAATATGCTCTTCGGCCAGCATGGTCACATGAGCAATAGAGCCCTGAATATCCTCACGATAGAGCTTTTTATCAACATGAACCGACGAAGAGAACAACAGCGCGTCGCGGTCAAAGGGTAGTGAAAATCGGCTTTGCCAGAGTAACTCTTTCTTGCTGCTCATAAGAATATCAGTTGTTGTGGGAATAACGGTGCCCGGGCAAAATAATAAAAATATGAGGGCGTACAACGAAGCAAAGACAGAGCGGAGGAATTTTGGTAGCCTTGACAAGAAGGGTTTGCAAAACTCAACATCGTTTTATGCATATTCAAGAAAACTGACTCGGAACAAGCATGAAACTATCACGAATCCATTCCGGCCCGCGGCTCGACTTTTACACGGCGGATTTTACCACCATCCTTGAACTGCCCCTTGCAGACACAGGAATTTCCGCAGGATTTCCATCTCCTGCCGAAGACTTTGGTGAACTCGTTCTTGACCTCAATAAAGCGCTCATCAAACACCCGGCAGCAACCTTTTATGCAAGAGCGAAGGGAGTATCCATGATGGATGCCGGTATCAGGGACGGTGACCTTTTGATCATCGATAAATCCATTGATCCCAAGGAGGGCTCCATTGCAGTCTGTTTTCTCAATGGTGAGTTTACCGTCAAGCGAATCTCCCTGCAGGATGACGGGCTCTATCTGATGCCAGCCAACAGCGAATTCAAACCTATCCGGATCAGTGAAGAGAACGAGTTCCAGATATGGGGTATCGTTACGTACGTCATTCACAAGCCAGAATGAAAAAGGGGGGAACGGATGTTTGCACTGGTCGATTGCAACAACTTCTACGTCTCATGCGAGAGAGTCTTTAATCCCGCCCTGCGAGGCCGCCCTGTAGTAGTGCTCTCCAACAATGACGGCTGCTTCATTGCCCGCTCCGAAGAGGCGAAAGCCATTGGTCTTGCTATGGGCGCCCCGGCATTCAAAAACAGGGAGCTGCTGAAAAGGCATAAGGTTGTCGTTTACTCTGCAAACTTCCCCTTGTATGGAGACATGTCATCAAGGGTCATGACAACCCTTGCCGATCTTGCTCCTGATCTTGAGATCTATTCGATCGATGAAGCCTTTCTTGACATGAGCGGCTTCCAGCGATACGATCTCGACCACTATGCCCGTTTCATCCGCAAAACCGTCACGCAGCATACCGGTATTCCGGTTTGTATCGGCATTGCTCCCACAAAAACCCTTGCCAAGGTTGCCAATCGTCTTGCCAAAAAGAATCCCTGCTATGCGGGGGTCTGTCTGCTCAACACCGACAAGGAACAGCGCGCAGCGCTCGCCATAACCCAGGTTGAAGATATCTGGGGGATAGGTCGCCAGTGGAGTAAATTTCTCCATACCCAAAACATCCACACCGCTCTTGACCTTGCCGAGGCATCGCTAGGCTTGATTCGCAAACATCTGCATATCACCGGAGCCCGTGTTCAGGCAGAGCTGAACGGAAAATCATGCCTCTCACTCGAAATGGTGAGGCCAGCAAAACAGAGCATATGCACCTCACGTTCATTTGGCCGCAGTGTCACCACTTTTGATGAACTGCATCAGGCAGTCTCAACCTTTACCGGAAAATGCGCCATCAAACTGCGCAAAGAGGGATCAGCAGCATCCCTTCTGACACTCTTTATCTGCACAAGCCCATTCAATGCTCCTGAAAAAAAATACTGGGGCACCAGAACCGTCACCATGCCTCACCACACCCAGGACTCCATCGTCCTGATTCGAACGGCAGGAGCGCTTCTTGAATCACTCTTTCGGGCAGGCTACGAATACAAAAAAGCAGGAGTTATTGTCAGCAGACTGATACCGGCAGCATCTTCCACGGCAACACTTCCACTCTTTCCGCAGGAGTTCCCGGTTCCGGACGACCGCCAAAAAAAGCTCATGACAGTAATGGACAGCATCAACCAGCGCTATGGCAGCGGTTCTATCCAAATCGCTGCCGAAAACTCCGCAGGATGGAAACCCCACCAGAAACTGCTCTCTCCGCGCTACACGACCGCCTGGAAAGAACTTATCGAGGTGAGAACCTTGCAGTAAATGAACTGTTTTCATTATATGCAGCTCAACCCATCCAAAGAAGCGACTGTTGTGATTCAGTTCTTCCAGCCTGTCAATCTCAGCAGAAACAAGGTGCTTGCGGTCGTTCACTTGTTATTCCTGTTCCGCCCGAATAACAGACTTGTTTTTGAGCCAGTTCGAAAAACGGGGTTCATCCATTTCACCTGCCGCCAAAGCCAATACAGCGTTAATGGCTTCGGCTTCTGACAACATCAGTTCCCATCCGTTAATATTCAGAAACACATAGGCAGCCAGAAACCCTGTGCGTTTGTTGCCGTCTATAAAAGGATGGTTACGAATAATGCCATAGGCATAAGCGGCGGCCAAATCAAAGAGAGACGGCTCACCATAATTTGCCTGGTTTTGCGGACGTGCAAGAGCCGAAGACAAAAGACCGACATCACGAATGCCGGGGCTTCCACCGTGCTCTGCAATTTGTTCGTCATGTATGGCAATGACAACCCCATCCAAAAGCCAGCGCCAAGTCATTTGGCAAGTTCGTGGAGAGCATTCCTGTATTCTGTCATGCCGCGACGTGCTGCCTCCATTTGCGCTGCAAATTCGGGGTCGTAGGGCGTTACAGTGTACCCCGTTGGCGTTTCCGTCAAAAACACGAAGTCCCCTTGCTTTACCTTAAGTCGATCAGCCGCTGCCTTTGGCAGGATAACGCCTGTTGAATTACCAATCTTTGTTACCGTAGCACGCATAATATCTCCCATTTTGTTATACCATATGTTATAACAAAATGGGGACATAGTCAAGGGAGTTTTTCGGTCTTTTCTGACCTCAATGAAAATTACGGGTTACGGGATTTTCTTCCGCTCGTCCACTAAAATATCCCAAGAGCCCTTAACATCTAATTATAAAAGGGAATAGGTGAAGGTTGAGAAGGCATTACCGAAATCTATTTCTTCTGCATTTGAAGCGCTTTTTCGGAGATGACCTGTTCGACGTTTGAGGAGATGGAGAGGCTGCGCATCAGGTCGAGCAGATTTTGTTCGACGTTGAGGTTCAGTTCGATGGCTCGTCCCCCCTGAAAGTCGGGGTTGGTTCCCTTGAGCTGGATGGTGATGGTCGATTTGCCATCAGGAGCCATATTGATCGAGGAGATCAACTGTACGTAGAGAAAGTTGGAGAGCGCCTCGTAGGTGGTACGCAGTCCCTGATTTGCGGCGGCACGCTCTTCAGGGGTGGTGGCGTAGATGATTTGTCCAGCCTGTTCGGCGTTCATCCCTCCGTTTGTGATTGCAAAGAGGTCGCCACTCATTTTTATCGGGATACTTCCTTTTACGTTTCCTGTTGCATAGATCTTTTTAGTCCCTTGCAGGTCAAGCAGTTTCTGGAGCGGAATGTTGTTGACCTGCAGCATGGTTTCACCACTCTTTTTTGCCATATCATAATCGAGATGCTCGATAGCGATGGTGCCTCCAAAAAATCCCGCACTGAAATCTGAAAGGGAGGCCATATCGGGGTTCAGTCGATTGTGCTGGAGCATGAGCGTTCCCTTTGGTGAAAGGAGCAGCAGCTCGCCGCTATCAGTTTTCCGCAGCACCTGTTTCAGGGAAAAGCCGACAGTGGTGCTTCCGTTGAACGAACGGTTGAGGAGCAGCTCTGGTTCACTGAAGGTATAGTCGGCATCCGGTTTCTGTGTGCCGAAAATGCGCTCTTTCGCACTCTTCTGTGTTGCAGGAGGAGCGAAGGTAATCCTGCCGCCGCCAAGGGAGTGAAGAGCGGCGTTATGGATGGAAAATCCATTTTTTGCGAGAGTGAGCGGGATGCTTCCGCTGACCGTACCCTTGAGGGAGCCTCTGAAATCACCGTGCAGACGAACGCGCTCAAGCGCATTGATCTTGTTGAGTTTCAGGGTAAGCAGGGTAGTGTTGGCTGAGGGGTCAAAACTGACCGGGGTCGAGGTGATGGTTCCGCCGAAGAGTGTTGCCGACAGGTTGCTCAGCGCAAGTCCTGAAAGCTTTTCGTTCCGGCTGTTGAGTATGATCTTCGCATTGAGATTTTTCAGCATCTCTCCGTTCCCCATATCGAAGGAGAGCAACGGCCTCTTCTCTTTGGTGTAGAAGAGGATGCTTGTCCCCTTTCCGGCAAGAATGACAGCATTACGCACGATCACTGTGGAGTCCTGAAATTCAATGGGAAGAGAACCGCCTACCCGGCCTGTAGCAAGGGGAGTTTTGCTGCCGCCGCCATCGAAACCTGGCAACTCTGCGAGCGGGATTTCCGCCATAGTGAGAGTAAATCGGGAACTCTTCTCTTTCAGGTCGTAGGCGATTCGTTCTGTTGAGGCCCTCCATCGCAAGAGCTCCAACGAGCAATTGGTGAGTGTGAGGGTGCAGGGTTTCAAGGGATCGCGTTTCGAGCCAAAGAGCGCCCTGAAGTTTCCCACAGGGGTCGGGTTTCCATCGCTGAACAGTTTTGCCACATGCAGGGTATCGAGAGGCTGCTGCCACCCCTCTGCAGCGCTGAGCCGTACCCTGAAGTTCACCCCCTCAAGCCGAAGCTTTTCACGGGTAACCGTAGCCTGCTCTATCGGATAGGTCGCCGAGAGCGGTTTGAAGGAGATGTTAAAACCGTTCAGTCGGGAAACCGCAATATGCACGGTTATCTTTGGTTTACGGTCGCCAAAACCAAACTCATTCGTCTCCGGTTTCAGATTGAGCGAGTCAGCTTCAAGGGTGATGGCCGCATTAACCGCTTTCGGCAGGAGAGCCTGCGAACCGGAAGAGTCCCGGTTTTCAAAATGCCAGGAGAGCGAGCCATCAGTGAGTAACAGCGTGTAGGCAGCAGCATCACTGCAACCATCGGGAGGAGTGGCAAAAAGCACCTTCATCGAGCGAAAACCAACCCCCGAAAAACCTGGCAGACCCACACCGGAAACTGCAACCCGAAACGGTTTCCCCGCCAGGGCACGATCTGCGAGCGATTGCGCGTACCAGGGAAAACAGAACCACGCTGCTGCCAGCAGAAGCGCCAGCAGCAACAGCATGGCAAAGAGGATGCGCAACAACCATTTCACAGAAACGCTTTTTTGCGGGCCTACTGTGCTTTCTTTGTCCATTTCCCCTCAACCTGCACCCATGTTCCTGCCGGAAGACGGCTATAGATTTTCTGGAACATCATCCCTCCCACAACATCAAGCGTCAGGTTGTTCTTCGCAGCAACCTTGGCATACTCTGCACGACGGGAATTATTGATGGTTTCAATCAGTGTCCTGGCATCAGAGGCAGCTCCGGGAGGAATGGCAAGCAGGCCGTTGTCAACCTCTCCGGCAAGTCCGCTTGAACGGGCTGTGTCAAGGTCAAGCGCAAAGGCGGTCAGAGCCATACCCATGACAAGCATCATGATAAGCGCTACTTTTGACGTTATGGATTGCATCGTTCTCATTGTTTCGTTCCTCCTGGTTAAAATAAGCCTTTTTTGCTGTCGAGCAGGGAGTCGAGCTCACGATCGACCTTGATTCGGATTTCATGATCAATCTTGATGTTCATATTGATGACAATGGGTTTGTCGGGAGCTTCGATCTTCACGGTCGGGCTGCAACCTGTCACGAATGCACCGGCGGCGAGAGAGAGAAGCGCCAGCATACAAACTACTGGTTTGTTCATTGCGATGTTCCTTCTGTTACAAGGTTTGTTGCTTTTGATTGAACAGTAATATCGGCATTCATGCATCGCCCTGCAAGAGATGAATTGGCAGGGCTGGGTGATTTCATATCTTCATCGACCCAGTCGGGAACAAGAGTGAAGCCTGGAAAGTTCAACCACTCTCATTTCCCGGAGTTCTTTTTATTTTTGAAAACTGTATTATCAGGTTGATATTGCGATATGAATGGGGAATATGGACGATCATGATTAAACAGAACATCATGCCCGACTGGAGCTTCAAAAAAATCCGCGAAAGAATCGCCGACCGAAACCGGGCGCCGAGAAGTTGCTGGTATCCTGTTGCGCATCAGCAATCGCACCACCCGGATGCACTCAAGGAACTCCACGCGAGTTACGCAAAAACGATCAACAAAACCATGTTTGCGCTGCTTGGTGTTGGGCTCTACTGTTTGCTCAAGGTTTTTGGCGAATCCGACAAATCCCTTATCGTCGCAAACACAACCATTCAAACCCCGGTGGTTGGCACCGCCATCTCTTTTCAAAGTTTTCTTGTCGTAGCCCCATTTCTCCTTGTTATCCTGACAGTCTATCTTCATATCGTTTACGGACATTGGTTACAGCTTGAAAGAGAGCGCCAGCATCTTAACGAGACGCGAAAGAATTCTGCTGACCTCACTATCGAGAGTATTCCCGCTCTGTTCAGCTTCAAAGAGCGCCTGCCGCGCCTCTTCACCAATCTCGTTTTTTACTGGTTTGTGCCGTTGACCTTGTGGTTTATGGCCCGCAAGGCTTTTGCCCTCAGGGAGTTCATCGTTCCCTTTTCTATTGGTGCATCCATTGTCACCCTCTCCCTGCTTTTTTTGCAAATCAATCGTTGCCCCGATTCAAAAGCTGAAACAAAATTCACTTCAAAACGGTGGTTCTGGAATCTTCCCCGATGGGTAGCTTTTGGAGCGCTTGCAGCGTTCACGCTCAATCTTCCCTCTCTTTCCGAATCATTCCGCCGGCCACTCGATCTTCAGCGGGAAGATCTTCACGGCGCATGGTTGCAAGGTCTCGATATGACTGTAGCTGATATGAATAACGCTAACCTTCAGGGGGCGAACCTTGGCGGAGCAAATCTTCAGAGCGCAGATCTTCAACATGCCAATCTTCAGGGAGCTAATCTCAAGGGGGCACAGTTACAAAAAGCACACCTTAACGGCTCCAATTTTCAGGGTTCTAATCTTGGTGGAGCAAATTTTGATGGTGCAGACCTGTTTTATGCCAATTTTAGGGAGGCAAAAGAGATGGAACTGTATCGAATCAAAAAGGCGGTAAATTCTAATCGGGCCTTTTACAGTAGTGAGTTACTTTCGATTCTCAAATTCTCTCCAACTCACAATGATGACCTTGCAATCATTGGCAATTACTATGGCGGGGGTAAAATTGCCTATATTTTTCAGCCAGATGACAAGGGTTATGTTAATGGTGAACGGCACGGCCTGATTGCCGCTGAAACCGATTTGCCGGGAGAGGACAAATACACATGGGATGCAGCTAATAAAGCTTGTGACGAGTTGGTCAAAAATGACTATGATGATTGGTATTTGCCGAGCAAGGAAGAGTTGAACCAGCTATATCTTAACAGAAGTGCTGTTGGTGGTTTTACTTCCGGCGTCTACTGGAGTTCTACGGAGGGCAATGCGGTCAACGCATGGCACCAAAGTTTCGACGGTGGGATTCAGAACTACAGCTACTACTATAAGGACGATGAGTGGCGGGTGCGGCCTGTCCGGGCTTTTTAACCATGTGCGACGTGAAGTCGAGTAAACGAATTGTTCTTTGCAGAACCAACTGTTTCGTCAGTTTGCCCCACCG
This sequence comes from Pelodictyon phaeoclathratiforme BU-1, assembly GCF_000020645.1. GTDB lineage: Bacteria > Bacteroidota > Chlorobiia > Chlorobiales > Chlorobiaceae > Chlorobium > Chlorobium phaeoclathratiforme. Next base: position 1,441,157 of record NC_011060.1, read on the forward strand.
ACATATGCAGGGAGAGCAGTTGACCCGAGTGAAGCTTTCCAATCAAGCAGGACACATTCTTCATGGTTAAGAAGAGGAAATACGGTTTGATTTTATTAAGTGATATGCTTATCTTTGGCGTTAGTAACTTAACGCGAGAGCATGATTGTTTCGTTTGGCTCCAAAGAGACAGAAAAAATTTGGCAAGGGGAGCGAGTCAGGTGTTTGCCAGTTGAAATCCAAGTGATAGCAAGAAGGAAGTTGAGAATGATTAACAATTCATTGAATATAATGGATTTAAGGGTTCCTCCAGCAAATCGTCTTGAAAAGCTTTTGGGTAAAAACAAAGATTTTTACAGCATCCGGATTAACGATCAATGGAGAATCGTTTTTAAATGGACTGATGGAAATGCCTCCGAAGCAAAAATTATCGACTATCACTGAAATGAACGAACTGAGAAATATTCATCCGGGAGAGGTCTTGATGGAAGAGTTTTTAATTCCATTGGAGATTTCGGCATACAGACTTTCCAAAGATATCGGGATACCTCAAACCCGGATATCCGAAATAGTGAAAGGAAAGAGGCGTGTTACAGCCGATACAGCATTGCGTCTATCTCAATATTTTGGGAATTCTGCCAAGTTCTGGTTAGGTCTTCAGGATGACTATGACATCGAGGAGGGAATGCAGATCAAAAGAGCAGACATCAACTCAATCTTGCGCTACAAAAGCAACGTAGCATAATAATAAGTCATCAAAGGTAGTACAAGCCCGACGCCCGTGCAGGCCGGGAAACAATGGCTTGCACGGGTGACTGAAAGGGCGGCTCTTATTTGGCGGTGTGTACTTCGCTGTAGGTTTTCAGCCCAAGTCCATAGAGGTGGATAAAGCCTGCTGCAGCCTTGTGGTTGAAGGTGTCGGATTCGGTGTAGGTGGCAAGCTCCTCGTTGTAGAGCGAGTAAGGTGAGTTGCGACCCAGCAGGGAGACTCCACCCTTGTAGAGCTTCAGGCGGACAAGACCGGTCACCGGATTCTGTGTTTCATCCACAAAGGCATCGAGCGCTTTTCTCATCGGCGAGAACCAGAGTCCGTTATAGATGATGTTTGCGTAGTCCTGGCTGATGTTCTTTTTGTACTGGAAGACCGATTTTTCGAGTGTAAGGCGTTCGAGTTCGCGATGTGCGAAGTGCAGGATGGTTGCTGCCGGGGCTTCGTAGATTTCACGTGACTTGATGCCGACAACACGGTTTTCGATCATGTCGAGGCGTCCGACGCCATTGGCTGCGCCGATCTCGTTGAGGCGGATAATGAGGTCAAGGCCGCTCATCTTTTTGCCGTCAAGGGAGACGGGAATACCTTTTTCAAATTCGATTTCAACAACTGCCGGAGTGTTTGGCGCATTTTCCGGTGATGTGGTGATCTGGTAGGCATCTTCGGGAGGGGCAACCATCGGATCTTCAAGCACGCCGCATTCGATGCTGATTCCCCAGATGTTCTCGTCAATGGAGTAGGGGTTTTTCTTGGTAGCAGAGACCTGGATGTTGTGCTCAAGGGCGTAGGCAATTTCCGATTCCCTTGAGGTGAACTCCCATTCACGCAGGGGAGCAAGTACCTTGAGGTGGGGGGCAAGTGAGGCAAAGGTCACTTCAAAGCGTACCTGGTCGTTTCCTTTTCCTGTGCAGCCGTGGGCGAGCATGGTGCATCCTTCGGCGAGGGCGGTATCGACAATCGCTTTTGCAAGCAGGGGGCGTCCAAGTGCGGTAGCAAGCGGGTAGACATCTTCATAGAGGGCTCCGGCCTTGAGCGCACGCCAGATGTACTCTTCAACAAACTCCTTGCGCAGGTCAAGAAACTGGAATTTTGAGGCTCCTGTGGCGATTGCTTTTGATTCAAGGTTTTCGATCTCTTTCTGCTGGCCGAGATTGCCGGTGACGGCAACGATTTCAGCATCATATTTGTCTTTCAGCCATTTGATCATGATGGAGGTATCGAGTCCACCGGAATAGGCTATTGCAATTTTTTCCTTGCTCATGGGATGTTGTGAATTATCAGTTTTTGGAAAGATTTTTATGAATATATGATTTCAATGCCGAAATGTTCAGCACTGAGGAGGGAATAACAAGAACGGTGTCATCTCCGGCAATGGTGCCAAGGATGAGCGGGCTTTTGAGTTGGTCAAGCCAGGAGCCGACGCCATGTGCCCTGCCCGGCAGGGTCATGATAATGATGCTGGTTTCATTGGCGTTGACGGATAGTACTTCGACACCAACAAGACCCTTGATAATCTTGTCTGGATCGTCATCAGGCAGAAGCATTTTGAAGTTTCCGTTCGTTCGTGAACGGATGATGCCGAGTTCGGCGCAGTCTCGTGAAAGGGTGGCCTGGGCAACTCTCATTCCTGAATCATGGAGCAGTTGCAAAAGATCATGCTGATTTCCCACACTGTTTTGATGAAGAATTTCCCTGATCTTCAATTGTCGTGCATATTTGTTCATTGTCGGTTCACTCTTCAGCTCCTGATTTTTTTTGCTGCATTTAAAAGGCGGTGGGTAAGGTGGAATTTTCTGTACTCTTCGTGATTCAGCAATTTGACCAGTAGGGCTTTCTGCACATGCAGGCGATTCTCGGCTTCATCGAGGATGATGGAGCGAGGCCCGTCCATTACCTCCGCGCTTATCTCCTGTCCACGGTGTGCAGGCATGCAGTGCATCACGACTGCTCCCGGTTTTGCTTCTGCAAGCAGGGCGCTGTTGATCTGAAAGGGGGAGAATATTCTGAGGCGCTCTTCTATTTCGGTCTCCCGGCCCATGCTGGTCCAGACATCGGTATAGAGCACATCGGCGTTTGCGGCAGCCTCTTTTGGATCATGCAGTACCTCAATGCGGCTGATACCCTTTTGGCGGGCAGCTTCAAGGAGGCCCTGGTCTGGAGTGTACCCTTCCGGGCAGGCCAGTACAAAGTGAAAGGGGAGGAGTCCGGCCAGCTCTATCCAGGAATTGGCTACATTATTGCCGTCGCCGACAAAAACAACCTTTATTCCCTCATGCCAGAGCGACTTTTCGTAGAGAGTAAAGGCATCGGCAAGTATCTGGCAGGGGTGCGACAGATCGGTCAGTGCATTGATAACCGGGATGGTGGCGTGCTCCGCAACTCCTTCGATGATGGCGTGCTCGTGCAGGCGGGCAACAATGGCATCATTGTAGCGGGAGAGCAGTTGTGCTACATCCTGTACCGATTCACGTGTTCCAAGACCGATTGCCTGGCCATCAAGGTTGATGGCATATCCTCCGAGTTCATGGATACCCAGCTCAAAGGAGACCCTTGTTCTGAGTGAGGGCTTGCTGAAGATCATGGCAACGGTTTTATCGCGCAGCGGAAGAAAACCGGATACAGCAGAGCTTTCCATCCTCTTTTTTTTCATGAAGAGGGAGTAGTCGAACAACTCGATAATTTTACCGCCATCAAGCTGTGAAAAACCGAGAAAATCACGTTTTGCAGGGACTTTCCTTATTTGAACATCTTCCATTTCATTACCTGTTTTGTGATTGATCACTGTCCTGCTCTGCAATAAACTGGGTTCCTACTCCTTCGTGAGTGAATATTTCAAGCAGGAGCGAATGTGTTGCCTTCCCATCAATCAGATGAATTTTTCCGACTCCACTGTCGAGTGTTTTGAATGCTGAAAGAACCTTCGGGATCATGCCTCCGGAAATGATTCCCTGTTCGATAAAGTCAGCCGCCTCCGTCTTGCAGATGGTTTTCAGGATTCTCTCGCCTACATGAATCCCTTCGACATCACTGACGTAGATGAGCTTTTCAGCTTTCAGGGCAATGGCGATACTGCTTGCGGCATCATCAGCATTGATGTTGTAAACATTCCCCTTGTCGTCGAATCCTATGGGAGCGATAACAGGAATCAGTCCTGCCCGACAGAGCAGGTCGATATAGGCGGTGTTGATCTGCTCCACCTCTCCGACCAGGCCAAGGGTTTCGGCGTTCGGGTGGGGAAGAGCTTTGATGGTATCGGCATCAAGGCCGGTAACCCCCACAGCCTTGCCGCCATGTTCGCTGATCAATTGCACAATATCCTGGTTGACCTTACCGGCAAGAGTCATCTGGATAACCGAGATCATCTCCTTGTCCGTAACTCTTCGTCCATGCAGAAATCGTGACGTGATTCCAAGTTTTTCGGCCGTTTTTGTGATGGCGTCACCTCCGCCATGCACCAAAACAATCCTGATGCCGACTTTACGCAGAAGGGTGACATTCTGGGCAAAACTGTTTTTGAGACAGGCGTCCTTCATGGCTGCGCCGCCATACTTGATTACAAAGGTCTTGCCTTCAAATTTGCGGATATAGGGTAGCGCTTCAATAAGTACAGGCCCTATGGCAGCATGGGGGGCCTTTCTTACCTGATTCAGTTCATTGCACGGTAACTTGTCCATTGCGGAAAAATTGCTCCTGATGATGGTTTAAGGGATCTGTCAGCTTCTGTAGCTGCCATTGATATCGACATACTCTTTGCTCAAGTCGCAGCTCCACACGGTTGCTTGTCCAGGGCCGCTGCCAAGACGAAGCGTGATGGTATAGGACTCTTTTGCCATGATTTCCGATGCCGCTGTTTCAGAGTAATTGGCAATAAACCCTGGTTTAAGAAGAGAGAGATTGTCAAAATGAAGTTCAAGCTCTTCCTGATGAAAGAATGCTCCGGAGCGACCCGCAGCAGCAACAATTCTTCCCCAGTTGGGATCTTCACCATGAATAGCCGTTTTAACAAGACTTGACTGAGCTATGGTTCTGGCTGCAAGCTCTGCATCCCGGTCATCAACGGCACCTTCAACCGTAATGGTAACCAGTTTTGTGGCTCCCTCTCCGTCGATGACAATGAGCTTGGCAAGAAAGGTCATCAGCGCTTCGAGCGCTTCGCAAAAAAGAGAGAAATCCTTGCTTTCAGCCATGATTACAGGGCCGGTACCGCTGGCAAGAATGGAGACCATATCGTTCGTGCTGGTATCGCCGTCAACGGTAATGGCGTTGAAACTCTTGCGGTTTGCACCTTTCAGCGCTTTCTGAAGCAGGGCTGGAGCGATAGAGGCATCCGTTGCCAGAATGGCGAGCATGGTTGCCATGTTCGGGCAAATCATGCCGGAGCCCTTGGCTATGCCACTCAAGCGAACGGTGCCGCCTGAAAGCTGAAGCTCCAGGGTGAAAAATTTCGGAAAGGTATCGGTGGTCATGATGGCCTGGGCTGCATCGATACCCGATTCACGCTGCAGTGCGGAGGGAAGGATAGAAATTGCGCCAAGAACCCTCTCCATCGGCAGAAGCTGGCCAATAACACCGGTAGAGGCAACCAGTACCTCTTCAGGCCGGATGAGCAGTTCCCGTGCAACGGCTTGCGCCATGGCCCGCGAGTCATCCATTCCTTTTTCTCCGGTTGCTGCATTGGCGTTGCCACTATTACAGACAATGGCCCGAATTGAGGAAGGGGAGCACTGCAGATGCTTGCGTGAAAGTGTTACCGGAGCTGCACAGCAGAGGTTCGTCGTGAAGAGTGCAGCAGCGCTTGCGGGTGCATCCGCGACCAGCAGCATCAGATCTTTTCGCTCATACCGTATGGCGGCAGAAACTGCGCCCGCTGAAAAACCGGCAGGCCAGAATCCATGTGTCCCGTCCGATTCCGCCGACATGGGGGTAACCGATACCGGCCAGGGAGTTACGGCCGAAAGCTTGCGAATAACGTTAAGCCCTTTAGAGAGTTTCTCCAATGCAGTATGAGGATGTTAAATGTTTGAAAATCAAAAGGATAACCCGGTTTTTTCATTCATGCCAAGCATAAGGTTCATATTCTGGATGGCCTGTCCGGCAGCGCCCTTCAGAAGATTATCAATTGCGGTCACGATGATCAGTGTACCGTTTGCTGTTGCATGAGCAATATGGATATCACAAAAATTTGTATGGGCAACATGTCGGACTTCGGTCATGGTGTCACGAACCCTGACAAAGGGGGCCTCTTTGTAAAACTCTTTATAAAGCGCCTTGATCTGTTCGGCCTCTGCAGGATTTTCAAGGTTAACGGTAAGGATGCTGTAAATACCCCGCACCAGAGAGCCGATCATCGGTGTAAAGGTAAAATCAAACGATGGAGTGGTGACAGAGGTGCCAAGAGTCTGCATGATTTCAGGGATATGCTGATGCAAACCGACCTTGTATGCCCGGATATTTTCACTCATCTCCGAAAACGATAACTCGGTCTTGCTGCTTCGACCAGCTCCGGAAATACCCGATGTTGAGGTGCAATTGATTCCGCGAACGTTGATTGAGCTGTCATTGCCAAGAAGAAGCGGCGCAACACCAAGAATGATACTCGTGGCAAAACAACCGGGATTACTGATCGCCTTTGCCTTGATGATCTCTTCACGGAACAACTCCGACATCCCGTAAGTCATCACGGCCTCGGGAGACTTTTGCTGTTTATAGAACTGCTCGTGCTCAACCGTGCTTTTCAACCTGAAGTCGCCGGAAAGGTCGATCACGGTTTTTCCGGCCTTTACAAGGGGTGGCACCAGTTGCAGGGCCTCACCATGAGGCAGCGCAAGAAAGTAAACATCACTTTCACACTCTCCACCATAGGGCTTGTACACTTTGTCACTGGAGAGAAGAGGATAGAGCTCTGAAACAGCTTTGCCTGCCTGGGAAAAAGCATAAAGCTCCTGAAGCTCAACCCCCGGATGACGGAGCAGAAGCCTCGTCAGTTCAGCTCCAGAATAGCCTGAAGCTCCGATAATTGATACTGAATACATTGTCTGATACTCCGCTACAGGTGTCGCCATCCCGCTGATGTGCTTATAATAAGCGTTTTCAATAAAAAAAGATATGTTCCGGAATCAGTTGACCCGGAAGGCCGAAATATTAACCTTTTTTACGTGATTTTCAAGAATGCTGAATGTTTTTTTTCAGGATAGTAACATGGCGACTGTTTTTTATGGCAACATCTTTTTTCTCATTATCTTAGCCGTTAAGCTCCGAGAGCGTGCAGTCAGCATGATAAACAGAAAACAGGGATTGCCATGAAGAACATAGCCGTACAGAACCCCTTTTTCAGGATCATGGGTGGCCTGCTCTTTCTTGTTGCTGCGTTTTTATTGCTAAACTGTACCCAAAGCCCGGACAACGAAACCGCACGAAGCGGAAAGATGACTGTTGCGGTCGATCGGCAGCTTGAAGAGATTGCCGGAAGCCAGGCAGAGATGTTTAAGCGCTATTATCCCGACGCCAACATAACCCTGCTGCCTGACGCATCCGGAAAAAGTCTGAAGCATCTTCTTGATGGCACGGTGCGGGCAGCATTGATCAGTGGGGAACCTGAAGCTGCGGAAGATTCTCTTTTCAACAAACTGAAACGTCCGATTCGCCGCGAACCGGTCGCCCGTGATGCCATTGTCTGCATTGTCAACAGCCGTAATCCGGCTCTCATCTTCTCGATCAAAGAGCTTGGCACTCTTTTTTCAGAACAGGAGAAGAGAGTGGCGACCCCTCTGGTCAGAGCCGATGATTTTCGGCTTCTCTCTCTTCTGGCGGCAAAAACGGGGAAAAAGAGGTCTGAACTGCACCCCTGGTCGTGCAGCAGTGATGCTGAGCTGATCGAAAGGGTATCGGTCGACAGCCGTGCCGTCGGGCTGCTTTTTGGCTCTTCGCTCGACAAAGCACTCAAAGAGGGAAAGAGTGGCAGGAACATCAGGATACTCCCTCTTGCAAAAGAGAGTTCGGGCACTCCAGCCACTCTGCCAACTCAGCAAAATATCTTTGAAGGAGCCTATCCCCTTGTTACTGTAGTTTACTATGTATATTATTCCGGCGACGCACTTGCTGCCGGGTTTGGCTCATGGCTTGGCAGTGCAGGGCAGAAGGCATTCGAAAGAAGTTCTCTTGCCCCATACAGGCTTGTTGAAAGGACCATTATTTTGAAATAACTGTTATGATTGCCTGGCAGACCATTAAAAAAATTTCTCCGCTACAGGCAATTGTCTTTACCGGAACAATCAGTATTTGTATTGTTATAGCTGGTACTGCAGGTTTTTTTGTCACACAGCACACTCTGCTTGAAAAGGTGGAAAAAAAACAGGCATGTTATCTTGATCTGGTTGATTTCAGGGGTAAACTCATTGAGTTTGGACTTTTGCGCAATCAGGCAGAGCGGCTGAATGGCACAACAGAAGAGCAGGCAACCCAGGAAAGTGAGCATTTTGAAGTACTGCTTTTGATGTATGAAAAACTGCTCTCGGAGATGCATGATGCCGGTTTACAGCCTGTTGCCTCGATGTTGCTCACCAGAGAGAGTTGGCCGAAACTGCTTGCCGCATCAAACCTTGAACTGTTAAGGCTTGACCTTGAAAAAAGTATTGAAAAAGCCAAAATTGAATCACAGGATGCCTCAGTCAAACTTGTTGTCATCAACGAGTTTTTTCTGCTCTTTATTCTTGCTGTATTGCTCACAGTGAGTATCACAGCAGGATGGATGCTCCACAACAATTATCGCCAGACGCTGATCCCCCTTTCCCAGCTTGCAGGGCAATTAAAACTGCTCAATAGAAATATACCGGAGAGTATTCGGGATACCGCTGAAGAGATGAAAAAGGAGCTGACTGATGCGGAGTACTCCAGCGACATCACCCAGGTCACCCGCTCGATCATGAGCTTTTGCGGTGATATTGATGCGAAAAATAAAAAGCTTGATGAACTGCATATTCGGGATGAAAAAACCAATCTTTATAACTATCGCCATTTCAAAGAGCATCTGATTGTAGAGGTCGAACGCTCCAAACGCCAGAATGAAAAGGTCTCCCTTGCCATGATTGATATTGATTACTTCAAGCGATACAATGATGCCAATGGCCATCTTGCTGGTGACAGGGCACTGAAGGCGCTCGCCGATATTATCAGCACACAGTGCAGGGCATATGATGTTCCTTCAAGATTCGGTGGCGAAGAGTTTGCGATCCTGTTTCCCAAAACAGATACCGAGACAGCAAGTGAAATAGCCGAACGTCTTCGCAAGATTATCAGCCGGGAATCATTTCGGCAGCAACAACAGCAGCCTGCCGGAGAGCTGACGGTCAGTATCGGTGTTGCAACGTTTCCGGCTGATGCTGCTGACTGGCATAACCTGATCAACAATGCCGACAGGGCTCTCTACAAGGCAAAGTCAAACGGCAGAAACAAAGTGGTAACCTTTCTTTCCATGAATAGTCAAAAATCAGGAAAGCGGGATGAGGCCTGAGTTCTACATTGCGCGGCGCTTTGCATTCAAACAGCGATCGGCAACGAAACCGACCTTCATTGTCATGGTTGCCGTTATCGGCATCGCTGTGGGGACGGCAGCGCTTATTCTGACACTCTCAATTGTGAATGGATTCGCCAGCAGTGTGCAAAACAAGTTAATCAGTTTCAGTTCTCACCTGCAGATCCGCCATCCCGAAGAGCAACTTTTTCAGGAGCGCCGCACCGATCTTGCAAAAATTACAGGCCATCCAAACATTGCAAGCGCGTCACCCTTTCTGGAAAAAAGTTTTGTGCTCCGGAATCGCACAACAGGAGGCACTGAAAGCTGGCGAAGCAAACCGGTTGTTGTTAAAGGAGTGAGTGAAGAGCAAAAGAGCGTTTTTCTGAAAAAATTTCTTCGGGCGGGAACCCTCGACAGGCGAAATAATGGCGAAGGTATCGGACTCTACGCAGGCCAGACACTGGCTGAAAATCTTGATCTCCGGGTCGGAAAAAAAGTGATGCTTGTCGGACTGGGAAGCAATGCCTCAGGAGCAAAGCTTATTGCAGGCAACAAGAACATTGTGGATATGCTCTCTTCTCTCGACCTTGAAGTCGGCGTGATACGAGGCATCTACGACACTGGGCTTCAGGAGGGGTTTGATGATTTTGTCGTGATTGCCGATCTCAAGGAGCTTCAGGAGCGCTTTAATCCGTTGATGATCAGTGGCTATGATGCCAGTGTGCACAACCTCAATCAACTGCCGGAAACAGTGAAAGAGCTGCTCAATCTCCTTGGGTTTCCCTTCTACGGCTATACGGTGTTTGAGCGCTATGCCAATCTCTTTGAATGGCTGAAACTGCAGAAAAACATTACCCCCTTGCTGATTATCACGATCACCATTGTAGCGGTTTTCAACATCATCTCTACGCTTCTGGTGTTGATTATTGAAAAGACCCGCGAAATCGGTATGCTCAGCGCACTCGGGCTTGAACCCGGAAAAATAAGCGCCGTTTTTATGGCGCAGGCTTTTCTCGTCTCGCTTTCGGGAGTGATCACTGGCAACATTCTGGCCCTCTCGCTCACACTCTTCGAGCTGCGGTTTCATCTCATTACCCTTCCCGAAAAAAGCTACTTCATCAAATATGTTCCACTGCTGATTGAGCCGGTCGACTATGCCGTCGTCTCTGTTGCAGTGATGGCCCTTACCCTGCTTTTTGCCTTTATTCCGGCACGGATTGCTGCCTCACTGAAACCCGGTACCGCACTGGGGACTTAAACAAAATGTTATTTCCGCTGGTATGAAAACAGGTTTATGGATTGCACAACGCTTCAGTTTTGCCCGAAAACGGTTTCGGGTCATCAATATCATCTCAGCAATCAGTCTTGCAGGAATCGTTATTGGCGTAAGCACCCTCCTTGTGGTCATGAGTGTGCTGAACGGATTTCAGAAACTTGCACGCGACCTTTTCATCACCATCGACAGCCCAGCCCAACTGGTTCCCTTTGAGGGCAGAACCATGAAGATCTCCGAAAATCTCCTGCAATCGATACGATCCATTGAAGGCGTCGGATCGGCAGAGCCTTTTGCCGAAGGAGAGGCCATTCTTGCTACCAGAGAAAAAAGCGAACTGGTCGTTGTAAAAGGAATCAGCGATGCGGCTCAGCGCCGGTTGATGCGTCAGACCCACACATTGCGCCCCTTTTTTACCCCTGAAACCATAGCTGTCGGGGAGCTTTTAGCTTTCAGAACAAACCTTTATCCCTTCAGAGAGGTCAAAATTTTCAGTCCGGAACTGATCTCTCTTGGCCTTGAATCGCTCTCGGAGCCCTATCTTATACCGATGCTCGGTATTCCTGAAACCAGCGTCACATCGCTTTTTTCCCTTCAGAAATTGTTTGATGACCGCTATGTTCTCACCTCCGGCCTTTTCGCCCGGAAAATTCTGCTCATGGGCAGCGAAGAGTACTCAGGCATTGACATCAGGGGGAAAGAGGGCGTTTCAGGTGATGCCTTCAGCGAAAACCTCAGGAAGTGGCTGGCACAAAGTCCCCTGAAAACAAGCCTTCGGGTGCGCACCCTCGATGAAAAATACAGTAACATCTTCGCCGTCATGCAACTTGAAAAATGGGTGAGTTTCAGCGTTCTGATGCTCATTATTCTTGTCGCTGCCCTCAGCCTTACTGGAGCCCTCGCCATGACCGCCATCGACAAACAGCGTGAACTCTTCTATCTTCGCTGTCTCGGCATGGAAAAACCGCAGTTCATGGCCATCTTCATCATCCAGGGAGGAATGACCGGAATTGCAGGCACTGCCGCCGGAACCGTCATTGCATGGAGCCTCTGCAAACTCCAGGAGCTTTACGGCTTTGTGCAGCTTCCCTCAAAAAGCGCCTTTATCATCCAGGCCTACCCGGTCAACATGCAAACCGGCGATTTTATTGCCGTCAGCATCATGGCCATCCTGCTCTGTTTTCTGGTAAGCCTCTATCCTGCCCGAAAAGCAGCCCTGATTGCCAGAAGCCGCTCGCTCGATCTCAAGACAAACTGATCGTTACGGCAAGCGTAACCTCATGAAAACGGATTGAAATCGGCTTTTGATGCAAAACAGACCGGACAGCTCCACTGGCAGGAAACCTCTGCAAACGGGGTTCCTTCCTTGATCAGGCTTTCAGGATCACCTTCAGCGGGATCATAGAGATAACCGCACTCACGGCACATCCATGTTTCAGATTCACTCTTTTTCATGGATGTTTCATCGTCAAGTTGCATTCTGAAAACAACCATCTCCGAGCGTGAAAACCCTTTTGAAAGATAGAGTTGCTGTGCGACATCGTTGTCCCGATCCGTGAGGAGCGTTATACGCCCAAAGCCCTCCCTGCGGGCAAAATCCACAGCATGGTCGATCAGTTGCTTCCCGACTCCCTTGCCCCGATACGCAGGCGCCACAACCATATCCTCAAGCAGGGCAACTTTTTGGCCAAGAAAGGTGCTGACCGTAAAAAGGAGCATCACCATCCCCTGAATCTCGCCATCAATTTCAGAAACAAATATCCGTCCAAGCTCCGGATTGCGGGTAATCATGGCGAGCGCTCGCGACTGCGCCTCGGCGTCAGCCGTAAACTCATGTTCCTGGCTGAAAAGAATTCCAAGAAGCTCTGCGCATCTGGCTATATCGCTCTCTGTTGCCGTTCTTATTGAAGGTATCATGGTCAGTTCCTGCGGGTTGATACTACGTCTTAACCCAACTTCAGAATGGCGAAGATGGCTCCTGTCAGGAAGAAAAGGAAATCAGGGGGTGAAGGCAGTAATATGGCTTTAAAACTGTAAAAACAGCAATTTAACATTTCGTTCTGATTTCGCTCTGTCCGGGCGGCCTTTTTTGCCGTTTCCGCTTGCACCTACCACTGTATTCCCCTATACTTGTGGTTTCTTTTTTTACCCCTAACCGTACCTATCCATGGACGCATTCTGGCTTTCTCTTGTCATGATTTTTCTGGCTGAACTTGGCGATAAAACCCAGCTTGTTGCCCTGACGCTGGCAACCTGTTACAATACCAGTGTTGTATTATGGGGTATTTTCTGGGCAACTCTTGCCATTCACGTTTTTTCAGCCGGGATCGGCTGGTTCATCGGCGACAAGTTGCCAACGGAATGGATCAAGTTTGTTGCAGGTATTGCCTTCATTGCTTTCGGGTTCTGGACGCTTCGGGGTGATAGCCTTGATGAGGACGAGAAAAGCTGCAAAACCGGTATTAACCCCTTTTGGCTTGTATTCTCAACCTTCTTCATGGCGGAACTTGGCGACAAGACCATGCTCTCAACCATTACCCTTGCTTCAACCAATCCATTTTTTCCTGTCTGGATTGGTTCAACCATCGGCATGGTGCTTTCCGACGGGCTGGCAATTATTGCAGGAAAAATGCTCGGCGCCCGGCTGCCTGAGAACATCATCAAAATCGGTGCGGCGGTCATCTTTTTCCTCTTTGGGATTTTTAGTATGTACGAAGGCGGTTCGGGATTTGCTCTTGCCATATGGGGAGTTGCAGGAGCGTTTATTGCACTCACGGGCTATATCTTTCTTCGAAAACCTGCAAATACGGCATCATAAGGAGCAACACAATACCGGGCAGCTCAACAAACCAGCCCGGTATTGTCAATCTTGACTCTTGTGCTGCGGCCACTCTCCGTGTCGGGGAGGTGATGATTCTAACTCCTTGCTGACTTCGCTGAAGAGCTGTTGAAGAGAAACACCGCAACGCCGGCAACCATCATGACGAAACAAAGTACCTGCCCCATCGAAAAATTCAGAAATACAAAGCCGAGTTGAGAGTCCGGTTCACGAACGTATTCAATAAAAAAGCGGACAAATCCATAACCGAAAAGATAGGTGGCTGAAAGAAATCCGGGAAAAGGAGATTTTTTGCGCAGCAGCCAGAGGAGAATAAAAAGAACGATTCCTTCAAAAAAAGCTTCATAGAGCTGCGAAGGGTGGCGAAGTTCATAGGTAGGAGCAAGAGGGAAGTACATGCCGAGTGCGGAATCTGTCACCCTTCCGTAGAGTTCTCCGTTGATGAAATTGCCGAGACGGCCGAAGGTATACCCAAGAGGTATGGCTGGAATAAAGAGGTCAAAAGTTTCAAAAAAAGCTTTTTTCCGGGAAAGGGTAAAGGCCAGCAGGGCAAGAATAACTCCTATAACGCCGCCATGATAGGACATGCCGGTGATGCCAGCAAATCGACAACCTCCTCCAGGAACAGAGATCCAGGGAATAAGAGTACCAAGAGGATCGGCAAGAAAAGAACTCATGCCGTAAAAGAGAATATAGCCCAAGCGACCACCGAGTACAACGCCGATCATGGCCCAGGTCAGGGCGTCACCGACATAGGAACGCTCAAAAGGAAGCTTCTCATTCTGGATGCGATAGCGGCTCAACAGATAGACAACACCAAACGCGATGATGTACATCATACCATACCAGCGGATAGCGAACGCTCCGACAGAAAAGAGTACAGGATTCATCTGTGACGGTAACTGCTGCCACCAAAGCAAAAAATCATTCATAACGGTACTTTTTTTTTGAAACTGTTGTATCAATAATAAATTTAGTTAACTTAAAATCTTGCACTATTCTGTGCAGTGTTTCTACCCATTAACATAAAAACCGATAGTATGGCTAAGATACTTGAAGGGCCAGCCATGAAACTATTCAACAAATGGGGCATTCCTGTGCCAAATTATGTTGTGATCATGGATCCCGACCGCCTTGCCCAACTTGGGGAAGCTAATAAATGGTTGAGAGAATCAAAACTCGTTGTTAAAGCTCACGAAGCTATCGGCGGGCGGTTTAAGCTCGGGCTGGTCAAGCTTGGACTGAATCTTGACGAGGCTTATGCTGCAGCAAAAGAGATGATTGGACGTCAGATAGGCACATCAGTCGTTCGTCAGGTTATTGTTGCAGAGATGCTTGATCACGATGAGGAGTATTATTTATCTATTGCCGGTAACCGCGACGGGAGTGAACTTCTTCTTTCCAACAAGGGTGGAGTTGATATCGAAGACAACTGGGATACGGTAAAGAGGCTTGTCATTTCTCTTGATGAAACCCCGACGATTGAACACATTACCGAAGCAGCTCTTGAAGCTGGCTTCACCGGTGAAGTCGCCGAACGTGTTGCTAAAATTGCATCACGCCTTATTCTCTGTTTCGACAATGAAGATGCTCAATCAATTGAGATCAATCCACTTGTCATACGCAAGAGCGACATGCGATTTGCAGCTCTTGATGCCGTTATGAATGTTGATTGGGATGCACGTTTCCGTCATGCTGACTGGGATTTCAAACCAGTTTCCGAAATCGGAAGATCCTATACAGAGGCCGAACAGCAGATCATGGATATCGATGCCCGCATTAAGGGATCAGTCAAGTTGGTTGAAGTACCGGGTGGAAACATTGCTCTCCTTACAGCAGGCGGCGGCGCTTCGGTTTTTTATTCCGATGCCGTGGTAGCAAGAGGCGGCTCAATTGCCAATTATGCAGAGTATTCCGGTGATCCTCCGGATTGGGCAGTAGAGGCTTTGACAGAAACGATCTGCAGGCTTCCTAATATCAAGCATATCATCGTCGGTGGTGCAATAGCCAACTTCACGGATGTCAAGGCAACGTTCAACGGGATTATCAATGGATTCCGTGAGAGCAAATCAAAAGGATACCTTGAAAACGTGCAGATTTGGGTAAGACGCGGTGGACCGAATGAGAATCAGGGACTTGCCGCAATGAAAAAGCTGCAGGAAGAGGGATTTGACATTCACGTTTATGATCGCAGCATGCCTATGACCGATATTGTCGATCTTGCCCTTAACTCATAAGGTCAGGCGATATCGCAGGAACCCCAAAGAGAAACTTCTAACATATAAACCGTAAGAATCGTGAGTATTTTAGCAAATAAGGATACACGAGCGGTCATCATTGGCGGTATTGCTGGATTGAATGCTGCAAGGCGGATGGCTCAGTTCGACTTTCTGATCAATCGACCGCTGACGGTGCAGGCGTTTGTTTACCCGCCAGAGGAAGGGCAACAGAAAGAGATTTACCGTGGCGGCGAACTGAACAACGTTACTGTTTATTCGTCACTCGAAAAAGCCCTCGAGGAAAACCCTCAGATCAATACAGCGCTTATCTATATCGGTGCATCCCGGGCATACCAGTCAGCAAAAGAGGCCCTTGATGCAAAAGGGATCAAGCTTGTGACCATGATCACCGAAGGTGTGCCGGAAAAGGATGCCAAACGACTGCGCAAACATGCAATCGACAGCGGCAAAATCTTCAACGGGCCATCCTCTATCGGTATCATGTCGGCAGGGGAGTGTCGCCTTGGTGTTATTGGCGGAGAGTTCAAAAACCTGAAACTCTGTAATCTCTATCGTCCAGGCTCATTTGGTGTCATTACCAAATCGGGTGGCCTTTCGAACGAAGCCATGTGGTTATGTGCCCAGAATGGCAACGGAATCACCTCAGCCGTAGCTATCGGTGGAGACTCCTATCCTGGAACGGACTTCGTGACCTATCTCAATATGTTTGAAAACGATCCTGATACCAAGGCAGTCGTTATCATCGGAGAAGTGGGTGGGACGCTTGAGGAAGAGGCTGCGGAATGGCTTGGCAAGGAAATACGCCGAATCAAACTGATCGCTTCAATTGGTGGTACCTGTCAGGATGTGCTGCCACAAGGCATGAAATTTGGCCATGCTGGCGCAAAAGAAGGAAAAAAAGGTCTTGGATCGGCACGCTCCAAGATAAATGCCCTTCGTGAAGCAGGCGCAGTTGTTCCTGATACCTTTGGTGGACTCAGCAAGGCTATCAAACAGGTCTATCTGGAACTGAAGGCGAGTGGCGTTATCAAGCCTGAGCCGGAACTCGACGAAAAATTGTTGCCACAACTTCCTCCAAGTGTTCAGGAAGTCATGAAGCAAGGCGATATTATTGTCGAGCCACTCATCCGTACCACCATTTCTGACGATCGTGGTGAAGAGCCCCGTTATGTTGGCTATGCGGCATCGGAACTCTGTGAAAAAGGCTACGGTATTGAGGACGTTATCGGACTTCTGTGGAACAAGAAGCTTCCATCAAAAGAAGAGTCTGAGATCATCAAACGCATTATCATGATTTCAGCCGATCACGGCCCGGCAGTTTCTGGCGCATTCGGCTCCATTATCGCGGCATGTGCAGGCATCGACTTGCCTCAGGCTGTTTCAGCAGGCATGACCATGATTGGGCCAAGATTTGGAGGCGCAGTCACCAATGCCGGAAAATATTTCAAGTATGGCGTCAAGGAGTATCCTAACGACATTCCTGGATTTTTGAACTGGATGAAGCAGAATGTCGGTCCGGTACCAGGTATCGGTCACAGGGTGAAGAGCGTCAAAAATCCGGATAAACGGGTGAAATATCTGGTTGACTATGTTACAAACCAGACGACGCTTCACACTCCTTGTCTTGACTATGCACTTGAAGTCGAAAAGATCACCACAGCCAAAAAGGATAACCTTATCCTGAACGTGGATGGTACGATCGGTTGTATTCTTGTTGATCTTGATTTCCCGGAATACTCACTCAACGGCTTCTTTGTTCTGGCTCGGACAATCGGCATGATTGGTCACTGGATCGATCAGAACAATCAGAATTCGCGCCTTATCAGGCTCTACGATTATCTGATTAATTATGCTGTAAAAGAAGAACGAGAAGTTCCCGAAAAGAAGTAAACAGCTTAACACCCTTTGCCATAAGTGAAAGGTGTCTGTTACAAAAAAAAGGCAGGAACCACAATTCCTGCCTTTTTTTTGTCTTTTCTGCAAGGAGGGGAGGAGCGCCCTTGTCAGTATAAACGATTGTAACAGTTTTATTTAAAAGTTGTTAACGTGATTTCTCGTATAAAAATACAAGAGCCTCATTCGGTGCTTATTTCAACAAATATGCTGTCTATGCATTTTATGTTTGAAAACGATCAGTAATTACGTTAAACTTCGTATAGAATTCAGTCAATGGTTGGCTGATCGCTATTCAAGTAATTTGTGCTTTGGTTACTTGCCGGTATCTCTCCCTATCAATGCACATGTACACAGAGATTAAAAAATGAATATTTACATCGGTAATTTGGCTTATACTGTTTCTGAAGATGATCTTCGTGATGCTTTCTCCGAATTCGGAGAGGTTGCAAATGCGAGCATCATCAATGACAAATTTTCAGGTCGCTCAAAGGGATTTGGATTTGTTGAGATGCCTAAGGACAGTGAAGCACGTGAGGCTATCGAATCAATGAATGGAAAGGATTTGAACGGTCGCACGGTAACGGTAAACGAAGCGAAACCTCGCGAAGAGAGACCTCGTGAAGAAAGATCGCCAAGAAGGGACCGCTACTAAGCTTTTCCGGCTATTTTTACCAAAACCCTGACAGGACGCAAGTTTTGTCAGGGTTTCTTGTTATGCCCAACACAGGGAGGCCCTTACCAAAAAATATTTCCATTCTCGGTTATGTCTTGGGGTAACTATCGCTATATTGTTCGCGTTCTCTGCAACACCTTGTTTTATTGACACCAAAACCAAAAACGAAAATTATGGCCCATAAAATTATTGATACCTGCATTCTTTGCGGAGCCTGCGAGCCTGAATGCCCAGTAAACGCTATTTCTGTTGGAGACGATATGTATATCATCGATGAAGCGCTCTGTGTTGATTGTGTTGGTCATCATGATGCTCCGGCATGTGTTGCTATATGTCCAACTGATAGCATTATCAAAGCCTGAATTAGCCCAAAAACAAGCCTGAGGCCGGTTGATATAACTACGAAGTATTGAGCCGGAACAGAATAGCATGTAAATAGACGGAAACAGTCCAGGTTACTTCGTTGCGTGTTGGATATTTTAGCCTCAGGAATGGATCGGAATCTAAACAACAGCATCTTTGCAGGTGCTGTTGTTATTTGTTAAAGTTTTATATAATATTGTTTTATATCATTTACTTTACATAACTAATATTATACAACAGTAAAAAATAGCGAAAAACAGGGGAGCGCAGAAGGAGAGGGGAGATATCAAGAGCTTCAAAGTTTTCAGGCGGTGTCAAGTACTGCGCGGATGGTTTTGAAAGGTAAAATAACTGCCCACATAATCCCAATCCAAGAACAAACCGATCCACTTCCAAACAACCAGGCCTGAATACTTGCACCTCGTAACGCACCAACCCTTATTTGTCTGAAAAAGAGTGTTTTTATCGTATCAATTGGCAGGGGAGGCAAATTGAGCTAAAATTCTTGATCCTGCAGCCATAACTCAAAAATACATGATACAGCATGATATGATGAATTCCGTTTGAGTTAAGTTTTTCTGACAACCCCAGATCATTGACTCCGGATTACACAACAAGTGCGTCCCGGATTCAATTTGCATCATGATAACAGCGCGTTAACCAAGGCTAAGCCAGAACCAAACATGGCACAAGAGAAACCTGAAGCATGAG
Organism: Pelodictyon phaeoclathratiforme BU-1; assembly: GCF_000020645.1. Taxonomy (GTDB): domain Bacteria; phylum Bacteroidota; class Chlorobiia; order Chlorobiales; family Chlorobiaceae; genus Chlorobium; species Chlorobium phaeoclathratiforme. Next base: position 1,460,415 of record NC_011060.1, read on the forward strand.
ATACAAAAAATGAGTCAACAGAGGACCATCTTTTGTTACCCGGATTTGTTGTATAATATTAGTTATGTAAAGTAAATGGTATAAAGTTTTTTTTATGAGCTGAACTTTTGTATTCTGCAGAGGCTTTTCTCACAAGAAAGACTCCCGTACATCAGGCATTGCTCAGGTGTTTCCATCTTGCTTCTGGTAGTTTATTGCGCAATTGGTGAACGCTATCAGATCGTCAAGATGCTGTTCAATCACGGCAATCACAATACCGAGATTCAAGCTTTGGTATTGATGAACCAATGTATTGCGGAATCCAACCATACCTTGAAGGTTTTTAGCAAGCAACCGATCAATAACGCCTCTTTCGGCAAGAATTGCAAAGCTCTCCCGGCTTTCCTTTGGTAACCCGAATTTATGGATTTTGATAAGGTGATTTGCAAGATCAATGGCTTGTTCACATGCACGCTGCAGATTTAAGGCGATGGCATCCTGACGCATGAAGTCCTCCTCAAAAGGCTTTTCGGACGGCAAGGCGTAATACAGCTTGATCTGCCTTATACAGCGCTCAATGCTCTCTTTTTTGTTGAGAATGATGTCGTCAATCATCATGCAATAATCGTTCCGGTTTTTTTAATCTCGGCAAGAATGTCAGCCCGCTCTTCATTGAGTTTCTGGTAATAAGAGATGGTAAGCATTTCAAACTCATCAACAGCAAAGCGGTCGCTCAAGAAAAGTAGGCGGCCTGTCATGACGATTTCTTTTTGAAAGACCGTTGATAATGACCTCAGATTCAGGAGATCCACCTCCCGGCAAAAAAGCATTTCGAGATCAGCCTTGCAGGCACTCAACGCAAGATTAGTATTTGTAACCGTACTCCCGTGAGGAAACATCAGTGCGAGATCAACATCACTATCCACTCTCTCGTCGGTTGTTGCATAGCTTCCGAAAAGATAAATCGCAACAGTTGTTGGAAAATGCTTCAGGATCGTTGGCGCAATAGATTCAATCATCACTTTTTCCGGTCATTTTATCATATCTCTGATACCCCTGCATTATGATTATATTGTAGTTCAAGATACTCAACCAGCTACATTTGCACAATCTTTTACCATACGGATTTTGCACGCCTATCCCCAAAAAAGTACCATGGCAACAACACTCCGTTTCAAACCAGATAAAGGGCACATCATCCTCCCGATTGGAGAGCTGATGGCCCTTATCGATACCGGCTCGCCAGCAAGCATCTCCTCCCGCCCTTTCAGCTTTGGAGGAGAGCGTCACACTACCCCGGATCAATTCATGGGTTTTACAACCAGGCAACTCAGCGATCTGGCAGGTATTGCCATCGACATCCTCATCGGCTGCGACATCCTGTCACTCCATAAACTCAGAATCCGCTGGCAGGAACAATGTATCGACATCGGAGACGACACTCCAGACGGCGAGACCATCGATGAGATGGAAACAATGAGTGGATGCCCGATTTTCCCCCTGCGGATCGCCAACAACCACACAAAAGCCCTCTTCGATACCGGAGCGCACCTCTCCTACATCTCCCCTGCTCTCGTTTCCGGCATGGCGCAAACAGGCCAAAAAGCGGACTTCCACCCCTTTAACGGCCACTTCACCTCCCCGACCTACACAATGGAAACCGCTCTCGGGGGCAAGGCCTTTACCATGGAGTACGGCACACTCTCCGGCGAGCTGGGAGCAGCCGTCGATATGACCCTGAACATGACCAACACCACAGCCGTTATCGGCACCGAACTCCTCCAGCACTTCGACTGCACTCTCGATTGGAAGGAGAGCAGGATATCATGGAGCTTGAACGAACTCCCCTTCCACTTGAATTTGTAACGACAAGAGAACAGGACGTGACGGTATTGAGACCGTTCCGCATACGATAGAACGGTATCCTGGTATTATAAATTGATGCGTAAAATACCTGAATTATTTTGTGTTAATGGTGTTGGTTGATATTATTAGAGTGTATCGTATTGATTATTATGCATCGCTGCGCGTACTCTCTCTGTTCAATGAACGTTAATGGCACAATACACAACCTATGGATACCCCAAACGATCAATATGACAGCCCGTGGAAAAGGGCCGTCGTTTCGACCGATACGACCGGCCAGTTGCCAGTTTGGCCGTGCTGGCGGATACACACAAGCAGTGGAAACCCACCTCTTACAGCTTGACGGTGCTGGGATGTAGTCATACCTTCAATTTTCTGGTGGCAAAGCTGACCGATTACGAAGAGCGACTTGATGAGCTGCTGGAATCAGATAACGTTTTTGGCTGGATTACGGCGGCTCATATCCTGACCCAAAAAACCAAAAAGCAGGATCAGGAACGCTACGCAGCAAAACTACATTTGGTGCGCATACTCTATCAGCGTCACTGGGAGAAACAACGTATCATTGATTTATTATATATTGCAGACTGGCTGATGCAACTGCCTGATTGGCTGAACAGCCTGATCTGGCAAGAACTTGAAACAATTGAGGAGAAAGAAAACATGGAATACGTTACAAGCATAGAACGAATTGGTATGGTCAGGGGGCAATACACCTTACTGAAAAGTCAGCTTGAGTGCCGCTTTGGACTGTTGCCTGAATGGGCTTCAGAGCAGTTAAAAAGTGCCAAAAGAAAGGATCTGGAAGCTTGGGGTAAAGCGGTTCTCACAGCCCCGACTCTGGAAGCTGTTTTCAAAAAATCGGATGTGCCGTAACAAGAACGGAGATTCACGACAGGTTCTGGCGGGAGGCTAAAACCGAGCTCCGAAAACGATTCGAATGAAAATCAGGCAGCTCCCTCCGCACTGAATGATTTGAATTTTTGGATATCACCGAATGTTCACCGCCCAGGCCACACCGCAACCAAAAGCGCCCGCAGCCGACAACACAACAACAAGCACAACAGAACAGCCCCGTATCGTTCGATAATAAACCCGATTGTAAAGTGCTTTCTTTGGATTGGTTATCCAGCCATAACAGCGAGGAGCCTTGAAGCCCAGAGATTGGCGGGCATACCGCTTCCACGAGGTGCGGGCAGCAATGCGCTTTTTAAGCGAAGGTATTCTAACGCCAACTTTCATGGCAACCGGGATATCTTATTATAGGCTTTGATAAAAGCATTTGATTTTCCGAGCCATCAATATTCGGCGAACCCCCAAAAATTCATCGTAATCTTTTAACGTCATCTCATAGATCGTACCGGGAATGCAGTTAGCCTCAAGGTTTGCTTCGAAATCCGGAAGAGTATCAATACCGCCAAAGGCGAGCTTCCCGCTTTGACATTGCTCACGGATTTGACCGATATAATCTGCCGGAGAGCGCTTCCCTACCTTGATGTTAATCTCCTGCTGAACATAGACATAGTTCTCCACCTGATTGTACTGGCTCTGGCTGAAACCATTCTCTTTCAAATACTGCCAGGGAAAAATATGATGGATATCCCCCCCGGTGTTCAATCATCTCCTTCACACTGATGTCTCGCGACAGGAACCCTTTGATTTGCTTCTGGAATGTCAGCTTTGTATCAGCCTGTTATTTGAGTAAATTTCGAAGTGATATTATTTGGATGTAATCAAGACAATACTTCCAGTAACTTCTTTAAAAGTAAACTTTTGGATAATGCCTGAACTCTCACGATTTTTCGGGATTTTGATAAGAATGTATGCTGAACTGGATGTTCCCCATCATACGCCTCATTTTCACGCCTATTATCAGGATTCACAGGCCGTTTTTTCTATTGACCCGGTTACCATGATGGAAGGCGAATTACCCGAAAGGCAGCGACGACTTGTGATGGCCTGGGCTGAAATTCATCAGTTTGAACTTTTGACCGATTGGGATTTGTTACAGGATGGCAAGGCCCCGGTAAAAATAGAACCGCTCCGTTAATTCAAGACGATAACTCACTATGAAACATCAATTTATAAGGGTCTTAGCTGTCGATATTCTTGACGGCTTTTCATTGCGTGTACATTTCGATAACGGTACGGTAAGGAAAATCAATCTGGAACCCATTTTGTATGGTGAACTCTATGAACCGCTGCGCAATCATGATTTTTTCAGGCAAGTCACCGTTGACGAGGAAGTTGGAACTATAGTATGGCCAAATGGAGCAGACTTTGACCCTGACTTGCTCTACGCATGGGACGAACACATCGACGCCTTTGCCGCCCAGATGCACAAAGTCGAACAGTCACAGGATCGGTAACGGTTTCAGGGGCCTACCATTTTCACCGCCCAGGCTACACCGCAACCCAAAGCGCCCGCAACTGACAACAAAACAACAAGCACAACAGAACTGAACTTGCAACAGAAAAATGGACACATTAAGAAGCCATAACTATGGGCAGCATCAATGAGTAAAGCATTTGCAATTGATTTTGCATGGCTTGAGCGCTTCACTCCTGATGAAGCAGAGCGCTTTACCTTTGCTGATATTAAAATAACCGTTGGTGGAGTGCTCATTACGGAACTTGCCCTTTTACGTCTGGTTGGTGATCGGCTCTATTCACCAGATACAGACAAGTTTCTGCCAGTTACCACCGTTAACACTGCCCGGCAGAAGTTTCAGCGAGCTTTCGCCCAAGAGTTTCTCTGTCCATCCAATGCCTTGAAAGATTTCATTGGTGAAGACTTCGGAGAAGAGAAGCTGGATGAAGCGGCACACTACTTCAACGTTTCAACAAGAGTGATAGAGACGACGTTGGTGAACAAAGGCTTTATAGATCGAGGAAGTCTGTTCGATTAAGTCCAGCTTGATGCAAAATAAAAGCTGAAATCAAAGCAAAAACAGGCTGGCTGAGATGGTTTGTTGTCCGAATGCGACGGATGTCCTCCGGGAGAAAAACCTTTTTTTCCGGCAAACAAAGCGATTCTACTGTACGCATCGTTACTTCATCCATTGCTCCGACCTCAACAAGGTCTTTGGCCATGTCATGGAACAGCTTTTTGGTATAGTGCTCGTAAGCTTTCTTCGCAGTAATCATATCGTTATCGTATACGGAAAGCTTTTTATCATCCTTGATTGTAGGGCGGAATGCCTGGGAAGTTATCTGACCTTGCTTGATAAAGCTTGGATGAATCTGGCGAAGCATCAATGTAGCGTCATTCATACCTCAGCCTCCGATAGTGTCTTGAGTTCCTGATTCAGCAACACACAATCATCGGGCTTGTTAAAATCAAGAGACTTTATGATTTCGTCATCATTACTCATGTTCAAGGCATGAAACTCACCCTGACGGATATCGATATTTACAGCAAGAGATATTTCATAACCATTCAGGGCCCATTCAATTTGAACTCCACCTTCGGGTGTCGGATAAATGCATGGTACAGGCAACTCATCCGAGTAATATGTTTCAAAATAGCCGACAAGCCAGTCCAGCCCCTCTTTATCCGGAGCAACACCTTCACCATCAAGCCAGCCATTCTCCAAAGAGCGCAGTTCATCCAACTGAACCAACACATCGTTAGCATCCAGCAAGCTGATGTGCTCGACAGAATCGATGCTTTGAAGCCGATTATTGCGATTAAACCTTCCTATCCCCTGCAGCATCACGATACCGCCATTACCATAACGCATGAAGGCTTCCTTAACGATGTCACAATGTTGCGGTGAAATTGGCGCACTCACTGTAGGTCCACTGATAATGTGCAAATCAAACGTCATTTTCGCCTGATCAGCAGCAGGTATTGATCCTCTCAGGGTAATTTCCTCAGTAAGCTCCAACACATTTGAGGAAGCAAGCAATAATTTTCTGCGAGTAGTTTTGTTCAGTCGAGCCGGTTGAGCTGTATCCGCAGGATTCAACTCAAGTGACTCGCCATCTCTGAGACTCCGGCCTATTCGATCAAAATAACAAAGAAGATTTTCAGGCAAATACTCCTTGATATCCCGATTTCGTTCGGCAGCATTAACTGCGTTAACTATCGAATTTTTAGCCAGGTGAAAGTAATGGGCATTATCAGAAGGAAAAAGATCCAGACTTGTTCCCGCAAGTGTGAAGAACAAGGCTATTTTTGGGATGGCACTTCCCTCTTCAATACCTGTCAGCTTGAGAGAAACACCGTTGGTAAAACCACGAGGAATGCGTTTCCTGTCGGGGTGTTCTTGCATGTACCCCCATTTGGCGGTTTCAACAAGCATTTCTTCCAGAACAGCCAAATCCCTGAGAACATCGAGAGGAATGGCATGTCCCGAAAATCGTTCACCAACGAGCCGGGGGCTAAGGAATTCAATGTTGTTCAACGTGCTGCTCATGGCGCTTAATGGTTTGTCAGTGGTCAATATAAAACAACATGAACAAAATAAAGCCATAAAGGCGCATATCCGCGTCTCTCCATTCGAACCATGGTCAAAGGAATATGTCTTTCTGGACCAAGAGCTGCGAGCCGTAGTTCAGGATGCCGAATTGGGTAAGCGCTTTGTTGACAAGCTCGTCAGGGTCAATGTGTTGAATGGTGACGAGAAGTGGATATACATTCACGTTGAAGTACAGGGTACCAAACAGGCAGAGTTTGCAAAACGCATTTTTGTCTATAACTACAGGATTTTCGACCGATATGACCGGCCAGTTGCCAGTTTTGGCCGTGCTGGCGGATACACACAAGAACTGGAAACCTACCTTTTATGGCTTTACCGTGCTGGGCTGCAAACTCTCTCTTGAGTTCCCGCTTGCCAAGCTGACCGATTACGAAGAGCGACTTGATGAGCTGCTGGAATCAGATAACGTTTTTGGATGGATTACCGCAGCTCATATCCTGACCCAAAAAACCCGAAAGCAGCATCAGGAACGCTATGCGGCAAAAATACGCTTAGTACGAATACTCTATCAGCGTCACTGGGAGAAACAACGTATCATTGATTTATTATATATTTCAGATTGGCTGATGCAACTGCCGGATTGGCTGAACAGCCAAGTCTGGCAAGAACTTGAAACAATCGAGGAGAAAGCGAAAATGGAATACGTTACAAGCATAGAACGACTTGGCATGGTCAAGGGCCAATACACCTTACTGAAAAGGCTACTCGAAAGCCGCTTTGGCCTGTTACCCGAGTGGGCTTCAGAGAAGTTGAAAAACGCCAAATCAAAAGAGCTGGAAGCTTGGAGTGATGCTATTTTCACTGCCCCGACTCTGGAAGCTGTTTTCAATAAATCGGATGTATCATAAAACGAGCTGAGATTCACGCCAGGCTCTGGCGTTCGCTGCTCTCTGCCCTGAATGTTTCAAATGCTGGTTGACTGCAGAACCCGAAACATGTTACTCCTGACAAAACTCTGATGCATAAATAATTACCAAAATCTTTCTATGTTATAGTCATCAAAAATCTTGTCAATAGAGACCAGAGTATAGTTTTCAACGATTGATTGACATGCTATCATTCTGTCAAAAGGGTCTTTGTGAATAAAAGGAAGTTCTTTCAAGCAGACTAAATGTTCTTTTTTTACGTTCAAGATGCTCATGTTCAGTTTTTCCGACTCATCAAACAGTAATTCGAAAGGAATGTCCAAAGCAATTTTTGATAAACTCAGTTTGATCGATATTTCCCAAAAACTGGCGATACTAATAAAAACATCATTGTTTGAATTCACAATGGCTTCTCTGGCTTTTTCGGATAAGTTGATATCATTACTGAAAAACCAAAGTAATGCATGTGTATCCACTATTATCTTCATTCCATATATTCCCTGAAGTCTTCAAGAGGCTCATCAAAATCATCTTTGATATGTATTTTCCCTTTCAAAGTACCAACCTCTCTTGATGACCTTTCTTTTACCGTCGTTTCATTGATGATGATAATTTCAAACGAATCTTCAATACAAGGAATATCCTCTTCAAGAATAATACTTCTCGGTGACAGCAATCGCCCTTTTGTAATGATTGCATGTTGCATTTAATCTCCTCTATGCCTAATTTTTTTGATATATTTCTTATACCGGATCCTCTCATTTCTTGAACTTTATTCGTTCTCTCGCACTCTCGTCACTTTTCCAAAATACACTCTGTCAGGGCTATTCCGCATAACCGACCCATGACCCCAGAAAACAGAAAAACTTAAAACTGCGAGGATATCAGCAGAGCTTTTCTGTATAGGGAATACCAGCACGGCAATACGTCAAAAATAATGTATGAATATTTTTGGGAAAAATGAAAGACTGTAGTGCCCAAGATTGCCTTGAAGCCCCCCAAAGTACAGGGTACAAAGCAAGCTGAGTTTGCCAAACGCATGTTTGTCTATAACTACAGGATTTTCGACCGATATGACCGGCCAGTTGCCAGTTTGGCCGTGCTGGCAGATACACACAAGCAGTGGAAACCCACCTCTTACAGCTTGACAATGCTGGGGTGTAGTCATACCTTCAATTTTCTGATGGCCAAGCTGACCGATTACGAAGAGCGACTTGATGAGCTGCTGGAATCAGATAACGTTTTTGGATGGATTACGGCAGCTCATATCCTGACCCAAAAAACCAAAAAACAGGATCAGGAACGCTATGCGGCAAAAATACGCTTAGTACGAATACTCTATCAGCGTCACTGGGAGAAACAACGTATCATTGATTTATTATATATTTCAGATTGGCTGATGCAACTGCCGGATTGGTTGAACAGCCAGGTCTGGCAAGAACTTGAAACAATTGAGGAGAAAGAGAAGATGGAATACATCACAAGCATAGAACGACTTGGCATGGTCAAAGGCCAATACACCTTACTGAAAAGGCTACTCGAAAGCCGCTTTGGCCTGTTACCCGAGTGGGCTTCAGAGAAGTTGAAAAACGCCAAATCAAAAGAGCTGGAAGCTTGGGCTGATGCGATTCTCACAGCACCGACTCTGGAAGATGTTTTCAAAAAATCGGATGTGTCATAAATAGAGCTGAAATTCACGACAGGCTCTGGCGGTCGCTGCTCTTTGCCCTGCATAGTACCACCGCCGCGAAGATTGTTCGCTTTTGCTGGCTTCAGGGTTCTTCTCCTGATAATGTCGTACAAAATTATAAAAGAGCTGTTATCTTTTCAAAAGCAAGATAGCGGTCAACGAAGAGATCAATCCACCCCGCAGTTGAATATTTTTTGAGACAGGAACAGACATCTTCAAGTGTCCATTCAGAAAATGAGCTGTCATTTGAAAGGCAATTGCGATAATCGGTTACCGCACCTTTCACATGGTGGTTATCTTTTGGATATAACATCACAAAAAGACCGTCCTCATAGTGATCTGTGTCACATATAGCCCCTGCAAGCAAATGATCTCGCCATATTTGTTCAAGCGGCGATAACTTGAGCGCATCTCTGGTGCCTGCAGAAAAGCAATTCATCTCATCCGCAACTTGATCGTAACGAACATTTTCCTGCTTCTGTTCACCATCTTTCCCTGCCGGGCCAATGAGATTCTCATGGTATTTTACCTCAATCCCTATGAATCCACAGGCACCTGTTGATGTTTCACAGTCGATAAAGACATCAAACGCCGATCGATCTCCAAGGTATCGGGAGTCTCTGCGACCTGGTGAAAACTCAAACTCGATAGCGTTCACTTGGCGGAAACGGCCTGACGTTAATTCTTTAACAAGATCGATAGCCAAGGGGATATCTCTTTTCAGCTCAGCAAAAAGATTAAAACAAAGTGGCTGGCTTGAAAGCAGATTGTCGAAAATACGTGGTTTACCAAAGAGTTTTCCTTTACTGACTTTCGGATTGCAGACTTCCTCTCGCACAACCTGTCGAACCCCGTCAGTAATAAAATTTGAAAGTGAGTCCTCAGCCCAAGGCATTGGTAACCGAGAGCCTCGAAGGTGCGCCTTGCCTTTCTTATCAGCGTACTCATGGCATGAAAAACCTTGCTCTTCTCGCCAGATTGACTGAAGAATACGAGCGGTTCGCTGAAAGTCGGATTTATCAACCGACTCTTTGGCATGGAGATCCTCTGCAAGCTTTGTTAAATTCATCACAATCCTTGATAATATTTTTTGATCTTCTGGGCCATCAACGATCTACGAACTCCTAAAAAAACCTCGTAATCCTCTAACGTCATCTCATAGATAGTGGATGAACGAAAAACTGTTATGATATTATAAAATAATAGTTTATATTGTTATTTCATGGTCAAAGATATTTGACGGACCCTGAGCTAAAGCGTAATAATACCCCATTAGAAGCATTTTTGATAGAGAAAAGGTGTTGCAGGGTGCCCTCAAAGAGAAACAGACTCCAAACTTCGTTTTTTGAAATCCACTATGCGTAGCGTCATCAACCACCAAATGATGTTCGGTCGTACCGATATTTCTGCCATTGTTTTCGATCCGAAATCACGAGATGATATCCCAAAAATCTTGAGGGGCCTTCAGGGCATCTACACCGACGAGGAGTTGCGCAAGCGTGTTTTTGCCATCCTCGAAGAGGTTCGTCCTGAACGGAAAAAAGGAGAAGGAAAAGCTGACCCAAACACAGGGCGTCCCGGTATGGAGCAATGGGCAATTTTGGTACTGGGTGTCGTTCGACTGGGAATCAACGCTGATTACGATCGGCTTCATGAATTGGTCAATCACCACGATACGCTTCGCCAGATGCTTGGTCACAACGATTGGACTGATAAAACATCTTATGAACTCCAGACCATCAAAGATAATGTCCGACTGTTTACCCCCGAATTGCTTGATCGAATCAACCAGGAAATTGTCCGTGCAGGTCATACGTTAGTAAAAAAAAAGAGGAAGAAAATTTCCCTTTAATGGCCCGAGGTGATTCGTTTGTGGTGGAAACCAACGTTCACTTTCCTGCTGATACAAGCCAGTTGTTCGATGCCATTCGCAAAGCCATTGAGGTCTGTGCGAAATGGTCTTTTGATGAAGGATTAAGTCAATGGCGCCAATACGATCATAACATCCGGCATATCAAAAGAATGCGTCGTATTGTGCAACAGCTCAAGCACTCGACATCAAAAAAGCCGGAAAAGAAAGCTCTCAAAGATCAACAAATAAAGCAAGCACTCCTCGATTACCTTGCGGCAGTCGATTATCAGTTACAACGGGCAGTGCGTACCGGCGCAGAACTGGGTGGCTTAAATCCGTTGCGGCTCAGCCAGCTTAACGGCTATATTGCTCATGCTGAGGTACAAATGGGGCAAATTCGTCGTCGGATAAATGACGAGGTTATTCCGCATGCGGAGAAAGTCTTTTCAATTTTTCAGCCACACACCGAGTGGATCAGTAAAGGCAAGGCGGGAGTGCCGGTTGAGTTGGGATTACGGGTCTGTATTATCGAAGATCAGTATCGTTTTATCCTGCATCATCAGGTCATGGAAAAAGTTGTCGATAGCGACATCGCAGTGTCCATTATCGAAGAGACCAAGCAACGTTTTCCAAACTTGCGATCGATCAGCTACGACAAAGGCTTTCATAGCCCGGATAACCAACGCGACCTGAAAGCGCTTCTTGAAAAAGTTGTTATGCCGAAAAAAGGCAAGCTCTCAAAAATCGACAAAGCTCATGAATCCGAGCCGGAATTCAGGAGACTGCGACGGCAGCATTCGGCAGTTGAATCAGCAATCAACGCACTTGAGGTTCACGGCTTGGATATATGCCCTGATGATGGCATCAAAGGATTCAATCGCTATGTTGCCCTTGCAGTGCTGGCTCGCAACATTCATCGTTATGGAGCACTCTTGTACAAGCAGGATGCGAAGCGACATCGAGGGCCCTACAAAAAAGCTGCCTGAGTTCTCTCCCCAAAAAAAGAGTTTTTTACCAATTCGCAGGGAGAGATCCGTTCGTTATGACGCTTCCTGGAGCAAAATTCGGTAGTTTACCCATGGCGTGTCACGATCAGCACAAAAACGCCTTTTGTTGATCATTAAAAATGGTTTTTAATCCGGCGGGAGGTTGTCAAATTTTCAAAAAACAGGGGTTTTCTTTCTGGCACTAGATAGTACCGGGGATGCAGTTCGCCTCAAGGTTTGCTTCAAAATCTGTAAGAGTATCAATCCCACCAAAGGCGAGCTTCCCGCTTTGACATTGCTCACGGATTTGACCGATATAGTCTGCCGGAGAGCGCTTCCCTACCTTGATGTTAATCTCCTGCTGAACATAGACATAGTTCGCTACCTGATTATACTGGCTCTGGCTGAAACCATGCTCTTTCAAATACTGCCGTGGAAAAATATGATGGATATCCCCCCGGTGTTCAATCATCTCCTTGACACTTATGTCTCGCGACAGGAACCCTTTATCATTGAATTTTGCCTGAAGCCCGCCCCCCTTTGTCCACTTGAGTCTGGAACGACTATAGAACAGGTGGTGACGGTATCCAGACCGTTCTGCATAACTCCGAACTGCATCCTGACAATAAACATTGGAACGTAAAATATATGAATTATTTTGTATCAAGGGAGATTGTTGATATTATTGCAGTGTTTTATATTAATTATTACGCATCGCTGCGTATACACTCTCTGCGCAATGAATGTTACTGGAACACAACCTATGGATACGCCAAACGACCAGTATGACAGCCCGTGGAAAAGGGCCGTTGAGAACTACCTTCAAGAGTTTATGGAATTCTACTTCCCACTGGTTCATGCTGAAATAGATTGGGCAAAGGAGCATGTTTTTCTGGATCAGGAGCTGCGGGCCATAGTTCAGGATGCCAAGTTGGGGAAGCGTTTTGTTGACAAGCTGGTCAGGGTGAATGTGTTGAATGGTGACGAGAAGTGGATATATATTCACATTGAAGTACAGGGTAAAAAGCAAGCTGAGTTTGCCGAACGGATGTTTGTTTACAATTATCGTATTTTTGACCGATACAGGCGACCTGTTGCCAGCCTGGCAGTACTGGCGGATACACACAAACAGTGGAAACCCACCTCTTACAGCTTGACAGTGCTGGGGTGTAGTCATACCTTCAATTTTCTGATGGCCAAGCTGACCGATTACGAAGAGCGACTTGATGAGCTGCTGGAATCAGATAATGTTTTTGGATGGATTACGGCAGCTCATATCCTGACCAAAAAAACCAAAAAGCAGGATCAGGAACGCTACGCAGCAAAAATCCGTTTATTGCGAATCCTCTATCAGCATCAATGGGATAAACAACGTATCATTGAATAAAGAATCCCCGCCGCAAGCAGCGGGGTATTGAAGATTTCCTCTTTTAGAACAGTGACAACTGATAATCACTGTAGCGTTTCTGATACGTACCGCCCTGCCCTTTGACATACTTGCCTATCATGTCTTCATTTCCATGCTTTCCAACCGTTCCGGCATAATACCCATCCGTCCACATCTCACCACCCCACAACAGTTTTTTTACTTTGGGACATCGCCTGAACACTTCTCGAGCAGAAATACTCTTTATCATCGTCACGATTTTCGTGACACTATACGTTGGCACTGATTGCACCAAAAAATGCACATGATCTTTATCTGTACCAATTTCCAGGAACTTGATCTGATAACGATTTTCTATGTCCAAGCACACGTCTTTTAGGACTTCATCCACCTCATTATCAAAAATCACGCGTCTATACTTTGCTGGTAGCACTATGTGATACATCAGAACGGTGACATTGTGGCTCTTGTGAATATATTCGCTCATGCCAACTAATATACATCATATCACGCCGCAAGCGGCGGGGAATATGACCCGTAGAGATTTATTTTATATTTTAGACTGGTTGATGCAACTGCCCGAATGGTTGAACAGCCGAGTCTGGCAAGAACTTGAAACCATTGAGGAGAATGAAAACATGGAATACATTACAAGTGTAGAACGAATTGGCATGATCAGGGGGCAATACACCTTACTGAAAAGTCAGCTTGAGTGCCGCTTTGGCCTGTTACCCGAATGGGCTTCAGAGCGGTTACAGTGCGCCAAAGCAAAGGAGCTGGAAGCTTGGGGTAAAGCTTTTGTCACAGCTCCGACTCTGGAAGCTGTTTTCAATAAATCGGATGTATCATAAAACGAGCTGAGATTCACGCCAGGCTCTGGCGTTCGCTGCTCTTTGCCCTTCATAGGACAACCGCCGGGAAGATTATTCGCTTTCGCTGGCTTCGAAGTTCTGCTCCTGATAATTTTGTACAAACTGAAGCGTTGAAAATCCAGGCCTGATGATTTCAGCACTATCATGAAGCGCCTTGTCTTTCAGGATTGCTGGATTCAGCACCTCAAAGCGCTCTTCGATAGAATGAAACTCTGTTTTAATGTTGGATAGAGTGAGAAACCATAGCTTTATTTTTCTTTCCTGATCGTTCCCCCTTGACTTTTTGCCTGTAATGAACGATATTAAGGCAGCTCATCTACCATGTGTGGAAGGAGTAACGAGGCCGTCCTTCGGGGCGGCTTCAGCATTTTCAGCTCTTTTTCCGCTGATATTCTTCATATTCCTTCTGTAATTTCCTTTGCTTAAATTCTTTCCTCGCGTCCGCGCTGATTTCGCCAAACCTTTATGGCCGTATCAGTTTCATAATCAGAAAAAAGTACCAACGATGGCAACCAGACTGGAAAGTCACTCATCCCTGTACCTCCGTCGCATGCCAGCGGAAAATATTCATCTTTTCTTCACGCAACAGGGTCGTTCGTGTCAGGTCGTAGCCTGAACGATGTTTCATTCGTTCAATGAGCGCAATTTTCCCCTCATTGCCATGAAGGTTTCTGTTCAGGTAGCCGACGGCACCAATAAGCAGATCGGCCAACTGTAATTGCTCGAGCTCATGAGAGTGTACAAGTTGCAACCGCTCAATTACCTGCCGTGAGAAGTCATATCGGTCGTTACACAACACTTCATGCAGTTGAGCTACTTTTTGTGCACCACGCGTATCCTTGATATCGAGATAGATGCGATAGCGGGCTTCAGGTTTAAAAATGACTTTCAGCATATCAAAGTACATCTTGTAATACCAATCATCATGATCCTGGCCAAGAAAAGCATCATGGCGGATAAGCGACTTGTCAGGGACTATCAAGGCCCGAAAATGCAAGTCGTCATCATCGAAAAAATAATCGACAAGATCCAGATAAAATCGAGTCTTGGCAGGCGATACTTTAGTCCATTTCACTTCAAAAAGCGATGAACAACCATGTTTCTGCTTGATCTCACGCAAGCGCACAGCGATCTCCCGACTCTTATCCAGCGGACACCAGACTGCTCCAAGCACCATTGCCTTCTGTCGATCATTCTCCAGATGACAGGATTCATCACAGTAGATATTGTAAATCTCGCTCATGGTATTGCCCTGTATAAATAAAATCGAATTAATTTTAAGTTCATACTCTATCTTTTCTCTTTTCTCAATTTCAATCGCTGGCTACTCATGCTTTCAATAAGCCCAGCAGCTTTCATCACAGATTCCATGCTGATGGTGGGTATGTCTGCATGATCTTTAACAAACTGTGACAGGTATTCCGGTGATGGTGATTAAATACCCTGACGCTGGCAAAGCATGAATGAAACTGATTCTGCTTCAAACTCTTCTGTTGCATGATTGAGACGCTGTCGATCCGGCCATAGTTTAATATCCGGAGTTCCAAGATGACCGCAATAGAGGTGGGCAAGTTCATGCGCTATCGTGGCATACTGAGCTTCAGGTCTTTGACTGTTCATGTTGGCGAGCATCTCATATTTTACTGTGACAGGCGCAAATAGCGGTTTTCCGTTATTTTGATAGCCAGATAAAACATTCAAACGATCGTTTTATAAGACAGCGAAAATCAATCAATTTGGAATCACACAAACGAAACTGCAAAACATTCTGAAGCGGATCTAAAGCAACAACCGGTGAATGTGAACAGAATTGCGTAGGATTGATCACGATTTCTCTGATATCATGATCAGTGAGTCGGGTAAATGCAAAGCAATCCGTTAAACAAAGCAGTTCTGATGCAACACAATTCAAACATTGATGCGCCGACCAAATATTATCTTTTATTCACTTTGAGATCGCAAGACCAACGCTTTCGAAGCCAATCAATATGTCTACGTCCCGAAACATAGTCAGACCAAACTACGTAGAACCTCCAGCATAGCGATGCTAGCCACCAAGTAGCAAAAATAAATGCGAGTCGTAATACATCATTTGCGATATCCTGAAGTTTGTCTGTGTGCCATGGAATTAGCGAACCAATAAGACAGCATACACTAAGTAGCACAATAACAAATTTTCGCGAACGTTTCTGATTCACAAAACCGAACCCGAGTTGCAAAATAGCCACCCCTATCAGAAAGGAGTACCAATAATTAATATGGTTATTGAAATAATTGTTATACTCACCCCCGGAGTATAGCAATGGGAAAAGAACTGTCGCTATAATCGTAAAGAAAGCTAAAAAAACTTCAACAATGCGAAACGGCCGACGAGATGCAACAAGCGTCGAGCCAACTACAACTTCAAGAAAGATCTGCAGCCCGACAAACATACCTAAACTAAAAGTTCCAACACGGGATAAGGGTGTTCGCCCGAATCCCGCCTCATACCAAAAAATAATTTGCCAACCGGTCGTGATAGAGAATAGCACAGGCAAGAGAAATACCCAAGGGTGCCAAGACAAACTAAGCTCCGAACTTTTCAGATGTGATATCCCATCTGACATGGTTGATTTATCGTCTATAAATGGATCTACTTTGCTGAGCGCCTTAATACGCCCTGTCCACACATCGAAAAGATGAGTATTTTTCCAATAGGCCAAGTGAGCACCTCCCGGCCATGAATTAGTATTGAATGTTATTTCTTGTGGAGCACTGGATAAGAAAAGACCAGGAGCCTTGTCATTAACTAAATCGCGAGCAATGTTAAGTGTAGATGCAATTGGATCGCCATTGTCTACGAAATTAATCCAGTGAATTCGTGGCCTATGTTCGTCTGCCACCACTGGGCGTTGCTCCAGTGTACCTGAGTACTCTTCCCAAACTGATTTCCAAATTGGAAGAAATAAATCAATTGGAGATCCCATAGTGCAAAAACTTCCTAATTTTAGAAGCCAGGGTGGTTTTTCAGATCCAATTTTGTCAGCCTTAACTATGCCAAGCAGAGCAATCACGAAACCAAGACTGTGAGAAGATAGATGAATTTGATCTACATTTACCGAGGCTGCTTTTAAAGAAAGTGATTCCATTGCTGTATTAAAACGATGCATTATTTTTTCTCGTAAGTCAGAAAACTCCGAAAAGACGAGCAATGACCCAATGAAGTACCGAATAAATTCAATTAGCTCGTCCGTCTCAATACGATAACTACCAAGAATTAAACGCATTAATTGAAGACTCAGTATCGTGTCATCGACAATTCCTGTAGTGTAAAGAAGCTGGGTTTTTGATAGGCCCTTTCCATTGTATTTTGTTAAATCAATGTATGATATCTGCATAGGGATGCTTCTCGCCCATTCTGTCAGTGGAGGTACTACTGACGCAGCGTGCGTCTCAGCGATATCTGCCCAATGGATCTCAGAGAAAGCGTAGCCAGGAAGATAATCAAAGCGAGCCCATCCTACACTATCAGGACCAAATTCACTATTAGAAATGCCATGTGGATATAATTGACTTGCGATATCTCCAAGCGGAACCACAATATCATGTCCGTTAACCCTCGCAAACTGAGTAATCACACGCTGGACACTTGCAAGTGGCTGATGTTTTCCTATCCCATGCACCACTACTATTCCTTGAACTGGCGTCTCTGTAGTCATGAATCTATCCTCTATTTCCATCTTATTCATTGTGTGCTGCGAGATGCGTAGAATTTGTGAGAGACAATATTTTAATAAATATGAATAAAAGATAATATAATTAAACTTCGAACTGTTATTCTATGACACTTACATCGATGCTTTTACACATATCTCTAAATTTTTTATTATGACCGATTAATATTGGAAATAAATTATATTTTCCATAGATTACAAAATACCAATCACCATTAACAAAATGATCTATGCATTTCTTAAGGATATTTTGATGAGTTTCCTGCTCACAAGCAATCCAAATACTTAGGGGGTAATTTGCAGCAATATCATTCCAAGTCAAACCTTCATCGAATAGAAAGTGATATTTACCTACGTTGAATGAACAGTCAATATTTTCATCATAAAGAAAGACAATCGTTGGCATATGAGTACGGTAGTAACATCTCTTAAATAGCATATCCTGATAGCTACGCACATAAAAACCTCTACATTTTCTGACTTTTTCGTTTATAAAATCTGGAGTAGCCTGTGGATATCCCATAGGATCAATAAAATCATTAATTGCGATGTCACCCGTTAATTGAAGCCCAGATGCAGTAGTAAGAAAAAGCGATATTTTTCCCGTACTCAAATCGGGAAATACTTCTTTTTCTAATTCTTTTATCAACCTATCGCCGTTTGTATCATAAATTTCAAGAGGCGGGCGATCATAATAAGGGGGTCTACTATATATGTTAGCTATAGGGCCATACATCCCTTCTTGGATATGGTCCGGTGGACCTTCGGGAACTGGATAACACATTACTCCCGAACAGAGCCAAAGATATAGATAGGCGTGTTTGTTGTTCGTTAATATATCGATTGGTTTTGAACCTTGTAAATTGTTACCGCGTCTCTGGAGTATTCTTGCAAGATTTTGCGCTAAACATGTAATAGTACTTCCAGACTCGAAAAATATTCGTGAAAACTTTTCGATACCATATCCCTGAAGATCAACAAAAGCGGTTGCAAGAGCTTTTTTTTTCGAATCTAAAGATAAACGGGTAGAGATGTAGCTAAACTTGTTAAGTACTCTTACCACTTCTCGAGTCGTTAGACTTGCGGAAGAAAATAGCAAAATCGACTCAGCGAGGTCACGCTCTTCTCTTGTTTTATAGATGCCGTACTCATTTGCAATACCCTCTTTGCGGCCAAGGGCCTCATTGATGGTCAATGCTTTCAGGTACATCTCCTCAGCGCGGTCAAGCTCTCCTCTTGTCTGAAAGAGGTTACCGAGGTTACCATAGTCACTTGCCATACCCTCTTTGCGGTCAAGGGCCTCATTGATGGTCAATGCTTTCAAGTACATCTCCTCAGCGCGGTCAAGCTCTCCTCTTGTCTGAAAAAGGATTCCGAGGTTGCCGTAGTCACTTGCCATACCCTCTTTGCTGTCAAGGGCCTTATTGATGGCCAATGCTTTCAGGTATATCTCCTCAGCGCAGTCAAGCTCTCCTTTTGTCTTGTAAAGGTTTCCGAGGTTACCGTAGTCACTTGCCATACCTTCTTTGTGGTCAAGGGACTCATTGATGGTCAATGCTTTCAGGTACATCTCCTCAGCGCGGTCAAGCTCTCCTCTTGTCTGAAAAAGGATTCCGAGGTTGCCGTATGCACTTGCTGTTTCGGTGTTTGTTTGTTCAGGACCGCTAATATTTAACCACTTGTTCAAAACCTGAAAGGCCGAAACAAAATCACCCGTACGATAGAAAAATTCATATCCGAGAGATAAAATTCTGATATCTTCTGTTTCTGTTATAAGTTCAGAGAATTTTTGCCGCGCATATTCAATCTTTCCCTCTTTTGATAATTCAGCGGCATCTTTCGCTGTTTGTAACTGAATCAGTTCCAATCTTAGGTGCGTTTTTTCCGCATCTTCATGGGCCAGCTCTGCTTCCAGCGCCTTTTGTTCTGCATAGGTTTTCGCCTTATTCACCTCTTCGACGACTGCCAACGGAAGAAGGACTATATCTCGTTGCTGGTCGGCTTTAGGTAGTTCTCCTTTAGCGTAGGCTCGAAGGTGGCGATCCACTTCGAGGATAAAACCCGCCTCATCGTCGAAATAGTGGTAAAGTATTTTTCTGGTATTCTCTAAACTTTTTCTGAAATCAATTACCTTCTTTAGTTGAACTCCTGGATCACCCTCAACTGCTGCATCAACTCGTTTAAAGAAGACAAAGATTTCAGGGGAACCCTCAGTTTGCCATCGACTCAAAGCTCTGTGATACTCTTCTTCAGTATATGATGTGTATGGCGCTGCGTCGGGCGCATCCTGACCCCATCGTCTGTACATTGCCAGAATAAACACATCACATTTATCAATTTCTTTATTGATCACTCCCTGACTTCGACGACCCGTTGAGGCGAGCGTATCTTCCCAGCATAAGGGCTCAAATTCAACATTTGCGCCTTCACCAAAACCTGTATTGATTTGCTTAATTGCATCTTTAAAAAAACGGCGCTCGTTAGCGAGATCACTTGGTGATGCCATAAAAACTGAAAATTTTCGCTTCATATTCTTGCAGAATTTCTTTTTTTTAATAGAAATGGCGCAGGGGTGAATTGTGTGCTACATTCAGCGTGGTTCTCTTCGCTACGTGTTTTACCCGTTACATGGCTTTATCAGGCTTTGTATTACTCGTTACTTTGTTGTCAAGGCTGATTTTCTATGCAAGCTATGTCTCAATTATCTGGCCTCGTTTGTGATGATAAATTTTCACTCATATCAACGCCTCCGGTTTTGGTGGATGGCAGCAGGATGGGTCTGCTGGTGGTGGATTGAGTTTTGTTTGATATGGAATTCCGGTGCGAATCGCCTCGGCCATGGCGTCGTAGATCTCAAGGATCACCTCTTTTGTCCGGTAGGAGCCGTGTTCGGCTTCATCCTTTCGCTTGACAATGGGGAAGGAGTCCATAACGTGTTCGACTGCTTGGCGTGGAGTCGGAAAGTATCGTTTCAGCTCGATCAGTTCTTTGGATGATTCATCCTGCACGGCTCCTGCTGATTTTTCGGCACGTATCCATTCGCCATGTTTATCAGCCGTAAGGTAAAGATTGAAAAATGCTGCATCAAGTTCACAGCAAAGCAAGAATCGGCGATCTTCATTCCAGCGGAACGGAAGGCCGCTCCAGCCACAATCTTGCGCGAAGTATTCAAGATCCCATGCGGTGCAGGTAAGTTCAAGGAGTCGAGGGAGAAGCCAGTTACCCATTTCAGGCTGTAGTTTATCCCACAGTACAGGGCGAGAATAGGCGTCAGGATCAAGAAGAGGAAGTTGATTCAGATAACCATAGGTCAGATGTGTACCGCCAATTTTTTGCCTTGCTGAAAAATCAAGTGCGAAAGTCGACAGATTCAAAAGCAGCATTCCGATCTCTCTGGTTTGACGGTCAGAGAGCACAATTGGGCAGGTATGGCCAACACCATTTGGTGGCATAACCGAGAATATCGCTGTACGCTCATTCGTAGTGTTGGTAATATCCCTGAATCCCATTAACCATTGCTTATCCCACCTCTCCTCCAGCCGTGACAACACATCCTGTTCCGGAACCCAGTACCTTGGCATGACGAAAAAATCAGATTGCTGTTTTTCTGCAAGAGTGACATCATGGGTATCATCATTATGGTCATAGGTTGCCCAACGATCGTCGAAATGATGAATCATTTTGGCTTCGTAAAGCGGTAGATACACCTCTCCATCCCGGTGAAAAATATTCCCCTTCAAGTGCCATCCATCACCCACCAGTTGCTCCCGCGTTCGGAAAAGGTGCGAGTCGTTCGACATGTCAAACATCCTGCTAAATCGTATTCCCCACGGATTCTGTTCTGGTGAACCTTCCTTGATGAGCACAGGAACCCGGCGATAAATCGCCTTGGTCAGTTCTGCATCGGCACGTGACCGGAAAATCGGGCAGGTTCTGGTATTCGGGTTCAGGAGGAGGATGTCCGCCGGGCTCAGGGTTATCTGACGGTCAGGATTTTTCAGGTCATCAACATCATGGGCAAAAAAGACAAAGACTGCTTCTCTGGCTGTTGGTGTTTCTCCTCCACCTGCTGTGAAGAGGCAGAATTTCATTCTGCTATCAACAGCAGGAAATATTTTTTTCCTGTTTTCAAAATCAAACAGACTGACCAGGGACTGTTTTTCAATCAGATCCTGAAAGAAAAACTTTGTTGTATCGTCTGAAGCAATCCCGCTGGGAAGCACGGCCCCCATTCTTCCCTGTTGATTGAGTTGCGAGCGCATCAGTTCGGCAAAAACAGTATAAAGATTGATATCACCCCTGCCGCAGAGCGGAAATCGGCCACTGTTGCGGAGAAAGTGACTTTCGCCCTCAGCTTTGCGCAATGAGGCAAGAAATTCATCCTGCAGCGCCGGGTTGGTGGCATTCAGCTCCCTGATCAACCTTTTTCTGGCTGATGCATTCGAAGCCATGGCGATTGCTTCGCATCGCTCAGCAAACCACTCTTTTTCCTGGAGTTTGACCCTTTCCCATGGTGGATTACCAAGAATGACGTCAAACCCTCCACGGGCATAGACTTCAGGATAGGCAAGGTGCCAGTGAAAAAACTGATAGCTTTCTGCCAGCTTTTTGACCTCATCAACAATATTCTGATGCTCCCGAGTAAGATTTTGATCGAGAATATGGAGCAGGAGTGACTGCGTGATACCAAAAGCCGTTCGCTCTATTCCAGGTTCACTGAAAGATTTTTCAATAACGAATGCTGCACACCATGCATCTGCAACCATTTTTTTAATGCGGTACTCCTCTTCATTTTCCAGATGAAAACGGGCTATTTTCTTGTCAAGAATGCTCTGAAGATCATCATCAGGCATCTCTTCGATGGCCAAGGCAGTGGCCTGCAGGTGCTGTTGTTGCTGCTCATCTTGCTGGGCAAAGAGCGGCCCAAGACCCTCTCTGGAACCACGATTCCATTTTTTCAGAACGGCACAAGCCTTTTTATTGTCACCCTCTATCGGTTTAAACGCCTCGTTGGGTAAACCCGCTGCTATCAGTTCAGGCGTGGTACCCATCAAACTGTTGCCAACCCTGATATGGTGCTCCAAAAAGGAGAGCGGTTTTCCGGGCTCCATGGCTTCCAGCCAGAGGCCAACCCGGCAAAGCTCTGCCGCCATCGGGTTGATGTCCACTCCAAAAATGCAATGTCCAATCACTTCCCTCAGGGTGTGATGAAGCAGTTCGGGCGATGGCTCTTCGTCCCCCGCCCGCAACCGGGCAAGTCGGCGGGCTATCCGTTGTGCTGCAGCAATCAGAAAGTGACCACTGCCGCAAGCGGGATCGCATACTTTTAAAGCGAGTATCGACTTTTCCGGAGTGGTACTTTTTTCTGCTTCGTCAATATGCGGATCAAGGGCGCTCTGCAGCAAAGACTCCACCAATGCCGCATGAGTGTAGTAACTGCCGGTTGTCTTGCGTTCATTGCCTGCAGCGTGACGAAAATCAAAAAGTGGTGTTGGCAGCAAATCAGTGAAGGGATGCAATTCCAGCAGGCTTTCATAGACCGAGCCAAACTCTTCGGTGGCCAATCCCCCAAAGTTAACTGGCATGCGCTGGCCATTTTCAGGGAGAGTAAAGAAACAGAGTTGTTCCAGAGTGGAATAAAGGGCTTTATTGCTTAGCGTGCAGTGAGGAAGCAACCCGAGGTTCGCCGGGCTGAAGAGTTGGCCGCCAAGAAGAGTGGTGCCCAGAGCTGCAGCACCGTCTCTATCTTCAAAGAGGTGAAAGGTTGAAAGCAGTTGCAGCCAGCCGTCGCTGTAGCACGTGACCTGCAAACTGCGATTCCTGGCCTGGCGTCGCAGGCGCTCTATGCTGTAGTGCTGAACATAGATGGTGCTTTTTTTAGTCGCTGTACCTTTCGGAAATACCATCCCGCGCTCTTCAATCACCATCAAAAACAGCAGACGGTAAATCAGCCTGAGCAATTGGTTAAAATAGACATCTGGACGCAGCTCTCCTGAAGCGACCTGTTGGCGCAATTCATGATTTTCAGGATGCTCAAGAAAGCCCGTACCCAAAGTCTTAAGAGCCTCTTTAACGGCAAGACGCAACCCGTCACGGATGCGTGATCCCTGTTCGATTGTCTCCTGATGATAGCCTTCAAGCAGCGAGGTTGCTGAGGTCTCAATGGTCTGCGGCAAGCGCGTCACATGCAGCAGCCGGTAGAGCACGGCAAAGTCGGCAAAGAGACCGTCGGTAAAGATGCGGTCGAGGTCAAACTCCAGATAGGTGAGCTTGACCAGGCGGGAGCTGTCGCGCAGGAGGCGTAGCACCCGGCCATTGGTGACGATGCCGTAGAGTTGCTCGGTGAGGTTCAGGTACTCCTGCAGCATGGCGTGGGCCGACATTCGCAGGGCAGCTTTTTCGGGCTTTCGGTCGAGACCGGCGGGCTCGTTGCTGCCGGTAATGTGAATGGCGGCTCCGCCCCGGTTGGTGATGCGGTGGGAGATCGGGTAGAGCTTTGCGTTGAGTTCGATGCTCTTGGCCTCAAATTCCAGTTGGTAGCCAAGGAGCCCGAGCAGCGGCACCACCCAGAGGTTTCGGGTTTCGGTGGTGGCTGGCGACTCCTTTTTCAGTGTCTCAAGCTTGCGATTGAAGAGTCGCCAGTAGTCCTGGGCATCGGCCCACGCTCTTGCAATTTCCTCCTTGACTTTGACCGATGGCTCCAGACCAAAATCGACCGGGCGCTGGCCTGCAATATCCTCAAGCTTTTCAAGAATATCGGGTGAGAGTATCGCCCCCTCAATGCGGATGGATGGGTATATCATACGGCACCTCCCGCAGCTTCGCCTTCCGGCAGGAGAATATATACACCGAGCAGATCCATCGGCAGTACCGGGTGCACCACCTGGAAACGCTTGCCGTCCATCAGGGAACTGAACCGTTCATGGGCTTCGACCAGTTTTTTTGATTGTTGTTCAGCCACGCGGTCAAATTCAGGTTCAAACGATTTGAGCAGTTTCAATTCATTCTCCAGAAACCCTGTTCTGGCGGGGAGCGACATATCGGAGCTGGCACGAACTGAGGCGAGAAGCGCTTTTGCCTCTGCCTGATCGAGGAACTCCTTCTCCTGCGGAGTTCCTTTCCATCCCCAGAGAATCATCTCTTCGGCCACAATCTGCTGGCTCCCTCTCCGATCTTCGATAACGTTGCGGCAGCGGAAGAGGAGAATGGTTGTTTTGATGGCCACCTGCCGGGTGCGAATGACGGCGGAACGGGCGGCCCGTTTGCCGGAACGGTTGACGGTGTTGGCCATGAGGAGCTGGCAGAGCTGTTCCACAAAGCGATTGTTGCGCCCAAGGTAGTGATAGCCTTCAGGCGTTGGTGAGAGAAAGCTGATCTGGACGATATCGCCAACGGGCAGGATGCCGCGCAACTGGTCAGGAAGGTTGGCGGTAATGAGGCGATA
This sequence comes from Pelodictyon phaeoclathratiforme BU-1, assembly GCF_000020645.1. Classification (GTDB taxonomy): domain Bacteria; phylum Bacteroidota; class Chlorobiia; order Chlorobiales; family Chlorobiaceae; genus Chlorobium; species Chlorobium phaeoclathratiforme. Next base: position 1,485,554 of record NC_011060.1, read on the forward strand.
GCATCCCTTTTTCTGTTGAGCAATAACCTGTACGCCAAAAAGGTTATTGAGGGTGCTGGTCACAAACTGTTCAACGGCAAAGGGGTCACCAATGGCCTCATCCACCTCCCGAAGGTCGGACTCTATTTCGGAGGCCTTGATGGCGTTCTGGGCAAAGATGGTACGGGTCGCTTTTTCGCGCTCGGCGGCCTCCTCTATTTTGCGGGAGATGGTGACCTTGGCTGAGAGTGCCTCATCAAAATCGCTGAAGTCGAAGGTCAACTGCTGCTTTCCTTCACGCCGGGGAGTGATTTTGCGGTCGGGATTGAGCAGGAGCGCCTGAGTGATGGTGTCGATAATGCTTTGGGAATCTTCCGGAAAGGGGACGTTGATTCCGGTTGAGCGTTTGATTTCGCGAACCTTGCGCAGCAAAACATCAAGCACAATGCCGTCAATGGGATTATCGGCGCCGTAGAGCAGGCAGGTTTTGACTTCCGGCGCTGGCTGGCCGAAACGGTCTACCCGCCCTTCGCGCTGTTCGAGACGGTTGGGATTCCAGGGAAGATCGTAGTGCAGCACCGCCGTAAACTGCTGCTGCAGGTTGATGCCTTCGCTGAGGCAGTCGGTTGCAATCAGGAGCCTTTGCTTTGCCTTGCCCATCTCATCAATCTTCTGCTTGCGGAGTTCGTCAGGCAGTTCGCTGGTGATAACCTGAATATCGAGCTTGGGATATTTTTTGTGGAGAGCTGGAGCGAGCAACCTCCCGACGTAGTTGGCCGTCGCGATGTAGCGGCAAAAAACAACGGGGTTGAAGCCCGCCGAGAGCCAATCTTCCAGAATGGCTTCCGCCGTGCCGCATTTCTGGTCGTGCTTCAGGTCAGAGAGAGCTGCCAGTTGATCCGCAAAGCCTCGCAGTTGTTGCCGCTGGTAGCTTGACCAGTCGGTTTGCTCAAGCAGTGAGGTCGGGGTGTTATCGCCCTCATAGCCAAACTCACTATCCTGCACAGGGTTCTCACTGTTTTCGGCCATCCCTTCGTCAAGGGCAACGTGGGCAAGGTTGGAGAGCCGGGTGTTGAGCATTTCAATACCGGCTGCCGGGCTCGACATCACTCCACGCAAAAGGGCAAGCGCCGTCCAGTACTGCACCCGTCGGGGGCCCTTTTTTGAAGCGTCCGGGGCAATCAGTTTTTTTGCGAATTCGAGGATCTGCTCAAAAAACAGTTCATACTGCCGAGAGAGATCATAAGCCCACTCAATGGCTTCACGCTTGGGGAAGGGAGTTTCCTCACCCATCCACTTTTCAACGTCACCCCGTTTGCGCTGCACAAAATGACGGGCAAGCTCCTTGCGCTGGGGCTGTGATGCCGTCGGCAAATCAAGCCCTTCAAAATCCGGTTTGAGTAACCCGAGCAGGGAGTGAAACTCTTCCGGCTTGCCGGAGTGCGGGGTGGCCGTGAGAAGAATGAGCTGCTGCTCTGGCTTGCCTGCCAGACGACTCAGCAGATGGTAACGCTGCTGCTGGCTTTTTGAGGCCCCGGCCGGGCGGGCGCAGGTGTGGGCTTCGTCTACAATAACCAGTTCCGGGCATTGCTGCACAAAAACATCCCGGCGATTGTCAGATTTTATAAAGTCAATACTGATAACCTGATAGGGATAGTAATCATAGACGCTGGTATCGCCCTGAATCTGCCGGTCAAGGCGTGCCTGGGTGTTGGAGCGGATGATAACGGCCTCAATATCGAGTTTGTCGCGAATCTCCTGCTGCCACTGTTCGCAGAGATGAGGGAGGCAGACAACCGCGAAGCGCTGGATTTTGCGGCGCTCCAGCATCTCTTTGGCAATGAGGAGCGCTTCGATGGTTTTACCCACACCAACATCATCAGCAATCAAGAGGCGAATCAGCTCCTGCCGAAGCGCCATTACCAAAGGAACCATTTGGTAGGAGCGTGGACGAAAAGAGAGCTTTGCCAGTGCACGAAAGGGGCCTGCGCCATTTCGAAATGCCAGACGGGCTGAATCGTAGAGCAGTCGGGCGGTACTGATATCGCCGAGGTCACTGCCGGTTGGTTGGCCAAACTCGGTCTCCTGTGGCTCATCACGGGGAATGGCCAGAGGGAGATAAATGCCTGCAATCTCATCATCAGAGCCGCCAAGGGGCTTGACGACCAGAAGATCGGGGTCATCGGAGGGCATGACAATCCAATTGCGCCCTCGAAGGGAGAGCAGTTTCCCTGGTTGATAGGTTATACTCATTTTACTTTCCTGAAAATATCAGGACGTCCGGCCACCTTTTCGGCCAGATTGTCCCTGTAATAATATGTCCAGACCTCATCACCCTTGGCAATGATGGCCTGGCGTAGTGCCTCATCTTTTTCCTGCACCTCAGTATTGTCGTGGGGTGTTCCATCGCAAAAGACCCAGATGCGGGGTTCATAATAGAAATCGGGTTGCGCATAGATTCCCTCTACCCTCTTCTGGGCGGCATCGGGCAGGCGAATGCCGTTTTTATAGAGAAAATCAAGGAACTTCCGCTCGGTACTCGAATTGGGATCGATCCCGCCGAGCAGCGTCTGGTAGTGCTCTTCGTAGTTGTTATAACTTTTGTTGGTCTGAATCTCGATGGTGCAGAGCATCAGCTTTTCAAGCGCCTCCTTGATGAGGTGACGGTCAATGACTTTGTGGTCACGCTGGTTGTAATAACTGAGCAAGTCATTGTATGAGGCTGGTCCTTTGTATTCAGGATCATCATAACGGCAAAGTTCTATGGCCTGCTTGACCACCTGATGGAAAGCGTGAACATTTTCGACAAACTGGGAGAGGATGCCAAGGCTCCCTTCCGCCGCTTCATAGAGCAGGATATTGGGGGCTTCCGGGTCGCCGACTGTTACCACACCGATCTCTCGTGGTTCCACTTGAAAGATAAGTTCGATGGCTCTCTTCAGGGCGTGCTGGAGCGTAATCACCCCGTCGGGAGTTAATCCAAGCGGTTGAATCGGCTCGATATACAAGGCATCGGCAAGGTTTGAGGTCATCAATTTCACTCGCCGGAATTGCTCACTGCTCTGGGCCTCCTGATCAGGAAGAGAGCTGCGCCAGTCGCCAGAGACCATGCCGATGGGAAACCCCTCCGTCTCCTGAGCCTTCCATTTGAAGTTGATATGGACAAGCCGGGCTGCCGGGATGTACCGCACATTCAGCAGGCTACCTTCACTGCTGGAGACGATGGCCTTACGTACCCGCTCAACCTGGCCGCCGTCAACGGTAAAGAAGGTTCGGATATCAAAGCCTTTGGAGAGCCGTTCCTCCTCTTCGCAGGAGATACGATCCACCTCTTCAGCGCGGGATTCCGACATTTCCAGCAAATCATGAATGTGCAGCTTGTTGGCATTGTCGCCAAGATTCAACCCTGAAAAAGGACAGATTTCAAGATCCTTCTGATCTATGGGGAGGAAATATCCTGACCGGGTGCTGATTTTTGCCTCGGTAAGAGAGGATTCGGTATCCTGCATAATCAACTGGCACACCCGGTACTTCCGCCCGCTGTGATAGATGATATTCTGGGGCCCGAACTCCCGGAGGGCCAGAGAGCGGGGGCGGGAGACAAAGAGCCCGGCAGAATCACCGTCGGGTAAAAAGACACGAAGAGGAAGTCGTGTAAAGTTGTAGCCGGGCAGGAACCCTTCGGAAGCAAGATAACGCCAGGGATAGAACTCGGAGAGTTCCGATGCCTTGCCGGAAAGATGATTGCGAAGCAGGTCCAGTTGACGGGTGGCCTGATCCTGATGGCGTTTGTATTTGCGATACTCTTCGCTGCCAAGGCTCAGCGTGCCGCTTTCGATCTTCTGGGTAGCTCTGGTCAGAATTGCCCTTGCCGAACGGTAGATGAGCCGCCAGCGATCGAGTGCTTCATCGAGGGTTTCAATAATCTTCGAAAGGTTCTGCTCAATCCATTGATCGGAATACCATGCGGCTTTTGCTTCCAGTTCCGGTTCAAAATCGCGGATTACCCTTCTGAAATTGGCTTTTATCCGATCAAACTGTACCGGAGAGAGCTGAAGCCCGGCCCGAACGCTCTCGGCAAGAGGCATCTTGTTATTGTCATCGGTCACAAGATGCATGATTGAGGGTCTTGAGCCGTTACCCTCATCAAGGCCGGGAATGCCAACCTCTGAGGCTACCAGAGCGTGCAAATGGGCACGCAGCAGCTCCTCATTATTCAGATCGAGACGCGGCGCCATGACCGTACCTGCAACCAGTTCGCGCTGATTGTTAAAGTAGTGGCGATCATGGGGGGCATAACTTGAGCAGTAGGTAAAGATAAGTGCTCCCTGACCACTCCGGCCTGCTCTGCCTGAACGCTGGGCATAGTTGGAGGGGTTTGGAGGAGCGTTGCGCATGTGGACAACATTGAGTGAACCGATATCAACGCCAAGTTCCATGGTCGGGGAGCAGAAAAGCACGCTGATTGATTCGGCTCTTATCTTTTGCTGGTCAGCCACCCGCTTGCCTTCATCGGTGTACCAATCGGCCCGGAATCGCTCTTCACGATCCAGCCGTGCTTCATTACTCAACTGTCCGGTATGGTCTTCACTTCGCAGCCGTTTCATGGTTGAGAAATCACGACAATAGAGCGTTTTGAAAAAGAGATTGGGCTCGGGTCTCTGCTTTTTATAGGTGCGTCGTTTGATAATGTCTGCCTTGACCGTCAGCCCCTCCCCCGCTTTCCAGATAACCTTTTCGAGTCGTAAACGGTAGATGAGTACCTCTTCATTCTGCTCGCTCCGGGCAGGAAATGATTTCAGATAGTCGGCCTGTTCCAGCATCTCCATCGTCTGCATGATCAGGTTTTTATACCCCTCTTTTTTCAGGTCGATCCCAAGGTTTTGCCGTTTGACATAATCCCTGATGAACTTCCCCAGAGAGCTGGCGGGCCCCATGCTTTTGGTGTAGAGTTTGGCGGTTTTGCTGAGCTTTTGATAGCGGATGTAGTAGGGTTCCTGAAGCTTCTCATTACGATCGAGAGTCCAGGGCTGTTTTAACGACTCGCGGAACTGCCGCTCGGATTCCTGTATGCGTGACTGGGTAAGAAAGTTTTCGCTGTGTATGGCATATTCAAGCCGGAAAAAATCGAGTATGGTGGTCACCAGCTCTTTACGATCAGTATGATTCAACGATCCAAAAAGCGGCGATACGGCCCAGAATGCATCGGTAGCGATAATTTCATCCAGATCCTCGTACTCTATGGTCAACAGGGCGCATTGTTCGAGGTTGGGCAATACTACTCGCCAGCTCCGCCGGAGGTCAGCCATGGAACGATAGAGCAGGAAATCCTGAAGCGCCTGCTCATATTTTCGCCGGATTGGAGCCAACATCGACTCCTCGCTTCTGTTGGCATACTCAAGAAACGGTAGCCCAAGCGCCTTGAAAACGGCCTCGCCAAGGGTGGCAAAGGTGAGCATGCCCACTGGTGCCTGCTGCAATGCCTTATGAATGCCTGCACGAAGGCGAATGACCTGCACAAAGTCATTGAAATGTCCTGCCTGCAGGGCCGCATCCTGACGATTATCGGTAAAGCTGAGCAGCTTCTGCTCTTTTATCGCGTAGCCAGCGTCACTGAGACGATTGAGAATGGAGAAGGCGGTGATGGTAGTGGAGGTACTGCGCCCTTCGCTGCCCAGCTTGGTCAGTTTGGTGCCCTCATTGGTTCTGGTATCAAAAAAACCGCCCGATGTGGGATCAAAAAGTAACGGAGCCTTCATGAACCAGCCCCACCATTTTTTTTCTTCTTTGTCGGAGCAGTTTCCGAATTCGTCAAACCAGAGTTTAACGGGAAAGTATCCCCTTTTTTTGCTGTCGAGCGTAACACCCGACTTTGTTCTGCGAAACCAGGATTCGGGCAGCATTTCAATATCTTCATCGAGATTCCAGATCTCTTCGCCAATAATCAAGTAACCGTCATTGCTCTCCTCATCTTCGGTCATGTCACGAAATTCACGTGGCTCCAATCGGTTACCTGCAAGGGAGACGCAGATGAAGGGATGGCCGCTTCCACGACTGAAGACATTGGGAAATATTGGTTTTTTGTCGGTCTCATCAACTTTATAGACCCCGGGCTCAAGAGAGATATCGCGCTTCTCATCCTGATCAAGGGTTGTATAGACAGAACCCGTTTGCGAAATAAACTGATGGAGCTTGTAGGGCAGAAAGGTGTAGCGCTCTCCCGACTCTTGCTGCCGAACATTGGAGACGCTGATCCAGAGGAGTAGATCCACCAGATAAAGACGGCACCTCTCTTCAGCCATTCCGGAATCGTTTGCCAATTCTGAAGCTATCTCTCTCAGCCGCTTTGGTTTTCCCCGAACAAGATCAGTTCCTCGCTCTTCAAGTGCAATTTTGTTCTCCAGCCAGATGGCAATCGGATTCTTTTTGAGTGCCTCAATATCGGAGTCCTGATTAATGGCTGACTCAATGGCCGATGCAAGGAAATGGCTGGCAGGAATCGTGCCGTTGGGAGAAAGTGAACGGGCAAGCTTTTCGTTGATAACCTGCTCTGTGGTGAATTGGCAGCCAAAGAGTTTGGTGGCAACGTTGGCAACCTCTGCTTTCTGATGCTCAATATCACCAACACTATCAGAAACCATGGTGGCAGAGGTACCTATACTCACAATCTGTTGGACACAATTGGATCGAATCCGTCGAATCAACATGGAAACATCCGCACCCTGCCGACCTCGATAGGTGTGCAGTTCATCGAAGACCAGAAACCGGAGATTCAGGTAGATGCTCTCTCGAATGTTGCGTTCACGTACGCGGGTTAACAACAGCTCCAGCATCATGTAGTTGGTCAAGAGAATATGCGGCGGGTTCTTCCGCATTTTTTCCCTTGCCTCCTCACCCTCCTGACCTGTATACTGGCCAAAGATGATCGGAAACTCTTTGCCGGTGGCATCCTCATAATTCTTTTTGTATCGGGTGAACTCTTCGAACTGCGAGTTAATGAGGGCATTCATGGGATAGACGACAACCGCAGTAACCCCTTTTGTTGCCGGGTTCGAAAGAAGATGGTGAAAAATAGAACCGATATAGGTCAACGACTTGCCCGAGCCGGTGCCGGATGTAACGATAAAATCCTTGCCGCTGGTGCCCAATCGTATTGCCTCAACCTGATGGCGATAGAGTTTGTACCCTTTGAAAATGTCGCCAATGGCCCCATGCAACGTTTTCGATTCAATAAGCTTTTCGAGCCCACCGAACATCTCAAACGAAGGGTTAAACTGCAAAAGTGGCTCTGGCCATAGCTTGCCCGTACTTAATGCACGATCAACAACCTGGCTGATGTCCGGGTCAGCAATGGAGATGAAACTGTGGATGTAGGAAGAATAATCCTCTATGATACTTGCGTGAGTCTTGAAGACATTCATAAAGAGGATTTTTTACCTTACAGAGGATTCGGGAATGGAAACACGATACATCACCGTGTTATTTACTAAAAATCCACCTCAAATAAAAACCAGATAATGGGTTACGAAAATTTGTATGCCGATGCAACCGGAATTTCAGGGTTATGAACGGCTGCGGTAAACTCTCCATTATCCTCAACGCCAAGAAAAATCCGGCCACCCTGTACATTCGCGAAGGGAACAATCTCCTTTGCCAACTGCTCAGGCAGAATATCATCCCTTTTAAATTCCACACTGGAATTCTCGCCATTGGCAACAATTTCAAAAAATTGAGCTTTAAGCCGAAGTCACCTCCCAATCCATACTTTGTTGACACCATATTTTCCACGATAAACATAATGCGGTAATACCTCAAAACAAGAAGCGCCAAAAGAGAGGTGCGCACATTGTCAGGCAATCCGTGCTGTCAAATTTGTTACCCTGCTGTTTGATTTCTGGGTCTTGACGGCTATGCCGAGGGCTTTGGGTTCTCCGATGATGATGACCAGCTTTTTGCCACGGGTAACGGCGGTGTAGATCAAATTCCGCTCCAGCAGGGTGTAGTGCTGCATGGCAAGGGGGATGATGACTGCCGGGTATTCTGATCCCTGGCTTTTGTGGATACTCGTTGCATAGGCAAGTGAAACTTCATCGAGTTCGCCAAACTCATATTCTACCTCCCGGCCATCGTAGTCGACCAGCAGGATGCTCTCTTCGGTGTCAATTTTGAGGATCTGGCCAATGTCGCCGTTGAAGACCTCTTTGTCGTAGTTGTTGACGGTCTGGATCACCTTGTCACCGGGAGCAAAGATTGTGCCGAATCGGGTTATTTTCGGTTCAGCTTTGTCGTTGAGCGCTCGTTGCAGTTCAACATTAAGTGCACGGGCACCGAGCCCTCCCCTGTTCATCGGAGTCAGCACCTGAACCTCCTTCACCGAATGGAGGCCGAACCGTTTCGGTATGCGCTCGGTGATGAGCTGGATGAGTTTGTTGTAGATCTCTTCGGGAGATGAGGCAGGGATAAAGTAGAAGTCGGAGAGGCCGGGGCCCTCAAGGTTGAGCGGTATCTCTCCGCGATTGATCCGGTGGGCATTGATGATGATACGTGAGGATGCGGCTTGGCGGAATATTTCGGTCAGGCTGATTACGGGTATGCTGCCGGAGCGGATAAGGTCGGCAAGTACAGCGCCCGGGCCAACGGATGGAAGCTGGTCGACATCTCCAACCAGCATCAGGGCGGCTTTGTCGGGAATGGCGGCGAGGAGGCGGTTCATGAGTACGATGTCAACCATGGAGGCTTCGTCGATCACGACGAGGTCGGTTTCGAGCGGGTTGTCGCGGTTGCGTTTGAATCCGAATGACTGGGGATCGAACTCCAGCAGGCGGTGAATGGTTTTGGCTTCAAGAGCGGTTGATTCGGAGAGTCGTTTGGCCGCCCTTCCGGTTGGTGCGCAGAGGGTAACGGTAAGCTTTTTTGCCTGAAGTATGAGCAGAATGCTGTTGACGAGGGTTGTTTTTCCTACCCCCGGTCCACCGGTAATGATCACAGCCTTGTTTGAAAGGGCAAGGCTGATGGCTCGCTGTTGTGAGTCGGAGAGGGTAAGTCCGCTCTTCCCTTCTACCCAGGGAATTGCCTTGTCGGTGTCAATCGATCCCCAGGGCAGCTCTCCACGGAGCAGCCTCTGGATATGGGTTGCAGTGCCGATTTCGGCCCGGTAAAGGGGTGTCAGAAAGAGTGCGGGAGTGCCGTTTATCTCTTCACGGACAAGGTTTTCTGCAGCAACTTCTGCATTGATCGCTGTTTCGATGATCGTCGGTGTAATTTCAAGCAGTTTGGCCGCTTCAGCTACAAGCACCTCCCATGGGGCTGCACAATGGCCGTTTCCGGAGATCTCTTGCAGGATATGTCGAACGCCTGCTTGCGCACGAATAAGGGAGTCGGGCGCAATGCCAAGCTGCATGGCAAGAGTGTCGGCAGTCGTGAAACCTATGCCGTGGATGTCGAGGGCAAGGCGATAGGGATTTTCGGTCACCTTGATAATCGACTCGTTGCCGTAGGTCTTGAAGATCCTGACCGCGCGGCCAGTTCCGAGTCCGTGCGACTGAAGAAAGACCATGATCTCTCTGATCACCTTCTGGTCTGCCCAGGCAGCAGCCACCTTTGTCATCCTTTTCTGGCCAATACCGGGAAGCTCAAGCATACGCTCCGGTTCTTCCTCAATAACGGTAAAGACCTCCTCTTTAAAGGCGTAGACCAATGCTTTGGCAAAGTGTGGGCCAATTCCCTTGACCATGCCGGAGCCAAGGTATTTTTCGATTCCTTCCAGGGTGCTTGGCGGCACAACAGTCAACCGGGTTGCCCTGAACTGCAATCCATAGGTACGGTCATTTTGCCAGTTTCCAAGGCATTCGACATATTCACCGGGAGTAATGGAAGCTGCCGAACCAACAACAGTGACCAGGTCACGACGCCCTTTTACCTTTGTCCGCAGGATGCAGAAGCCGGACTCTTCGCTGTGAAAGGTGACCCGCTCAACCGAACCAGAGAGCCGTTCAGTCAAGGGGCCGCCAGAAATAGTGTTGTGAGAAATGCTTTGGTGAGACGACGAACTATTATTCGTCATCAGATTTTAGGCTTTCACTCACGGCAAGCTTGAACTCTTTGGAGATTTTGAATGCCGGGACATTTTTTGGTTCAACGGTCACCTTTTCCCCTGTTCTTGGGTTCCTTGCCTGGCGAAGATTTTTGTGGCGAATATTGAACGAGCCAAATCCCCTGATCTCTATTCGTTTTCCGGCTTTCAGAGAATCAATGATGCTTTCAAACAAAGAGTTAACCACAGATTCCGTTTCGTTTTTTGTCAGACCTGTTCTGTGGGCAATAACATTGACCAGATCAACTTTTGTGGTTGTGGTTCCCATGGTGATGTTGAGCGTTAAAATTATGGGAGAGTATGGATAACCATGCAATTTACTATTATTTGGCTTGATTCGAATGTATAAATTATCGCTCTTCGGTCAGCCATGCTGGTTGCTCTCCCATTGTGCCCGATTCTTTCCGGCTGAGACCGCCGCATGGACGGTGCCGGAATGATGCTGTTTTTCAGGGTATTTGCCGTGGTAACGATATGGTAAATACCGTAGCACCGTCAGGAAACGTAACAGAAATAGTCCCTTTATGTTTCGTTACAATAATATCATAGGCAATGCTTAACCCAAGCCCCGTACATTTTTCGGAGCTTCTGGTGGTAAAAAACGGGTTAAAAATATCGTTTCGAATTGCTTCCGGTATGCCGGGTCCGTTATCAGTAATTGAACAGTAGACATTGTTGCTGTCGAACCAGGTATGCAGAGCGATTGTGCCCTTTGCATTTCGCTGTTGTGACTTGATGGCATGGACAGCGTTGAGAATCAGGTTGAGCAATACCTGCTTGATTTCCTCCGGATTACACTCAACAAGCGGCAACTCCCCAAACTCAGTGGTGATGTCGGCGCATACACTGTGTTCATGACTTGTAATGGTGAGCGTATCAATGACTCCTTTATTGATATCGAAAAGAATCTTTTTGTCAGCCGCGTAACGGTGCGACAAGTTCCTCATGCCATTGATAATCGTGGTAATACGCTCAAAACCACGTTGTGATTCATGAAGAATCTCCGGGATATCATTGACCAGCGTATCAAGAGCAAGTTCTACCTCTTTTTGGCGCAACTGCTGCAGGTCACGGTCAGAAAAGGTGCCATTCTCAAGTTTGCTGGTAAGGTTTTGATACTCTTTGAGAATAGATTGTAAATCGGAAGTGATTTCCTTGATATTT